>NZ_JAVJQE010000001.1:0-178962 GCF_040218065.1 Marivibrio sp. | reverse complement strand
CGGGGTCAGGCTGGCGAGCACTCGGGTCGTGGTCTCGCGCAGGTTGGCCTGGATCGCGGCGTCGAGCGGCTGGACGGCGTTCTTGTCTTCGATGAAGTCGCCCAGATGGCTGTCCTCCTCGTCGCCGATCGGCGTCTCGAGACTGATCGGCTCCTTGGCGATCTTGAGGACCTTGCGCACCTTCTCGAGCGGCATATGGAGCTTCTCGGCGAGTTCCTCCGGCGCGGGCTCGCGCCCGATTTCGTGCAGCATCTGGCGGCTGGTGCGCACCAGCTTGTTGATCGTCTCGATCATGTGCACCGGAATGCGGATGGTGCGCGCCTGATCGGCGATCGAGCGGGTGATGGCCTGCCGGATCCACCAGGTGGCGTAGGTCGAGAACTTGTAGCCGCGGCGGTATTCGAACTTATCGACCGCCTTCATCAGGCCGATGTTGCCCTCCTGGATCAGGTCCAGGAACTGCAGGCCGCGGTTGGTGTATTTCTTCGCGATCGAGATCACGAGACGCAGATTGGCCTCGACCATCTCCTTTTTCGCGCGGCTCGCCTCGCGCTCGCCCTGCTGGACGGTGGAGCAGATGCGCCGGAACTCGGCCAGCGGCATGCCGGTCTGGGCCACGACTTCCGCGACGCCGGCGCGCAGCTCCTCGACTTTGACGGCGTGTTTCGCGGCGAACTTCGCCCACGCGTTGGACGCGTCGGCCATGTCCTCGAGCCAACTGGGATCGAGCTCGCGCCCGTAGTAATTCTTCAGAAACTCCTCGCGGTCGATCTTGCAGTCGACGGCGAGGCGCAGGATCTGCCCTTCCAGCTGCACCAGCTGGCGGTTCACGCCATAGAGTTCCTCGACCAGCTGTTCGATCCGGTTGTTGTTGAGGCGCACCTCCTCCATCAGCGTGATGAGGTTCTTGCGGTGCGTCTCGTAGGTGCGCTCGGTCGAGCGGCTCGGCTCTTCGCCTTTTTGCAAGGCGACGAGGCGCTTGTCCTGGGCGCGCTGAAGTTTGGTGTAGGTGGAGGCGATCTGTTCGAAGGTCTCAAGGACCTGCGGCTTCAGCTGTTGCTCCATCGCGGCGAGGGATAGGTTCTGGGCGTCGTCCTCGTCGTCCTCGCCATCGGTTTCGCCGTCGCTTCCCTCGTCGCCGGCGGCCTCTTCGCCCGCTTCCGGCTCCGGCTTCTTGGCCTCGGCCTTCTTCGCAGCCGGGGCCTTGGCCTCCTCGGCCTCTTCCTTCTTCTTCTCCTCGACCTTTTCCACCGTCTCGGGGCCGGCGACCTCGGGGTCGACCTCGGCCAGCTCCTCCTCGGCGTCCTCCATGTCGTCAGCGTCGGGGCCGGAGGACATGGTGGCGTCCAGATCGATCACGTCGCGCAGCAGAATCTGGCCCTCGACCAGCATATCGTGCCACTGGCTGATGGCGCGCATGGTCAGCGGGCTTTCGCACAGCGCGCCGATCATCTTCTCGCGGCCGGCCTCGATGCGCTTGGCGATGGCGATTTCGCCCTCGCGCGAGAGCAGCTCTACCGAGCCCATCTCGCGCAGATACATGCGCACCGGATCGTCGGTCCGCCCGACGTCGTCGTCGGCGATGTTGCCGGCGACGGCCGTGCCGGTCTCGGACGCCTCTTCGTCCTCACCCTTGTCCTGCTCGGCCTCCTCCTCGTTCTCGATCACGTTGATGCCCATGTCGTTCAGCATGGTCATCACGTCTTCGATCTGTTCGGAGGAGACCTGATCCTGCGGCAGCGCGGCGTTCAGCTCGTCGATCGTGATGAAGCTGCGCTCTTTACCCTTTTGCAGAAGCTTCTTGACCGCCGAGTTGCTGTCGTCGAGCAGCGGGCCGTCGCCGCCTTGCTCTTCGCTCTGTTCCGGGGCCTCTTTCGCTTCAGACTTGCTCGCCATCGCCTGCCAGATCCTTAAAAATCTCGGGCCGCCGTTTGAGCGCGCACGTCGCGCCGCCGGCGTCACTCATCCTCGTCAAGCACCCCGCGGCCCAGCGCCGCTTCGCCCGCATCGACGTCGCGCCACAAAGCTTGGCGGCGCGCCTCCAACGCCTCAAGACCGATCGCGCCTTTCGCGCCTTCCGCGCCCGTCGTCTCTCCGTCGCCCGCGCCGCTCGACGCGAGCCGCAGGGAGCGCACGACCTCCGAGCGCAGCGCCCCCTGGGTTCTGATCAACAATATATGATCCAGCGCCGCCCGCGCTTCGTCGAGCGGCGCCTCCGGGCGCGCCTGCCTCGCCAACTGATAGAGGCGCGCATCCCCCACGAGACGCAGGGCGCTTTCGTCCCCGACCTGCATGAAGTGGTCGCGCACGGCTGTCGAATCAAGCGGCCCCCCCGAAGCCGCGAGTTTTTGTAAGCCGCGCCTGACTTTGTCAAGGTCGGCGTCGAAGGTGAAGCGGTCCAGCGCCTCGTCGAACTCCTCGATCAGGCTGGGATGATTGGCGAGCGTCGCCAACGCCACCTGCTGCTGGCGACGCGACAGGCCTTGCGCTTGGCCCATCAACGCCCGCCCCATCGGTTCCGCCGCGTGCGGCGCGCTCGACGGCGGAAAGCTGGGACGCCCCCCGCGACCCGACCGGCCCCCAGGACCGCCGGCCCATCCACCGCGGCCGCCCGGACCCTTGTGCGCCGGGCGCTGCTGGCGGCGCGCCAGCTCCCACAGGCGATCGTTGAAAGCTCGGAAATACTGTTTCTTGACGGTCTCGTTCTCGATCCCGCCGGCGAGTCGCTTGAGGCGGCTTTCCAGATCAGCGCGGCGCTCCGGCGTGTCGTAGGGGCCGCGGTCGCGCTCCGATTCCCACAAGACCTGGCTCAACGGCTTCGCCGCCTCGACGACGGCGCGCATCGCCGCCGCGCCGTCGCGCGCGATCAGGCTGTCCGGGTCTTCGCCCGGCGGCAGGAAGGCGAAGCGCAGGCTCTTGCCCGGCGCCAGCTGCGGCATGGCGCGTTCGGCCGCGCGCAGCGCCGCGCGCCCGCCGGCCTCGTCCCCGTCGAGGCACATCACCGGCTCGTCCGCCGCGCGCCAGAGCAGCGCGATCTGCTCCTCCGTCACCGCGGTCCCGAGCGGGGCGACAGCCGCGTCGAATCCGGCCTGGGCCAGCGCGATCACGTCCATATAGCCTTCCGCGACCAGGAGATCGGTCTTCTCCTGCCGCGCCGCCTCGCGCGCCTCGCCCAGATTGAACAGCGTGCGTGACTTGTCGAACAGGGCCGTGTCGGGAGAGTTGATGTATTTCCCGATCCCCTTGGCCTTGGCGTCGCCCATGAAGCGGCCGCCGAAGGCGATCCAGCGTCCGCGCGCGTCGGCGATCGGAAACATCACCCGCTCGCGAAACAGCGGATAGGCGGGCCGGCCGGCGTCGCCCTTGCGGTAGAGGCCGACCTCGATCAGCGCATCCAGCGGGATCCCCGCCTTCTCCGCGTCCTCTTTCAACGTCGCCTTATCGCCCGGCGCGTAGCCGAGCGAGAAGCGCGCGATCGTCTCCTCGCTCAATCCCCGGCCGCGCAGATAGGCGAGCGCCTCGCGCCCGGCGGGCGCGCGCAGCTGGCGCTCATACCACGCGACCGCGAAACCCATGACTTCATAGAGGCTCTTGCGCTTCTCGGCGCGCTCGCGCTCCTGCGGGCTCGCCTTGGGAACCTCCAGGCCCGCCTCCTCGGCCAGCCGCTCGACCGCTTCGGGGAACTGCAGCCCCTCGGTCTTCATCAGCCAGGAGAAATGATCGCCGTGCTCGCCGGTCGAGAAGCAATGGAAGAAACCCTTGTCCTCGACGACGTGGAAACTCGGCGTCTTCTCGTTGGTGAAGGGCGAAATCCCCCACCAGTCGCCGCGCCCCTTCTGTTTCAACTGGACGCGCCGCCCCACCAGCCCGACCAGCGAGATGCGGGCGCGGATGTCGTCCAAGAAGCCGGGCGGGAAGGCCATTTTTTCTCCTGGCGTCGGATGCGGCCGATCATCATAACAGAGGCGTCCGCGCGGATGCGTTAAGAAAGGCTATTGCGATGAGCGATTCAAGCGAGAAGCCCCTCAAGATCGACTCCGCCGCCGTGACGCCGCGGGTCGGTTCCGCCGCCTACCCGGAGGCTTTCCGGGCGCTGTGCGACGGGCGGGCGAAGGCCTCGCTCGGCGACGTCTTCGGGCTCACGCAGTTCGGCGTGCATCTGACCGAGTTGGCCCCCGGCGCCTGGACGGCGCTGCGCCACTGGCACGAGACCGAGGACGAGTTCGTCTTCGTCCTTGAGGGGACGGCGACGCTTGCGACCGACGCCGGCGAGGTCGAACTGCAGGCGGGCGAGTGCGCCGGGTTCCGGTCCGGCCGGCCGGACGGCCACGCGGTGGGCAACCGAACGGATCGGCCGTTGCGCCTCCTGGAGATCGGCTCGCGGCATAGGGACGAAGTCGCGCACTACCCGGACGTCGACCTTCACGCCGTGCGCCGCGACGGCGTTTTGCGCTTCTTCAAGAAGGACGGGAGGCCTTACGACTGAACGGACCTTGTGGGCGGCGCCGGCGCCAGTTGCTCATAGGCGATCGACAAGCTGGAGACGGTGAGCGCGATTACGAGGTAATTCGCCGCCTGGCCGAACAGGGCGAGCAGCGCGTAGCCGGTCGCCGTCTCCAACAGGCCGGCGGAGCCGAGCCCGAGCGCCAGCAGCGCCACAGGCATGCTGACCGCCAGCGCGAACAGCGTCGGCAGCAGCAGGATCAGGAACATCCCCAGCGCGTTGCCCTTGCTGGCCCGCCAGGCGTCGGCGATGCGAAAGTCCTCCCGCCCCGTCGCCATCGCCGGCAGAACGAGAGACAGCCGCGCGAACACCACCGTAAACGCCAACGCGGCGAGCGCGCCGCCCACCGTCGCGCCCGCGTTGGAGCCGCCCGCCAGCATCTGCGAGACCAGCACGACCAGCACCAGCCCGACGCCCGCAATCGCGAAGATCGCGATCACGCGCAGCAGGAAAAGCGTCTTCTCCCGCCGCCATTTCAAGGCCCCGGCGACGGTCACGCTTTCTTGCGGCACCAGGTATTTGCGGTGCCAGGCGACGGCGAACATGACGTAGAAGATCAGATTCAACAGCAACAGCGCCAGCGTGGCCGTCAGCGCTGCCGGCTCCATCTGCGCCGCTTCGCCCGGCATCGGCGCGCCGGCGCTGTCCGGCACGGCCAGACGCACCAGCGTCTCCACGATCGCCAGCGCGATCACCGGCGGCGTGGCGATCATCAGCAGGTCGCGCCTGGTCTCGACCATATAGCGCAACGCCGCGCCGACGACGCGCAGCGCCTTGATGTCGGGCCTGCTTGGCGGGGCGACTTGGGTCATGCGCGTCCCTTCCTGTCAGAGATCGCCTCTTGGGCTGGGGCCGCCTTATCCCCGGCGGGGCGTTCGACCGCGCCGAGCGCGTCGGCGAGGCGGTTGGTCGCCGCCCCCGGACGCAGGGGCTTCTGCTGACTCTCGTGCGGCGCCCAGCCGTGCAGATAAACGATGTCGAAGGTCGCTTCGATCCGACCGTCCGCGCCTGCGTGACGCGCGGCGTACAGCGCGGCGGCCTCTTGAAACAGGGCGCGCGGCGGCGCGCCGCGCGGCGCCTGCGCCAGCGCCGCCGTCTCGCCCATCGCCCGCAGGTCGGCCGCCAAATGAAAGAAGGTCTCGTAGGTCACCGTGAGCCGATCGAAATCGACCACCGGCAAGGCGAAGCCCGCGCGCTGCATCAGCGCGCCCGCATCCTGCAGCGCCAAGGTCGGCGCGACCCGCGGCGCGGCCCCGCCGGAGACGCGGCTTTCCGCCTCCACCATCACGGCGCGCAATTCGGCCAGCGTATCGCCGCCCAGCACCGCCGCCAACATCAGCCCGTCCGGCTTCAACGCCCGGTTCATCTGAATGAGCGCGCCGGGCAGATCGTCGACCCAATGCAGCGCCAGCGACGAAATCGCGAGATCGACCGTCCCTTCGCGAACCGGCAGCCAGGCCGGATCGGCGACCGCCGTAAGCGGCCTCCTCTTGGCCCGCGCGCCCCGCGCCGCCCGCGCCATCGCCGGCGACAGATCGAGCCCGATATGGGTCTCAACGCCCGTCTTCTCGGGCAAAACCTCAGCCAAGGCGCCCTTGCGACAGCCGACTTCGAGGACCGTCGGAAAGGCGCGGTTCATGTCGAGCAACCGGTCTGCCAACCGGTCCGCCGCCTCGCGGAACAGGAACTCGGCCGCCTCGTCGCGCGCGGCCGCGCGATCCCGGCGGCGGGCCAGCAGGGCGGTGTCGAACAGGCGCGCATCCTCCGTCATGCCGCGGAATATGGCGAGGCGGCGCGGCGAGCGCAAAGTCTTTCGTCGTCCCCTCGGCTCGATCCGAACGCCGCCTTGAGCGGGCGCCGGGCTTAGGCCTAAACTCGACGGCGGCGGGTGGAGGACGACAGGGAGAACCGCAATGAGCGACGCCCGAGACGACGGCGAGACGACTGAAAGGGTCCGGGCCGCCGCGGTCGCGCAGACGGTGGCGCAAATCAAGGCGATCGAGGCGGACGGGGGGCCGGAGCGCGCCCGGCTTGGCCGCATCCGGGACGCGCTGGTGCGCCTCGGCGCCCAGACTGAGCTTTTCCCCGAAGCGGATTTCCCCGCCCCGGAAGACGGCACGGGCGATCGGCTGTTCCGTCTGTGGATGGAGCCGGACGAGACCTACGCGCTTTATCTCAACCGAGGGACGGGGGCCAAGGACACGCCGCCGCACAACCACACCACCTGGGCCTGCGTCGTCGGCGTGCGGGGCCAGGAGCGCAACAAATTCTACCGTCGCACCGACGACGGCTCGGAACCGGGGCGCGGCGCGCTCGAATTTGTCGAGGAACGGACGGTCGAGCGCGGGACCGGCGTCGCAATGACCGGCGAGGACATCCATTCGATCCACATGCGCGGAGACGAAGTGCAGATGCATCTGCACATGTACGGCCTGGCCCTGCATCGATTGGACGCCCGGCTGAAGTTCGATCAGGAGGCGGGGACGACGGCCCTGTTCGGCGGGCATCCCGATGTGACGCCCATGGAAGAGCGCGTGCGCGCGCTGGCCGGAGAGCCGGCCGCATGACCCCGGCCAGCCTTTCGGCCGCCGCGCTGCACGACGCGCTGACGGCCGCCGATCGCGGCGAGCGCGAGCTGGCGCCGATCGACGTGCGAGAGGAAGGGGTCTTCGGCGCAGCCCACCTGCTGCGCGCCGTGAACCTGCCTCTCAGCCGCTTGGAGCTCTGGCTGCGCGCGCTGATTCCGCGCAAGTCCGCGCCGATCGTCCTGATGGACGACGCCGACGGCCTGGCGGAGCGCGCCGCTCAGGTGATGGCGCTCGCCGGCTATACGGATCTTTCGATCCTGGAGGGCGGCGTGGCGGCCTGGGCGGCGGCCGGCTACGAGCTGTTCAGCGGCGTCAACGTCCCCTCCAAGGTCTTCGGCGAGTATGTCGAGCACCGCTTCGGAACCCCGCATCTGAGCGCGCAGGAGTTGAAGGCGAAGCTGGACGCCCGGGAGGATCTGGTGATCCTGGACAGTCGGCCGATGGCGGAATACCGCTTGATGAACATCCCCGGCGGGGTCGACGCGCCGGGGGCGGAGCTGGTCTGGCGGGTGCGCGCCCTAGCCCCCGACGCCCGGACCACCGTGGTGGTCAATTGCGCCGGGCGCACCCGCTCGATCATCGGGGCGCAGTCGCTGATCAACGCCGGTCTGGAGAACCCGGTCTTCGCGCTGAAGAACGGGACGATGGGATGGCATCTGGCAGGTTTCGCGCTGGAGCGAGGCGAGAGCCGCCAGGCCCCCGCCCCGGACGCCGAGGCGCAGGCGTGGGCGAAGCGCGCCGCCCGGCGCGTGGCCGAGCGCTTCCGCGCCCCGGCCGTGACGCCGGCCGAGTTGGAGCGCATGCAGCGCGAGACGGACCGCACGACCTACCTGCTCGACGTCCGCGACCCGGCCGAGTTCGAAGCCGGCCGCCCCCGCGGGGCGCGCAACGCCCCGGGGGGACAGTTGGTGCAGGCGACCGACCGCTATGTCGGCGTGCTGGGCGCGCGCATCGTGCTGGTCGACGCGGAGCAGGTCCGCGCGCCGATGACGGCCAGTTGGTTGATCCAGATGGGCTGGCCCGAGGTCTATGTGTTGGACGGCGGTGTGGAGGCGTTCGGCGAGGCCCTTGAAAGCGGACCGGCCCGGCCCTGCGTCCCGGAACTGGAGCATTTCGCGCAGAGTTTCATCGACGCCGACGCGCTCGCCGAACTCGGCGACGACGTCCCCATCCTCGACCTGTCGACCAGCCTGCAGCACAAGCGCGGCCACGTGCCCGGCGCGCGCTTCGCCGCGCGGGTCAGCCTGGCCGACGATCTGGGCGCGCTCGCCAACGCGCGGCTGATCGTGCTCACCGCGACGGACGAGCGAACCGCCCGGCTCGCGGCGAACGACCTGACGCAGCGCGGCGTCCACCGGGTGCGCGTGCTGCGCGGCGGGCTGGCCGGATGGCGGGCGGCCGGGCGGCCGATCGAGACGGGGTTGAAGAACCCGCTCTCCGACCCCGACCGCGACGTCTATGAGCGGCCGTACGACCTGGAGGACGGCGTCGAGGCGGCGATGCAGGCCTATCTCGATTGGGAGATCGAATTGATCCGCCAGATCGAACGCGACGGCACGTTGACCTTCCCGGATTTCGCGCCGGATCCGGGCGCCCGCGCGCCGGCCGACGCCTGATGGAGATCTCGCGCGCGCCCGGATCGCCGGCTCTGATCGGCCGGCTGACGACGGCGCTCAAGGGCGCGGCGCAGGCTGTGAAGGACGGCGCGCTGCCGCCGCGCTGCGCGGGCTGCGGCGTCGTGGTCGGCGCGGAAGGGGTGCTGTGCCCGGAGTGCTGGGGACGCGTGTCCTTCCTAGAGGAGCCGCTGTGCGTCCAATGCGGCTATCCGTTCGAGTTGGATTTCGGCGAACCGGTCAAATGCGGCGCCTGTCTCGCCCGACCGCCCGCCTTCGAGCGCGCGCGCGCCGTCTTCGCCTACGACGAGGCGAGCAAATCCATGCTGCTCGACTTCAAGCACGGGGACCGCACGGATCTGGCGCCGACGCTCGCCGCCTGGATGGCGCGCAGCGGGACGGAGCTGCTGGCGACGGCCGACGTGATCGCCCCGGTGCCGCTCCACCCGAAAAGGCTGTGGCGGCGGCGCTACAATCAGGCGGGACTGCTGACCCAGCGGCTCAGTCGGATCTGCGCTCGGCCCGCCGTCCTCGACCTGCTGCAGCGCACCCGCGACACGCCGAGCCAGGGCGCCTTTTCGGCGAAGGGCCGCGAGCGCAACGTCGCCGGCGCCTTCGCCGTGCGCCCGGCGCGGCGCCCGGCGATCCAGGGGGCGCGGGTGTTGCTGATCGACGACGTCTACACCACCGGCGCTACGGCGGAGGCCTGCGCCAAGGCGCTGAAACGGGCCGGGGCCGCGTCGGTCGACCTGCTGGCGCTCGCCCGGGTGGTGCGTCCCGGCAGGGGCTGAAGCGACGCCCTCCCGGTTGGCATTCGTCGCTCGTTGCCTATATCGTGCGCGGACATCATCGCTCTCATCCGACAATGGAGTACCGCGCTATGGCGCATGTCGAAGTCTACACCCGCCCGATGTGCGGCTTCTGCTTCAAGGCGAAGAAGCTGCTCGGCAAGAAGTCCGTCGACTTCGTCGAGTATGACGTCTGGGAAGAGGAAGGCCGCAAGGACGAGATGGTCGAGCGCTCCGGCGGGGCGACCACCATGCCGCAGATCTTCATCGACGGCCGGCATGTCGGCGGCTGCGACGAGTTGATGGCGCTTGAGGAGAAGGGCGAGCTCGATCGCCTGCTGGAGAGCGCGGCGTGAGCGGGACGACGCTCAAGATCGCCGCCTGTCAGCTCTGCTCGACGACGGATCCGGCGCGCAATCTGGAGTTGGCCTCCGATCTGGTGCGCCGCGCGGCGGCCGAGGGCGCCGAGCTGATCGGCCTGCCCGAGGTGGTGAACCTGATGCAGGTGCGCCGCAAGGACGCTGTCGCGGCCGCCCGGCTTGAGGAAGAGGATGAGAGCCTTGCGGGGTTCCGCGCGCTGGCGCGCGATCTCGGCGTGTGGCTTCACGTGGGCTCAATGGCGATCAAGCGCGCCGACGACGAGCGACTGGCCAACCGCGGCTTCATGATCGATCCCAAGGGCGAAATCCGCGGGCGCTACGACAAAATCCACATGTTCGACGTCGACCTTGAGGGCGGCGAGAGCTATCGCGAAAGCAACGGCTATCGCCCCGGCGAGCATGCGGAGCTGGTCGACACCCCGTGGGGCGGTTTCGGCATGACGGTCTGCTACGACGTGCGCTTCCCGCATCTGTACCGAGATCTGGCCAAGGCCGGCGCCAAGATGTTGGCCGTGCCCGCCGCCTTCACGCGCAAGACCGGGCAGGCGCACTGGCATATCCTGCTGCGCGCCCGGGCGATCGAGAACGGCTGCTTCCTCATGGCCCCGGCTCAGACCGGCGTTCATGAGGACGGGCGCGAGACCTACGGCCACGCGCTGATCGTCGCCCCGTGGGGCGAGGTGCTGGCCGACGCCGGCGAAGAGCCGGGCTACGCCCTCGCGGAGATCGACCTCGCCGAGGTCGAGCGCGTGCGCGGCATGGTCCCGTCCCTCAACAACGACCGGCCCTATGACGCGCCGGGCCGCAAGGACCTGGCGGCGGAGTAGCGCCTGATCCCCGGCGCGCCGGCGAGCGTGCAGCTCAACGGCCTGTCGCCTCGACCGACGCGAAGCGGAGGGAGGGGATCTCGACGGCCCGGCGCTTCGCCTTTCTTTTGAGGACGACCCTGCTGCGGACGGCCGGCCCGCTCCCCCTTCCGCTCACCCCTTCCGCTCACCCCTTCCGCGCCGCCATTCGGCCCTTCATCGCCGGGCCGGACGGCGTCTCGACGCGGCCTTCGAAGAGGTCGAGGACCTCGAAGCCGTGCGCCGCGGCCAGAGTCGCCAACTCCCCCTCGCGCAGCAGGAAGTCCGGGTTCTTCGGACGGCCGAACGCCTCGTTGCCGATCAGGAAGGTCTCGTAAAGCAGAAGGCCGCCCGGTTGCACCGCGCCGGCGATGTCGGCCAGGATCGGCCGCCACAGGTAATTCACCACGGCGACCGCCGCGAAGCTCCGACCGGCGAGGGGAAACGGCCCGCCGCCCTCAAGGTCCGCCTCGATCAACTCTGCGCCGGGCGTCTCCGCGAGGTCGGCGACGCCCGAAAGATCGCGGTCGAGGAACACGACCGCGCGGCCGCGCTTGAGAAACAGCCGGCCGTGGCGACCGCCGCCGCAGGCGAGATCGAGGACCGGACCGTCGGGCGGCGCGGCGCCTTCAAACCGGGCGATCCAGGGGCTAGGCGCGGTTTGCGCCGCGTGGGGGTCCGTCATGCATCCGTCACGTTTCGACTTGCCGTCGCCGGCGGGGGCCGCCATTTAAGAGGCCATGCGGCGTCGCGCTTCATGGGAAGGCGGGCCGGCACGGAGGGTTGAGACGATGATCTCGTTCAATCTTCGCTGTAGCAAGGACCATGAATTCGAAGGGTGGTTCCGCGACAGCGCGACATTCGAGAAAGACTTGAAGAATCGCCGGATCGAATGCCCGATCTGCGGCGATTCGAAGCTTGAGCGCGCACTGAGCGCGCCGAACATCGCCACCTCCGAAAGCCGCGCCGCCGCCAAAGCCGAACAGGCCGCCCAAGCGCGCGATAAGATGCGCGACACGCTGCGCGCCTTTCGCCGCCATGTCGAGAAGACCTCAGAGAACGTCGGCGATCGCTTCGCAGAAGAAGCGCGCAAAATCCATTACGGCGAAAGCGCGACGCGCAGCATCTACGGCAAGACGAGCCTTGAGGAGGCGCGCGATCTGCACGAGGAAGGCGTCCCCGTCGCGCCCATCCCGTGGATTGAGGAAGTCCAGGACAACTGACCGCCGACGCGGCCGCCGCGTCACACGACCGAAATGTCTGAAAGCATCGTGCGCCACGCCGTGATCCGGGCGGCGTAGCCTTCGGTCTCTACCGGCGCGCCGTCCAGCACGGCCGCGATGCGGTTGGGGACGTCCATCACGCCGCATTGGTTCGCATCGCGCGGGCCGCGCCGGCGGTCCGGACCGACATAGCCTTTCGCCGCGATGAAGCGCCGGGGCTTCGCGGCCAGATCTTTCAGATGGGCCGTCACCGTGTCCGCAGAGTGCGGCTTGTTCAGCACATGGTCGAAACCGGCGGCCGCGTAGGTCCGAGCGAGATCGCTCGTCACCTGGCTTTTGCAGGCGATCGTGGCGACGAAAGGGTCGAGGCCCGCGCGTCCGCGCCGAATCCGTCGCACCAATTGAATCAGGTCGTCCCCGTGGACGTCCATCTCCAGCAGCAGCGCGTGCGGATCCTCCGTCCGCAGCGCGCCTTCCAACCGCTCCAGGGTGTGGATGTGCTGGACCCGCTTCATCCCTTCGCCGGCGAGCTGGGCCGTCATCGCCGACCCAAGGGACGCCAGCGGTTCGTAGTAAAGCAGGCGCACGGCGCCGAGGCGGTCGGGTCGGGTCATCTGAACTTCGCGTTCTTGAGCGTCTTTGAGGTATTTCTTCCCGCCATCATGCGCCGCGCCATGCATCCATCGCAAGCCGGTCATGCGTGACTCGCATGTATCAGATCGATATATTGTAACTTGATATATCCAAGAAAGGCGCGTAGGGCCTGTCCGGCTCGCCGAATGGTTGGCGGGATCGAGGAAAACGCGGCAGGCCGCGTGATGGGACGCAATGGACGTTAAGACGACCTGCCTGGGAGTCCTCGCGATGGGCGAGGCCACAGGCTACGAGATCCGCAAGCATTTCGAGGACGGCCCTTTCAGCCACTTCGCCGAGGGCGGCTTCGGCTCGATCTATCCGGCGCTCAACAGGCTGACCAAGGACGGGCTCGTCGACTGCACCGAACAGGCGCAGGACAAGCGGCCGGACAAGAAAGTCTACCGGTTGAACGAGAACGGTTTCGAGGCGCTGCTCGAGGCGCTCGGCCGGGCGCCGGCGGAGGATCGCTACAAGTCCGATCTGTTGTTCATGCTGTTCTTCGCCGATCACCTTTCGCCCGCCCGATTGGAGCGGCTGATCGACGAACGGATCCGCTTTTACCGCGACAAGCTGGCCCATATGGCCGATTGCGCGGGAGGGGCCGGTCCGCCGCACGGCCCGCGTTTCGTCCACGGCTTCGGCGTCGCGGTCTACGAGGCGGCGCTCTCTTATCTCGAAACCCAAAAGGCCGCGCTGATCGATCGCGTCGCGCGCGCCCAGAACGCCGACGCGGCGGAGTGAGCCCGGAATGAGCCCGAAAGACGACGCCCCCAAGGACGGCGCGGCCGAGCGCAAGAGCGCCCCCGCCGAGGCCGACGCGCGCCCGAAGCGGCGCGGCCTGCGCCCGTCTCTGGTCATCGCAGTCTGTCTCGCCGTCGCGGCCGGGGCCTGGATATTGACCGGAGATCTGGAGGATCAGCGCACCCTCGCGGACGGTGCGGCGGGGACAGGGAGGGACGCCGCCTCCGCCCCGGCCTCCGAGCCTGCGCCCTCCCCAGCCCCGGCGCCCTCCCCAGCCAACGTGCCGGATGACAAGGCGGTGGCCGTGCGGGTCTATGACAGCGTCGCCGAACCGCGGCGCGCCTTCATCCAGCTGACCGGCCGCACGATGGCCGAGCGCCGTGCGCTGTTGAGCGCGGAGACGGCCGCCCGCGTGACCGACGTGTCGGTGGAGTTGGGCGACGAGGTCGAAGAGGGTCGGGAGGTGGTGCGCCTCGCCACCGACGACCGGATGGCCCAGCTGCGCGAGGCGCAGGCGCTGGTCAATCAGCGCGAAATCGAGTTCAACGCCGCCGACAAGCTCTCCCAGAAGGGCTTTCAGTCCGAGACCAACCGCGCCCAGGCCGCAGCTCAATTGGAGGCCGCTCAGGCGCAGCTGGAGCGCATCCGCGTCGAGCTCTCCAAGACCACGATCGAAGCCCCCTTCGACGGCGTGGTCGAGGAGCAGTTGGTGGAGATCGGCGATTTCGCCGCGATCGGCACGGGCCTGATCCGGCTGGTCGATCTCGATCCGATGCTGGTCTCCGTTCAGGTCTCGGAGCGCGAGATCGAGCGGTTGCAGGAAGGCGCGGAGGCCGACGTCTTCCTGTTGAGCGGCCAGCGCGCCCGGGGCGCGATCTCCCGCATCGCGCCGACGGCCGAAGACCAGACCCGCACTTTCGAGGTGGAGATCGAAATCGACAACGCCGATTTCCGCCTGCGCGACGGGGTCACCGCCTCGGTCCGCCTGCCGACGCGCGAGCGCCTCGCCCATTTCCTAAGCCCCGCCGTGCTGACGCTGAACGACGCAGGCCAGGTCGGGGTGAAGGCCGTGGACGCCGACGACCGCGTGGTCTTTCACCCGGTCGACATTCTGGAGGACACGGCCGACGGCATGTGGGTGACCGGCCTGCCGACGACGCTGACCATCATCAGCGTCGGCCAGGAATATGTCGGCGAAGGCGCCGACGTCCGTCCGGTGCAGGCCGAGGATTTCCGGGAGACGACCGGCCCGAAGATCGACGAACAGCCTGACGAGATGGCGACCCCGCCGCGGGTCAGCCGCGACGACGCCGAGCCCGCGGAGGCCCAGCGATGATGACGCCGATCGACGCGGCGCTGAACCGCTCGCGCACCGTCCTGTCGTTGCTGCTCTTCATTCTGGTCGCGGGCTTCATCGCCTACGTCCAGATCCCGAAAGAGGCGGACCCGGACGTCAACATCCCGATCATCTACGTCTCCATGCACCACGAGGGCATCTCGCCTGAGGACGCCGAGCGCCTGCTGGTGCGCCCGATGGAGAAGGAGATGCAGTCGATCGAGGGGCTGAAGGAGCTGCGCTCGACCGCCTATGAGGGCGGCGCCAACGTGCTGGCGGAATTCGAGGCCGGCTTCAACGCCGACGCCGCCCTGCAGGACGTGCGCGAGAAGGTGGATCTGGCCAAGCCCGAACTGCCCGAGGACACCGACGAACCGTCGGTCAACGAAGTCAATCTGAGCCTCTTCCCCGTACTGGTGGTGACGCTTTCCGGCCCGGCCCCGGAGCGCACGCTGCTGCGCCTGGCGCGGCGCCTGCAGGACGAGATCGAGACCATCCCGACCGTGCTGGAGGCCGCGATCACCGGCGACCGTGAGGAATCGGTGGAACTGCTGATCGATCCCGCCCTGGTGGAGAGCTACGGGCTGGAGCCCTCGGAACTGTTCACCACCATCGACCGCTCCAACCAGCTGATCGCGGCGGGCGCGCTCGACACGGGCGCGGGACGCTTCTCGATCAAGGTGCCGGGTCTGTTCGAGGGCGTCGACGACATCTTGAACCAACCGCTGGTCTCAACCGGCGACGCCGTCGTGCGCGTGCGCGACCTGGCGGAGGTGCGCCGCACCTTCAAGGATCCGACCCAGTTCGCCCGCGTCGACGGCGAGCGGGCGATCGCGCTTGAGATCTCCAAGCGCACCGGCTCCAACATCATCGAGACCATCGAGGCCGTGCGCTATCTGGTCGACGAGGCCGCGACGCGTTTTCCCGCGACGGTCGACGTCTCGTACAGCCAGGACAAGTCCGAAGACATCCGCATCATGCTGACAGACCTGCAGAACAACGTCATCTCGGCGGTGCTGCTGGTCATGATCGTGATCGTCGGGGCGCTCGGGGTGCGCGGCGGGCTGTTGGTGGGCGTGGCGATTCCCGGCTCCTTCCTGGCCGGCATTCTCGTGCTGTCGATGATCGGGCTCACCGTCAACATCGTGGTGCTGTTCGCGCTGATCCTGTCGGTCGGCATGCTGGTCGACGGGGCGATCGTCGTGACCGAATACGCCGACCGCAAGCTGGCCGAGGGCGAAAGCAAGGAGGTCGCCTACGGCCTGGCGGCGAAGCGCATGGCCTGGCCGATCATCGCCTCCACCGCGACCACCCTGGCCGCGTTCATGCCGCTTCTGTTCTGGCCCGGCGTGGTCGGGGAGTTCATGAAGTTCATGCCGATCACGCTGATCGCGACGCTGACCGCCTCGCTGGCGATGGCGCTGATCTTCATCCCCGTGCTGGGCGCGCGGCTCGGCGGGATCGTGCGGCTGGTGATCACGTTGGCGCTGGCTGCGGCGTTCGGCGGGCTCGCCTTCACGATCGGGGGTCCGGCCTTGCATGCGGCGGGGTTGGGCGGCGCAGCGCCGGCAGCCGCGGCCGTCGGCGGACTGGGCGGCCTGATCCTGGGCTGGTGGCTGGGCGGAGTCGCCGGGCGGCTGATCGAACGGCAGACGGTCGACCGGGCCAAGTCGCTCGCCGCCGAGGCGGAGGAGGATCAGACGCCGCTCGACCAGATCGGCGGCATGACGGGGCTCTACGTGCGCACGCTAGGCCTCGCCTTGAAGGCGCCGAGCGTGGTGCTGGGCCTGGCGCTGGTCACGCTCATCGGCGCCTGGGGCGCCTACGCCCAGTTCGGCAAGGGGGTGGAGTTCTTCCCCGACGTCGAGCCGGAGCAACTGATCGTCAACATCCACGCCCGCGGCAACATGGCGGTGCGCGAGAAGGACCTGCTGGTCCGCGACGTCGAGCGGGAGCTGCTCGCCATGCAGCGCGCCGAAGGGGAGTTCAAGACGATCTACACCTCCTCCGGCATCTTCGAATCGCGCGACGACGAGGCCGAAGACATCGTCGGCAAAATCCAGATCGAGTTCGTCGATTGGGACGAGCGCCGCCCGGCCGCCGCCATCAAGGCGGAGATCCGTCAGCGGACCGCCGACCTCGCCGGCGTCTGGGTCGAGGTGCGCGAGCCGGAGGCGGGTCCGCCCACCGGCAAACCGGTCCACGTTCAACTCTCGGCCCGCGACCCCTCGCTGCTGGACGACGCCGTCGTCGCCGTGCGCGAGAAGATGGAGGGCATGTCGGGGCTGATCGATCTGGAGGATTCGCGGCCCGTGCCGGGCATCGAGTGGAAGCTCGACGTCGACCGCGCCCAGGCGGCCAAGTTCGACGCCGACGTGACCCTGATCGGCAGCTTCATCCAGATGGTGACCAAGGGCCTGAAGGTCAGCGAATACCGGCCCGACGACACCGACGACGAAGTCGACATCATGGCCCGCTTCCCGGAACGCTATCGCACCGTCGATCAGCTCGACCGGGTGCGGATCAACACCGGCTCCGGGCGCATGCCGATCGGCAACTTCGTGGAGCGCTCGGCCGAACAGAAGACCGGCGTCCTCAACCGCGTCGACAGCCGCCGGATCATGTATGTCCGCGCCGGCGTCGAAGAGGGCGTGCTGCCCGACGACAAAGTCCGGGAGATCCGCGCTTGGCTGGAGGGCGACCCGCTGCCCGCCGGCGTCGAGGTCGAATTCAAGGGCGAGGACGAGGAGCAGCAGGCCGCCCAGGACTTCCTCGTGAAGGCCTTCGGCGTCGCGCTGTTCCTGATGGCCGTCATCCTGGTGACGCAGTTCAACAGCTTTTATTCCGCCTTCCTGATCCTGTCGGCGGTCGTCATGTCGACGGTGGGCGTGATGCTGGGCCTGCTGGCGATGGGCGAGCCGTTCGGCATCGTCATGTCGGGCATCGGCGTGATCGCGCTGGCCGGCATCGTGGTGAACAACAACATCGTGCTGATCGACACCTTCGACCGGCTGAAGAAGACCAGCGCCACGATGCGCGAGGCCATCCTGCGCACCGGCGCTCAGCGCCTGCGCCCGGTCCTGCTGACCACGGTGACGACGATCCTGGGCCTGATGCCGATGGTGCTGCAGACCAACATCGACTTCCTGACGCGCACCGTCTCGATCGGCGCGCCGTCGACGCAATGGTGGGTGCAGCTCTCGACCGCGATCGTCTTCGGGCTCGCCTTCGCGACGGTGCTCACGCTGATCGTCACGCCCTCGGCCCTGATGCTGCGCGCCAACCTTCAGGCCCGCCGCGCGCGCAAGGCGTCGGGCGACGCGCCGGCTCAGCCGCAGGCGGCGGAGTAAGCGGCGGAGCCGGGCGCATTGCGCTTAGCGATGCACCCGCGCCGTCAAGCGCGGAACGCCTCGGACGCGCGTAACACCCGCTCGGCGCCGTCGTTGACCAGTGCGAAACGCGTCGCTTCGGCGGTCTTCGGGCCGAACAGCCCGTCTTCCTTCAAGCGCTTAGGCCGCTTTGCAGCCGGCCGATCGAAGCGACGGTAAGGATCAACTTCGCCCTCAGGTTCGGCCGTCTCCTGCGCGTCCGCCAGCCGGTTCAGTCCGGCCTGAAAGCCTCGGACGGCGTCAGCCGCGGACTTGGAGCGGTTCCGCTTCGTCAGGCGATCGCCGATCCCTTCAAACGCCGCGCTCAAAGGCAGGCCGTCGGCGGTCATGAGCGGTTTCGGCTCTTTCGCGGGGTCGCGTTTCCAAGGGCGCTCCACCGCCTTTCCGGTTCCGTCGCGCGCGACCGGCTCGTTTCCGGCGTGCGCGCCGAACCATCCGGCCACGCCGTCCTGCAAGATCTTCCGTCGCCCAGGATCACCGCCCCAATACCCGTCGCGGCGCATCAAGCTTTTTGCTTCCGGCTCGCTCCAATCCGCCGGCGGCTTAAGAAGGACGGCTTCTTCCGGGTCGATGGCGTTCAAGGCGTCGACGACCGCCGTCTTCAGGCGCGCGCGGTCGGCATCGCTCGCCGCCGCGCCGCGACCTTTCGCGCCAGACGCCTCCGGCTCTTGGCGCGCTTGCGGCTCCTGTCCAGACTTCCCGGGCTCTGGGGTCGTTTTCCGTCGCTTTTCCTCTTCCTTCTCCCGGCGCCGCCGTTCGTGAAAGGCGTCACGTCGGCGTTGCTGATCGGACTTGTCCCGATCCGCCTGCGCCGCATCGCCGGCGCCGAGCGGAAGGTCGCCCATTCTATCCAAATCCTTATCGTCGAAATAATCCGCCACATGGCCGTCGACGCCGGCGGCGTCCAGCGTTCCCTGAAGCAGGTCGACGCAACTGTCGTCGAACAGATTGTACGCGCCGGCCTTATCCATCTGCCCGCGCAGATAATCGGCCGCCGCATCCGCCGCCTCCTTATCGGGAAGCGGAATTTCCCTGCGGATGACGTCGTCGTTCGAAGCGCGGTCGGAATCGTCACGGATCGCGCCCGGAACGTCGCCGCTGAGGCTGGTCGGCTTGTCGGCGTCGGCCGGGTATTTGCCGACAATGTCGTGGACGGCGCCGTCCGGCCCCTGAATGCGGACGGAGAAATGCCCGACCGGGCCGCCCGGATCGGCGTAGAATTTCAAAACGTACCCACCGCTGCGTGTGATATCCTCGCTCATGATCGTAGACTTCCTTTCTGGTTGGTAGGGATTGATGAACGCTTTAGCGCCGCCTTCGGCGCCCTTCCGGGGCAAGATTCGGACGCTCTTCGCAGGCGCCGCGGCGGCGTTTCTTCTGTCGGGGCTGAACCCGGCGAATACGCAAGAAACCGTCGGCGTCGGGGATAGCTTCAAGGACTGCGCGACCTGCCCGGAGATGGTGGTGGTCCCGGCAGGTTCCTTCGTCATGGGCCGCGACGGCGGAGAGCCGGAGGAGGCGCCGGCGACGGAAGTGCAAGTGACGGCGCCCTTCGCGATCAGCCGAACGGAGATCACCATCGGGCAGTACGAGGCCTGCGTCGCCGCGGGCGCTTGCCTGGACCGCTGGGACCACCAGCGCGGCTGGTTCGACGAACGGGACGATCGCGAAAGCTTCCCGATCGTCTCCGTCAGCTACGACAGGTTTCAGCTCTACATCGCCTGGCTGATCGGGAAGACCGGCCGCCATTACCGAATGCCGAGCGAGGCGGAGTGGGAATGGGCCGCGAGCGGCGGACGGGACGCCGCCCGCTGGTGGGGCGACGGCCCGGTCCCGTCCGGCCAGGTGAACTGCCTGAACTGTCCGGGGGAAGACTGGCGCGGTCTGGCCCCGACGGCGCAGTTTCCCGCCAACCCGTTCGGCCTTCACGACATGCTCGGCAACCTGTCCGAATATGTCGGCGATTGCTGGCGCGACAGCCACGAAGGGCGCCCCGCGACGGCTGCCTATTACGGCCCCTGCGACACGGCGTTCCGAACGCTGCGCGGCGGCAAATGGTCCAGCGGCGAGAAATGGATCAACCGCTATACACGGCGGCGGTATCCCGGTGACGCCAGCAGTAACGATTTCGGCTTCCGGTTGGTGACGGACGATCTTCGTCCGGCGGATCGATCCGCGGATTAGCTGCACCTCTCTCATCCTCCGCTCCTGACGGCGCGCATGAAAAAAGCCCCGGATCGATTGATCCGGGGCTTGCCTCATGCGCCGCGCCCGAGGTTCGGGCGCACCTGTGGTGTGTGTCCGACGCCTTGATCGCTTAAAACCGCGCCACTGTCAAGAACAAAAAGAGATTGTGCGGATTCCAGACGATATAAAGAGAAACAAATTAACCCTTCACGGCGAAGGCGAGGTAATTGACGTTGAGATCCTTGGGGTCGAGGCGGAAGTCGTCACTGACGGGGTCGTAGACGAGGCCTTGCAGGTCGGCGAGGCGCAGGCCTGAGGCGCGCAGCATGGCGGCGAGCTCGGAGGGCTTCACGAAGCGCTTCCAATCATGCGTGCCGCGCGGCAGCCAGCGCAGCACGTACTCCGCCGCCACGACGCCGAGCAGGAACCCCTTGGGCGAGCGGTTGAGGGTGGAGAGCGCCATCGCGCCGCCCGGCCGCACCATCGACGCGCAGGTCGCGACGAAGGCGGGCGGGTCGGTGACATGCTCCACCACTTCCAGCGCGAGGACGGCGTCGAACGTCTCGCCCGCGGCGGCGAGCGCCTCGGCCGTCTCGAAGCGGTAGTCGATTTGAAGGCCGCTTTCGGCGGCGTGGGCGCGCGCGACGCCGATCGACTCCTCCGTCGCGTCGAGGCCGACGACCTCGGCGCCGAGGCGCGCCAGCGGCTCGCACACCAGCCCCCCGCCGCAGCCGACGTCGAGGAGGCGCAGCCCTTCGAACGGCCGCACGCTTTTCGCATCGCGGCCGAAGCGCGCGCACAGCCGGTCGCGCAGGAACTGCAGACGCACGGGATTGAGCTTGTGAAGCGGCTTGAACTCGCCCTCTTCGTCCCACCATTGGGCGGCGATGCGGGAGAATTTTTCGACTTCGCTGCGATCGACGGAGGCGCTTGCGCTCATCACGACGGCTTTCCTCAAAAACAAAGGACGGCGGAGGCGTCTGGATACCGCGCGGCCTTGCGCGCGGATCAGCGCTTGAGTATGGATACGCCGCGCCGGCCCGGCAAGGCGGGCGGACCTTCTGACGCATGAGGACGCGGACCCCCGCCCATGGCCCGGATCGTGATGAAATTCGGCGGCACCTCGGTGGCCGACATCGAGCGGATCGCCAACGCCGCCGCGCGCGTCAAGCGCGAGGTCGAGGCCGGGAACGAGGTCGCCGTCGTCGTCTCCGCCATGGCGGGCGCGACCAACCAGCTGGTCGGCTATGTCGATCAGACGAGCCGGATGTACGACGCGCGTGAATACGATGCGGTCGTCGCCTCCGGCGAACAGGTGACGGCCGGCCTGATGGCGCTGCGCCTGCAGGAAATGGGCGTCGCCGCGCGCAGTTGGCTCGGCTGGCAGATCCCGCTGAAGACCGACGAGGTGCACGGCAAGGCCCGGATCGAGGAGATCGGGACCGACAATCTGGACCCGCGGCTCTCGAACGGCGAGGTGGCGGTGATCGCCGGCTTCCAGGGGGTGAGCCCGCGCGGGCGCATCACCACGCTCGGCCGCGGCGGCTCGGACACGACGGCGGTCGCGCTGGCCGCCGCCTTGAAGGCGGAGCGCTGCGACATCTACACCGACGTCGACGGCGTCTACACGACCGACCCGCGGATCGTCTCCAAGGCGCGCAAGCTCGCGCGCATCTCGCACGAAGAAATGTTGGAGATGGCCTCCCTGGGGGCGAAGGTTCTGCAGACGCGGTCGGTCGAACTTGCTATGAATCACGGGGTGCGGCTGCAGGTGCTGAGCAGCTTCGACGACAAGCCGGGCACCCTGGTCGTGGACGAGGACGAGATCGTGGAGCAACAGGTCGTAAGCGGCATCGCCTATTCGCGCGACGAGGCGAAGGTCACCCTGGTCAAGGTCGCGGACAAGCCGGGCGTCGCCGCCTCGGTCTTCGGGCCGCTGGCGGACGCGGCGGTCAATGTCGACATGATCGTCCAGTCCGTCGCCAGCGACGGCGTGCGCACCGACATGACCTTCACCGTCGCCAAGACGGATCTGGAGCGCGCGGTCGCCGTGCTGGAGAAGAACCGCGCCGCCATCGAATACGAGCAGCTGATCCAGGACGCGGACGTGGTGAAGATCTCGGTCATCGGGGTGGGCATGCGCAGCCATGCGGGCGTGGCCCAGACCATGTTCCGCACGCTGGCCGACAAAGGGATCAACATCCAGGTGATCTCCACCAGTGAGATCAAGATCTCGACGCTGGTGGCCGAGGAATACACCGAGCTTGCGATCCGCGCGCTGCACACCGCCTACGGGCTGGACGCGGCCTAAAGGGCCGCCGGCCGCGACGACGGCCGACAACATCGCGAAACCGATGGCGCGCCCGGTCCGGATCGGACGCGGCCGAGGAGACGGGCGAGAAGCATGGGCGTCACCGCGAAATGGGCCGGGTCGCGTCAGCTGCTGAAGCGGCTGCGCGACGTCATGGCCGGCGGCGGCGCGGCGCAGGAGCGGCTCGATAAAATCGTCCGCCTCATCGCCCGCGACATGGTGGCGGAGGTCTGCTCGATCTACGTGCGCCGCGCCGGCGACGTGCTGGAGCTGTTCGCCACCGAAGGCCTGAAGGCCGAGGCCGTGCACCAGACCCGCCTGCGCGTAGGCGAGGGCATCGTCGGCGACATCGCGGCCAACAGCCGCCCGACCGCGCTGGCCGACGCGCAAAGCCATCCCAACTTCGCCTTCCGACCGGAGACCGGCGAAGAGGTCTACAAATCCATGATGGGCGTGCCGATCCTGCGCGGCGGCCGCGTCTTGGGCGTGGTCGCGGTGCAGAACCGCACCAGCCGCAGCTACACCGACGAAGAAGTCGAGGTGATGGAGACGATCGCGATGGTGATCGCGGAGCTCATCGCCTCTGGCGAGGTCGTCCGGCGCGGCGAGCAGGCGCCGGCGGACGGCCTGGCGGTGGCGCCCCTGCGCCTGGATGCGGTCAAGCTGAACGGCGGTCTGGCGATGGGGCGGGCGGTGCTGCACCGGCCGTACGTGCCGGTCGGCCGCCTGGTGGCGGAGGACGAAACGCAGGAGCAGCAGCGCCTCGCCGAAGCGTTGGCGGCGATGCACAAGTCCCTGGACGATATGGTGGACAAGGCGGACAGCGACGGCGCCGGCGATCATGTCGACATTCTCAAGACTTATCGAATGATCGCCCAGGATCGGGGCTGGATTCGGCGGATCCGGGAGGCCGTTTCGACCGGTCTGACGGCTGAAGGCGCGGTTGTACGCGTACAGGATGAGACGCGCGCGCGCATGAAGGATGTAGACGACGCGTACTTGCGCGAACGGCTGTTGGATCTTGAGGATCTGGCCTACCGCCTGCTGCAGCATCTGGCCGGCGGGCCGGAGGCGCTGGCGGCTGCGGCCGGGGCCTTGCCGGAAGACGCGATCCTGGTCGCCCGCAACATGGGCCCGGCCGAACTGCTGGATTACGACAGCGCCCGGCTGCGCGGGCTGGTGCTGGAGGAAGGCTCGGCCACCAGCCACGTCGCGATCGTCGCCCGCGCGCTCGACATTCCGGTGCTGGGCCGGGTGAAGAACATCGTCAGCCGGGTCGAGGCCTACGACCGCATCATCGTCGACGCCAACAACGGCGTCTGCTTCGTGCGGCCGGGCGAAGATTTTCGCGCGGCCTTCGAAACCTCGATGCGCACCTTCGAGGAGAAGCGCGAAACCTATCGCCGCGAGCGCGATCTGCCCAGCGTCACACGCGACGCCGTCTCCGTCGAGCTGATGATGAACGCCGGGCTGCTGATCGACATGGCCCATCTGCACGAGAGCGGCGCGTCGGGCGTCGGGCTCTACCGCACGGAAGTGCCGTTCATGGTGCGCTCCGATTTCCCGGGCGTGGAGGCCCAGACCGATTTGTACGCCAAGATCGTGGATCAGGCGGAGGGCAAGGAGGTCGTCTTCCGAACGCTGGACATCGGGGGCGATAAGGTGCTGCCCTACTTCCAGTCCTCGGACGAGGAGAACCCGGCCATGGGCTGGCGAGCCATCCGCATCGCGATGGACCGGCCGGGCCTCCTGCGCACCCAGTTGCGCGCCATGTTGCGCGCCGCCGGCGCGCGGCCGCTTTCGGTCATGTTTCCGATGGTCGCCGAGGTCGCGGAGTTCGAGTACGCGCGCCGCCTGCTGATGAAGGAGGTCGCGCGCGCCGAGGAGCGCGGCGAACCCACGCCGAGCCGTCTGCAGGTCGGCGCGATGCTGGAGGTTCCCTCGCTCGCCTTCCAGATCCGCGCGTTAGCGGGGCGCGCCGACTTTCTGTCGATCGGCTCGAACGATCTGATGCAGTTCCTGTTCGCGTCGGATCGCGGCAATCCGCGGCTCGACGGACGCTACGACCCGCTGTCGCCCCCGGCGTTGGGTTTCCTGGCGCATGTCGTCCGGGAATCGAACGCCGCCGGCATACCGCTCTCCGTGTGCGGCGAGATGGCCGGAGATCCGCTGCAGGCGATGGCGCTGATCGGGCTCGGGGTGCGGCGCTTGTCGATGGCGCCGGCGGCGATCGGCCCGGTGCGCACGATGGTCCGCTCGCTCGACGCCGGGGCGGTCAACGACTTCACGCACAGCCTGCTTTCGGCGCGCGGCCACTCGCTGCGCGCGCGACTCGCCGGCTTCGCCCGAGATCACGGGGTGGCGCTCTGAGCGCCGCGGAATCGCCCTAGTTCCAAGAGTTCCAAGACGAGATCGGGCATTGCGTTTCCGTGGCGCATCTACATACTATCTTTAAATCGCTGGCGTTTTCAGGCTGAGCGCCCCGTCCGCCACGGGCATGATCGACAACGAGCCGAGGCTGAAGCACCCCTTTATGGCGCGCGCCCCCGAGACAGACCGTCAGCACGATCCGCACGCCCACGCCGAGGCGGAGCGAACCCGCGTCGGCCATATCCTGCGCAGCGCCCGTCTGTCGCGCGACGAAGACCTGAAAGACGTCGCCGCGAAGCTGCGGATCCGCCACCCCTACCTTGAAGCCATCGAAGAAGGCCGGCTGGGCGATTTGCCAGGCCCCACCTACGCGGTCGGGTTCGTGCGCGCCTACGCCGACTATCTCGGGTTGGAGACCGAGGACGTCGTCGCCCGCTTCAAGGCGGACAGCCGGGCGCTCGCCGCCAAGGCGGAGCTCGTGTTCCCCGAGCCGCTGCCCGGCGGTCGGGTGCCGGGGTTCGCCCTGCTGCTGGTCGCGCTGGTCCTTGGCGGACTGGTCTATGGCGGCTGGCTTTACATCTCCGGCCAAGATCGACCTGTGGCGGAGATCATCCCCGCCGTGCCCGACGAGCTGGTCGAACTGATCGACGGGGCGAGGACGCCGGACAATCCGCCCTCGACCGACGGCCGATCCGCCTCACAGGGCGAGCCCCCTCAGGCCGACGCGCCGGCGGCGGCGCCCGAGACGGAGTCGGGATCGACGTCGGGACGGGACGAGCCGCTCGCCTCGGATCCGACGGCGCAGGCGGCCCTTGAGGTCGAAACGCCCCAAACCGAAACGCCCGAGACCCAAGGCCCAGACCCGACGGCGCCGGGTTCGGCCGCGTCCAGTCCGGCCGAAACCGACCAGACCTCCCGCCAGCAGACGGCGAGCGAAGAGACGGCGGGCGAAGAGACGGCGGGCGATCAAGCGGCCACGACGCCGCAGCCGCCGATCCGCACCGAGGAGGAAATCGCCGCCGAGGCCGAACGGGCCGCGCGCCAGGCCGCAGACGAAGCCGCCGCCGAGGCCGAGCGTCTCGCCCAGCAACAGGCCGCGGAGATGCAAGCGCGCGCCGAGGCGGAAGCCGACGCCGGCGCGCAAGCGCTCGCCGAACGACCCGCCGAGGAAGCCGGTCCGACGCCGGAAGCGCCGATGGAGGCGCCCGACGAAACGCCGGCCGCCGGCCCCTCGGCGGAGGGCGTGCAGACCGAGGAGCCGACCGGCGTAAGCGCGCAGACGGGTGCTGAAGCCGAGACGGACGCGCCCCAGGCCCCGAGCCCGCCGCCGCCGAGCGCGCCGCAACCGACCGCCCAGCCCGCCGCCGGCGACGCCGGCTCCGTCTTCGGCGCCCCGCCGACGCAAAGCCGGGTGTCGATCACCGCGCGCGTCGCCTCCTGGATTGAAGTCACCGGACCGGACGGAGAGACGCTGCTCGCCCGTCTGCTCCGCGCGGGCGAGACCTATCGCGCCCCCGATCGGGCCGGCGTCACGTTGGTGACCGGCAATGCGGGCGGCCTTGAAATCGTCGTGGACGGCGAACGCGCGCCGGACATCGGCCCGTTGGGCGCCGTGCGCCGCAACGTCGCGCTCGACCCCGACAAGCTGAAAGCGGGGGTCGCGGCCGGCGGCTGAGGGGCGCCGACCGCGACTGCGCGCTCAGGCGGCGGTCTTCCAATCGGGGCGCGCTGCGTGCGCGCCTTCGACGCGCTCGATATGGGCGACGATCGCCGTCTCCACCGTCTCGCGGTGGGTAAACGGACCCATATGTCCGGCTCCTTCCACCACCGACAGACGCGCCGCCGGCAGCATCGCCGCCAGTTGTTCAGCGACGACGCGGCTCGGTTCGGGCGAGGTCGCGCCCCGCAAGATGAAGCTCGGGATCCGGCAGGCTTTGAGCGCGTCAGGCCGAGAAGGCTCCTCGAAGAGCGCGTGGAAGTCGAGCGCCGCCTTCGACGCCCAGGCGAGCAACCCGGTGCGCTTCTCCATCGGCAACGAGGCCCAATCGCCCGACCCGCCCCAATAGTCGACGAAGATCTCCATCGCGGCCGCCCGGTCGCCGATGGCTAGCCGTCCAGCGACCGCACGCGCGATCCCGGCGATCTCGGCGAAGGGGCCGACGCCGGCGGCGCCGAGCATCTTCAGGAGATGGAACGCCGAGGGCTCATAAAGGCTGAGGCTCGCCACTCTGTTCGGGCGCGCCAAAGCCAGGTGCAGGGCGACGCCGCCGCCGTAGGAATGGCCCACCAGGTGAACCGGCCGCCCGACCTCGTCGATCAGGCGCAGCAGCGGCGCGGCTTCCTCCGCCAGCGTAAAGGCTCGTGCGCCCTCCCAGACAGGCCCGCCCGGTGCCCCAAAAAGCGACGGTCCGAGGAAGGGGCGCTCCAAGCCGAGGCGACTGGCCAAACCGCGCCATTGCTTCGGGCCGGCGCCGGAGCAATGCAGCGCGAGCACCGGGGTCGATCCAGACGTCATGACCGGTCCCTCCAGGGCAAAGCGTCGACCGGCAGGTTAAGATCAACCGGCTCGCCGCGCAGGACGGCGCCGATATCAATCCGCTGAAGGCCGATGCTGCACACATCATGGTCGCTCATGCCGGCCGGTTCGCGAGCGTGACGCCGCTGCTCGGCGCGGGCTGCGCTGGGCGCCCACAGCGCGCGGTTCCAATCCGCAAGCCGGGATCCCACGCGCATCAGGCGGGTCGGGTGAGAGGACGGCGCGGTCATCCGCGCCGGGGAAAGTGTATACGCCATGACGACGGAATCTCCTCATCAGCTGCATGACGGACCGGCCGCGCCGCCCCCTAGGTTGGGGTCGGCGGGCCAGCTCGTCGCACGGTCAGGCCGCCTTGCGCGTGATCGTCACCGGCGTCGGCCGGCAGATCGTGTTGCAGACGGGCGAGCGCCGCTGCGCCTCGGCGATCAGAGCCTCAAGCTCCTCGTCCGAGCAGTCGGCCTCTACCGACAGTGCGATGCGGATCTCCTGATAGCCGGGCGTGGTTTCATCATCGAGCGCCAACAGACCGCGCAGATCGATGTCGCCCTCAAGCTCGGTCGAAAGGCTGCGGATTCGAACGCCGCGCGCCGTCGCGTGCAGCACGAGCGTGGTGGTGACGCAGCCCGCCAACGCGTGCAGCAGGAACTCGACCGGGTTCGCCCCCTCATTGCGGCCGAGCAGGACCGGAGGCTCGCCGTTGGTGAAGTCCCAGGCTTCGCTGCGGCTGTCGTCCTCGCGGCCCGCGCCGTAGAAGCCCTGAATGGTCGAGCGGTTCTCGCCGCCCGAGATCCAGCTGTTGCTGGCCCGGAAACGGAACTGCGCCAGAGCCGGGTCGGCTTTGAGCGCCGCGATCGTGGCGGTCGCGGCCTCAACGTCGAGGCCGTTCAATTCCGGTTGAGCCGCGCGTGCGGCTTGGTGCATGGACATGATGCTGATCCTTTCTTCTACCGGTCGCCGAAGCGCCGCACCGCGCGGGCTTCCAGGCGACAGGCGCGGTGTTTACCGCTGGACAGCCGCACGGGTTAGATCGATAACTGACACCATCGATCCATTTGCGCCAAAAAAGGGTCGTTTAAGATGCAACGACAAGAAGCCAAGCGGGTCCGCGTGCAGATCGTCGCGGTCCCGGAGACCGCGGGCTCGGCGCTCTACGGCATGATCGACGTGCTGAACGCCGCCGGCGTTCTGTGGGACGCCCTGACCAGCCGACCCGTCGGCGCGCCGCATTTCGAAATCCGGATCGTCTCGCCGGACGGGGCGCGCTTCCGTTGTCTAAACGGCATCCCGGTGGAGCCGGATTGCAGCCTGAACGCGGCGCCGCCGGCCGACATCGTCATCCTGCCGGAGCTTTGGCTCGCGGTGGACGATCCCATGGAGGACCGCTACGCCGAGCTGATGGATTGGATTCGGCGGCGCTACAGCGACGGGGCCTTTATCTATTCGGCCTGCTCGGGCGCCGTGATGATGGCCGCGAGCGGGCTGCTTAAAGGGCGGGAGGCGACCTCGCACTGGGCCTACCAAGATATGTTCCGCGCGCGTTTCCCCGAGACGACCTTCCGCCCGGAGCCCAATTTAGTTTTCGCCGAGCCGACCGGGCGGATCGTCACCGCAGGCGGCACCACCTCCTGGCACGATCTGGCGATCCACATCATCGCGCGGCACTGTTCGCCAGAGGAAGCGGTTCGCATCGCCAAAGTCTATCTGCTGAAATGGCACAACGAGGGGCAGGCGCCCTACACCAGCCTGGTTCGCTACCGACCGCACGCGGACGCGGCCGTCCGGCGGGTGCAGGACTGGCTGGCCGATCACTTCTCCGAGGCGGACGCGTTGTCGCGCGCCGTGCAAGTCTCCGGCGTTCCCGAGCGCAGCTTGAAGCGCCGTTTCAAGGCGGCGACCGGCTCGACCCTCATCTCCCACATCCAGAACTTGCGGGTCGAGGAGGCGAAGCGTCTGCTGGAAGGCGGGGCGCACGCCTGTGAAGATGTCGCGCCCATCGTAGGATACGAGAACGCGGCCTTTTTCCGCCGGCTGTTCAAGCGCTCGACTGGCCTGGCCCCCGCGCAATATCGGCGCATGTTCCAGCCGGTGCGCAAGGCGGCCGAAGCGCCCGCGCCGGCTTGATTTCCGGGGCGTCTGCCCGCATCTTGTCAGGGTGATTGGACGCGCGAACTCGGGGCCGTCAGCCCCGGTGCGCGAGATTTGAAAGCGGGGCGAACCGGCATGAGCGTCAGGCCCTATCGCGACATTTATCGACGGAAATCGCGCCAAATCCACGTGGGCAAGGTGGCCGTGGGCGGCGACGCGCCGATCACGGTCCAGACCATGACCAACACCTTGACCGCGGACGTGGAGGCGACGATCGCGCAGATCCGGCGCTGCGAGGTGGCGGGCGCCGACATCGTGCGCGTCTCCTGCCCGGACGAGGCGTCGACGGAGGCGCTGGCGAAGATTGTGCCGGAAGTGACCGTCCCGATCGTCGCCGACATCCATTTCCATTATAAGCGCGCGATCGAAGCCGCGAAGGCCGGCGCCGCCTGTCTGCGCATCAATCCAGGCAATATCGGTTCGGCCGAACGGGTGCGCGAAGTGGTGCAGGCGGCGAAGGATCACGGCTGTTCCATTCGGATCGGGGTCAACGCCGGCTCGCTCGAGAAGCACCTGCTGGAGAAATACGGCGAGCCCTGCCCCGAGGCCATGGTCGAGAGCGCGATGGAGCATGCCCGGCTGTTGGAGGAGAACGACTTCCAGGAATACAAGATCTCGGTGAAGGCGTCCGACGTTTTCCTCGCCTGCGCCGCCTATCAGGCGCTGGCCGAGGCGACGGACGCGCCGCTGCATCTCGGCGTCACCGAAGCGGGCGGCCTGCGCTCAGGCACCATCAAGTCGTCGATCGGCATGGGCTCGCTGCTGTGGGCCGGGATCGGCGACACCATCCGCGTCTCGCTGTCGGCCGAGCCTGAGGAAGAGGTCCGCGTCGGCTTCGACATTCTGAAGGCGCTCAACCTTCGCCACCGCGGCGTCAACGTCATCTCGTGCCCCTCCTGCGCGCGCCAGCAGTTCGACGTGATCGAGACGGTGAAGGTGCTCGAAGAGCGCCTCGCCCACATCACCACGCCGATGACCGTGTCGGTGATCGGCTGCGTGGTGAACGGGCCGGGCGAGGCGCGCGAGACCGACATCGGCTTCACCGGCGGCGGCAAGGGCACCCATCAGGTCTATATCGCCGGGCAGCCCCACCACCGGCTGAAGGACAAGAACATCGTCGACCATCTGGTCGAGCTGGTGGAGGCCAAGGCGGCCGAAATCGAGGCCGAGAAGGCCGCCGGAGAGACGCGCGCCGACGGCGGCCAGGCCGCGGCCGAGTAGCGCCTCCCCCCGAACCGAAGGACCATCGTCCCGTGGCGGAGCCGCAATCCGTCGTCCGGCCGGCGCTTGCGCGGCCCTACAGCGTCGGCGCGACCCATCGCACCGCGGACGCCCGCCTGCGCGAAGCTCTGTTCGTCGAGGACGCGGTCCTCGACGAGACCTATCAGGCGCTGATCGCGGCCGGCCTGGCGCCGGCGGCTATGATCTCCACCTGCGACCGGGTGGAATTGCACGGCGTGAGCCCGGAGCCGGAAGCGGCCGCGTTGAAGGCCGAAGCCTTCCTCGCCGAGCGCGCGGGCGTCTCGCCCGCCCGGATGGAAGGGGCGGTCTATCGCCTGTACGACGCCGACGCCGTTCATCACCTCTACCGCGTCGCGGCCGCGTTGGAGAGTCAGATGGTCGGCGAAGCGCAGGTGCTGGGCCAGCTCAAGGCCTCCGTCGCCCGCGCCCAGGCCGCGGGCGCGATCGATAGCGACGCCGACCGCCTGTTCCAGAACGCCTTCCAGGTCGCCAAACGCGTGCGCAGCCAGACGCGAATCGGCGAAGGCGCGGTTTCGGTCGCAGCCGCGGCGGTGCGGGTGGCGGGCGATCTGTTCGGCGACCTGTCGCGCCGGCGAGGCCTGCTGATCGGCCTCGGCGAAGCGGCGGAGGTGATGCTGGAGCAATTCGAGCGCGCCGGCCTGACCCACTTCGACCAGACCGGCCCCGCCCGCCGGACCGAACGTCAGGCGGTTCGCGCGGGACGCAACTTCGCGCCGTTCGATCGGCTGGAGGAGGCCTTGGCCGGGGCCGACGTGGTGGTGACGGCCGGAGGGCTCGGCCGCTATCTGATCGACCGCGCCGCGCTGGAAGCCGCCTTGAAGCGCCGCAAGCGCCGGCCGATGCTGATCCTCGACTGCGGCGTTCCAAGCGACGTGGACCCGGCCGTCGACGCGTTGGACGAGGCCTTTCGCTACACCCTCGCCGATGTTGAGAAGCTGGCCGAGCGCGGCCAACTGGACCGACGGGCCGAGGCCGAGGAAGCCGCGCGCATGGTCGAAGCCGCGGTCGTCGAATGGCGGCGCGCCCAGGCCGAGCGCGAAGGGATCCCCGTCCTGATCGCCCTGCGCGACCACTTCGAGGAGACCCGAGCCCAGGTCCTGCAGGCGCACCCCCGGGCCGACGCCGAGGAGGCGACGCGGCTGCTGGTCAATCGCCTGCTTCACCGTCCGAGCGAAGCGCTGCGCGCGATCGCCGGCGACGGGGAGGCGGCCGACCTGCGGGACACCGTGACGGTCAATCGCGTCCTGGCGCGCCTGTTCGGCGTCGGTCCCGCCGCGGAAGCCGCTCAGGACAACGAAAACGAGGATCGATAGAAGCCGATGGGGTGGAGCGACAATCTGGACCGGGTTTTGGCCCGCCATCAGGAACTGTCGGATACGATGGCGCGCGGCGACATGGCGCCCGACGCTTTCCGAAAGGCGTCGAAGGAGTATGCGGACCTCAGCCCGCTGGTGGAGAAGGCCGAGGCCTTCAAGGCCGCTCAGGCGGAGCGGCGCGATCTGCAAGCCCTTGTCGACGATCCGACGAGCGAGCGCGAGATGCGCGAGCTGGCCCGCGACGAACTCGCGGCGCTCGACGAGCGGTTGCCGACCATCGAGCACGAGCTCAAGCTGTTGCTGCTGCCGAAGGACGAGGCCGACGATCGCAACGCCATCCTGGAGATCCGAGCCGGCACGGGCGGCGACGAGGCGGCGCTTTTCGCGGGCGATTTGTTCCGCATGTACCAACGCTACGCCCAAAACGAAGGCTGGAGGGTCGAAGTGATCGAGCTCAGCGAGAACGAGATCGGCGGCTATTCCCAGATCGTCGCCGAAGTCCAAGGCGACGGCGTCTACGGCCGCCTGAAATACGAATCCGGCGTCCACCGCGTCCAACGAGTGCCGGAGACGGAATCGGGAGGCCGCATCCATACGTCCGCCGCGACCGTCGCCGTGTTGCCGGAGGCGGAGGAGGTCGACGTTGAGATCGACGAGGGCGATCTGCGCGTCGACACCTACCGCAGCCAAGGCGCGGGCGGTCAGCACGTCAACACGACCGACAGCGCGATCCGCATCACCCACCTGCCCACCGGCGTCGTCGTCACCTGCCAGGACGAAAAGTCTCAGCACAAGAACCGCGCCAAGGCGATGCGGGTGCTGCGCGCGCGGCTCTACGACGCTGAGCGCGAACGCCAGATGAGCGAGCGCGCCGAGGCGCGCAAGACCCAGGTCGGCTCGGGCGACCGCTCGGAGCGCATTCGCACCTACAACTTTCCCCAGGGCCGTCTCACCGATCACCGCATCAATCTGACCCTCTACAAGCTCGACAAGATCATCGCGGGCGAGGCTCTAGGCGAGGTGATCGACGCGCTGATCCTGGAGGATCGCGCCGCGCGGCTCGCCGCGATCGGCGAGGATGCATGACCGCCGTCCCGCACCGCGCCGCGCCGACCCAGGCGGCGTTGGAGCGCGAGGCGGTCGGGACGCTGTCGCTGGCTGGCGTCGAGGCGCCGCGCCGGGACGCCCGCCTGCTTCTCGCGGCCGCCCTGGGCCGGCCGCCGGCCGCCGTGATCGGGGCCGGCGGCGAGCCCGTCGACGCCGACGAAGCCGCGCGGTTTCGCGATCTGGTGCAGCGTCGCGCCCGGCGCGAACCGGTCTCCCGGATCCTGGGCCGCCGCGAGTTCTGGAGCCTGTCGTTCGAGATCTCACCGGACGTCCTGGACCCGCGCGCGGACAGCGAGACGCTGGTCGCCGCCGCGTTGGAGGCCTTTCCCGCGCGCGACCGGCCGTTGCGCGTCCTGGATCTGGGGGTGGGCGGCGGCTGTTTGCTGCTCTCGGTCCTCGCCGAGCGGCCGCTGGCGCGCGGACTGGGGCTGGACGCTTCGCCGGCGGCGGCGGTTGTCGCGCGGCGCAACGCGCTGGCGCTGGGCCTCGCCTCGCGGGCGATGATCGCCGTGGGCGACTGGGCGCGGGCCGTCGCCGGCCCGGTGGACTTGATCCTCGCCAACCCGCCCTACATCCCGCACGCCGAGATCAAGCGGCTGAGCCCGGAGGTGCGTGACTTTGATCCGCCAGACGCCCTCGACGGCGGCGCGGACGGTCTCGATCCATACCGCGTCATCCTGGCCGCAGCAGCCGATCTCTTGCCCTCGGACGGCGTCGCGGCGCTCGAAGTGGGCGTCGGACAATGGCGCGCCGTCGCCGACATCGCCGAGGCCTCCGGTCTCGCCGTGCTGGCTTGTCGCCGGGACGCCGCCGGGATCGCGCGTTGCTTGGTCGCGGGCGGCAAAAAACGGCTTGGAAAGCCCCTTGGGACCGGCTAGGGTCCCTTCGTGTCGGGCGGCCGACGCGAGCCCATTTCAAGATCGCGATTGCGGTCCGGGGATCGCGGGCGCCGACAGATGCTGGCGCTAAAATTCGAAGAGAGCGGCGCACGACAGCGGATGACGCGCTTGCGCGAGGGAGCGCAGAAGCGTCGACCGCGCGACGCCTGACGGACGCCGGAGCCGACCGGCCTCCACCACGATCAAGCGGACGGCGACGAGGCCGACCGACGGCACGCCTCGCGCCCGACGGGCTGCGGGGCGGACGCCCCCGCCGGCGGGGCGAGATTGACGCGAATGCGACGCGAGGGGACGCCGCCGGAAACTCGGCCGACGGCGTCGGTTCAACGAACGAGGATCGGTGTGAGCAATCAAAATCAGAAGCGCGGTCGGCGGAACAGCAACAACGGCGGCCGACGCGGCGGCGGCGGCGGCGGCAATCCCGCCCGGCAGAATTTCGATTCCAACGGACCCGGCGTGCGCATCCGGGGCAACGCCTCGCAGATCCAGGATAAGTATTTGCAGCTCGCGCGCGACGCGCAGGGCTCCGGCGACCGGGTTCTGGCCGAAAACATGCTCCAGCATGCGGAGCATTACTACCGCATCCTCAACAGCGACAATTCCGACCGCGGTCGGGACGGTCGACAGGGGCAGCCCCAAGCGCCCAACGCATCGGAATTGACCCAGCGCGGCGATCAGGATGACGACGCCGGTAATCGCGCGGACCGTTCGGAGCAGAACGACGCGGACCAGCGCCGCGACGACCAGCGCGGGGCCGACTCTCGCGGCGGCGACGAGGCTGACGGTCGCTCCGGCGGGCGCGGCCAGCGCGCCCGGGGCCGCGGGCGCGGCCAGCGCGGCGGCGGCGAGGAAGGCCAGGATCAACTGGACTTCGACGGCGACCGCAAGAAGGCCGACGCAAGCGACGGCGACGAGCCGTCGGACGGCGGCGACCAGGACGCCGCCAACGACGCCCAGCCGCCCAAGCGCGGACGCGGCCGCCCGCGTAAGAACCCCGACGCGCCGCCGCGCAAGCGTCGCCCGGCGAAGAGCGAGTCCGACGAGGAGTCCTCCGAGGGCGACGACGACGCCGGTCTGCGGGCGATTATCGGCGCAGATTGAGGGGCGACCGCCCAAGGCCGCCCCGTCGGTCTCGCCGCCCAAGGTTTCAGGGGACCCCGCACAAGCGCCCGGCTGTTCGAAAAAAGCTGACGCCGTTCAGGGTCTGCGCTCTGAACGCCGCGGATTTCCTATCTCCGTCGAGAGCGGGTGCATGCCTGGAACGACGGAATTGAGGACGCGCCGACCTTTTCGGGCGGCAAGTCGGGCGCGCGGGATCTTATCGATGAAGGCGCAAAGGCCGGACCGAACCGCCTGAGGCCCCCGCCCTCGCGGGAGAAGCGCCTTCAGACGAGGGCGACCGCGTCGCCGACGCCCACGCGCCCGCCGGCGGTGACGCGCGCATAGACGCCGCATTGCACATGGCCGAAACCGCGTCGAAGCGTCATCGGCACATTCATGTCGACCGCCCCGTCGACCGGGTTCACGTTGGTCGCCGCGCAGCGCTCGATCGGCTCCACCACCTCCAGCACGGCGTCCCCGATCTGAAGTTTCCGTCCGATCCAATCCTGTTCAGCCCACGCCTGGGCGCCGTCCAGATAGAGGTTGCCGCGAAAGCGCAGCGGATCGACCGGCTCGCGCGCGACGCGCTCGATATCACGCACGCTCGCGAGATTGATGATCGAAACGAAGGGGTCGGGAACGTCGGTGAATTGTTCGTCGCTCGGCGCTTCGACGATTTTGGGCGCGCCCCGCGGCCCGTCCGGCAGGAAGCCGGACAGGAAGGTCTGCAGCAGCATCCGGCCCGTGACGTCGTCGAGCTTGCCGCGACTCACCTGCTTGCCCTTGCGGGTGATCGTCAGGATGTTGGTCTCGTCGTCGAAGGCGACGCCCAACTGGCCAAGCTTCTCGTCCTTGGCCAGCATCAGGAATTCTTTTTTCTCGGCCCAATGCGGAGCGGCCGGATCGATTCGGCTGGCGGCGTGCGCGATCGCCCACCGGCGATCGTTGGGGAGTGCGCGCCCGATCGACAGGGTCGTCTCCTGCAGCGCGTCGGAGGCGAGACCCTTGACCGGATAGCGACGAATGTCGGCGAGCGTAATCGGCATGGGCGGGAGTTTTAGCGCATCGTCGCCGGCGCGCAACCCGCTTGCCCGTCCCGCGCCCCGTCGATACCGTCGGCCGGGAGCAAGCGTCCGCCCCGCCCCCGCCCGATCGCGAGGCCGCCCGGCCAATGGCCCTGATGTTTCCTTATGAAGTCTACGCCCTGCGCGTCGGGGCGGCCGCGCCCGTTTACGCGCTGCTGTCGCCGGTCCGTCTGGCGCTGGCCGCCTTCGGCCCGACGCCGCCGCCCTTCGGTCGCGACCTGGCGAACGCGCTGCGCGCGCTCGACGCCTCGCCGGGCGAAGTCCAGGACATCATACTGATCGGGCCGGCGCCGGCCGGCGGCCCGAAGACCGTCGCCGCCTTCGCGGACGCCTGGATTCATCGGGTGAGCGCGGAGAAGGACCTGCTGGCGGGGGTGTCGGCGATCTACGACGCGCACGGCGAGCTGACGCTGTCGATCGCCACCCGGCGCGGACGGCTCGTCCTGCCGCGGCCCGAGGCTGCGCCCCCCGGCGCGACGCTGCGGCTCGACTGATCGCCTAGAATTGCATCTCCGCCACCTTGCGCAGCAGGAAATCGCGGAACACGGCGATGCGTTTGGAATGGCGAAGCTCTTCAGGATAGACGAAATAGGCCTGTGTCGTCGGCCCCTGCAATTCCGGGAGAACCGGCTCGAGGCCCATCTTCTCCGGCATCATGAATTCCGGCAGCGCGGCGAGGCCGAGGCCGCTGCGCACCGCGCGATAGATGCCGTAGACCGAGTTGACCCGCAGGATCGGCCGGCGTGGCGATTCGGGCTTGGCGCCCGCGTCGAGCAGCCAGTTGACGGTCTTGACCGGCATCGGCGTCTCTTCGCCGAAGACGACGATGTCATGCTGATCCAGATCGTCGAGCGTCCCCGGCCGCCCCTTCGCCTCGAGATATTCGGTCGAGCCGTAGACCCTGGTCGTATAGCTCATCAAGGGGCGCTGCACGAGATCCGGCTGGCGCGGCGGGCTCATTCGGATGGCCACGTCCGCCTGGCGCATGCCGAGATCCAGCTCCTCGTCCGACAGAATCAACGTCGCCTCGACGTCGGGAAAGAGATGGATGAACTCCTTGATCTGCGGGGTCAGCCACGTCGAGCCGAAAGCGGTTGTGGTGGTGATCTTCAACGGGCCGCTCGGACGGTCCTTCGATTCGGCGAGACGCGCCTCCACCATCGAGAGCTTATGAAAGACGTCCTTGACCGTGCGGAAGAGCATATCGCCCTGCTCGGTTAGGATCAGGCCGCGGGCGTGGCGATGGAACAGCGGGGCTTTGACGCTCTCTTCAAGCGACGAAATCTGGCGGCTGATCGCCGACTGGCTGAGATTCAGCTTCTCGCCCGCATGGGTGAAGCTGCCGGCCTCGGCCACGGCGTGAAAAATCCGCAATCTGTCCCAATCCATCGGCATGCGCGGGAGGTTAGCCTGTTCGCCGACGGTGCGCTAGCGCGTTCGCCCGCGCGCGACGAGGCTCAGCTCTCCTTGATCAGTTTGCGCCGCAGCCAGCCGGAAAACACGTCCATCATGATCACCACCGCGATCGTCAGAATGATGATGTAGAGGGTGTTCTCCCAATCCTGGCCGGTGCGCAGAGTCTCCACCAGCTTCAACCCGATGCCGCCAGCGCCAAGCGCGCCGATGACGGTGGCCGAGCGGGTGTTCGATTCGAGGTAATAGAGGGATTGCGCGATGAAGATGGGCAGGATCTGCGGGATGACGCCGAATCGATAGCGCTGCACCGGCGCCGCGCCGGTGGACTTCACCCCGTCCACCTGGCGTCCGTCGATATTCTCCAGCGCTTCCGAGTAGAGTTTGCCCAACGTCCCGGTGTCGGTGAAGGCGATCGCCATGATGCCGGTCAGCGGCCCCAGGCCGAAGGCGCGAATGAAGATCAGCGACCAGATGAGATAATCGATCCCGCGCAGGAAGTCGAAGGCGCGCCGAATCACGAATCGAACCGGCCCCAGCGGATTGAAGTTGCGCGCCGCCGCGAAGGCGAGCGGCAGCCCGACCATCGAGGCGACGAGCGTACCCAATAGGGCCATCAGGATGGTCTCCAGCAAGGCCTGGAAGACCTCGCCATGCTGCCATTCCTTGTTGTTCCAGATGTCGGAGAGGAGCTTTTGCGTATTGGACAGCCCCGCTTCGATCTGCGGCTGACTTTGCGCGTAGTCCCAGGCTTCCAGCAGCCCCATGCCGTGAAACGCGCTCTGATAGCCGAACCAGAAGTTCTCCCAACCCAGAAAATAGCGGTGCACTTCGATCCGCGTGCGGGTCATACGCACGCGTTTGAACAGGCTGGGACGCGCCTCGAAGCGGCGGTCGTTGACCTTCACCCACCCAGGCTGCGGGCCGGTCATCGTCACCGTGCCGTCCTCCAGCACGCGGGCGCTGATCGCCTGATCCAGGCCCGGCGCGAACAGCGTCAGCGAGCGGTCCTGCAGCGTGACCGAGTAGCCGTCGCCCAAATCCACCGCGGTCTGGTCGCCGCTGCGCCGCACCCACTCCGGATCCTGCTTGAACCCGCCTTGCCGCGCCCCTTCGATGGAGAGTTTCGGCCCCTCCTCGTCCCGCAGGTCCTCGGTCACGTGAACTTTGTAGGCGAAGCTGTCGAGCGCCAGGATCATGCCGCGATCCATGCGCGACTGCTGGACCAGCGAGGTCATGTCGAACGCGACCCAGGCGTAGGCGAGATAGATCACCACGCCGATCGCGAGTCCGACCGGCCAGAACATCTGCCGACGCGAGCGCTTCAGCGTGTCCGCGAACCGGCGTTCGAGATCGGCGGCGGCGGAGGCGGCGGTGGAGGCGGCGGTGGAGGCGGCGGTCATGGTCTGCGAATCTCCTGTCGCGCCCGGTTAAAGCGGTTGCAGGCCGTCGCCGATCATGCGTCTGCGCAGGCGCCCGGACGCCTGATCAATGAGCATGATGGCGAGGAACAACAGCACGAACAGCGCCGCCGTCTCCGCGCCTTGGCTCCAGCCGATCGCCTTGCGCAGCTCCGCGCCGATGCCGCCGGCGCCGACGAAGCCGAGGATCGCCGAGGCGCGGATATTGATCTCGAAGCGCATCATCAGATAGCTGGTGAAGTTCGGCAGCACCTGCGGCAGCACGCCGAAACGCATGCGCTGGAACCAGTTGGCGCCCGACGCGGCCAACCCGTCGAGCGGCCCGCGGTCGATGTTCTCATTCACTTCCGAGAACAGCTTGCCCAACGCTCCGGCGGTGTGGAACGCCACCGCGATGATCGCGGGGACCGGGCTCGCGCCCAGCACGAAGATCAGGAACAGCGCCAGGATCAGTTCCGGAAAGGCCCGCGCGATGTCCATCGCGCGCCGGCAGATCGGCACCAGGGGCGCCCAGACGCCGAGATTCCGGGTCGAGCAGAAAGACAGCCCCAGAGCCAGCACCGCCCCCAGGATGGTCCCGACGGCGGCCATGTTCACGGTCTCGATCAGCGCCGGCAGAAACTCGATCAGCAGCGGAAACCAACTCCACCCCGCCTCTATCGCCTCGCTTACGATCGAGGAGGGATAATCGAAGAATTTGCTCAACCCGCTGAAGAAGCCGCCGGAATTCATGTCCTCGGCCAGCGTGAAACCGCCGGCCATCACGAAGACCGTCACGCCGAGGAATAGCATCGTATAGAGCTTCCGCGTGCGTTCGGTCTTCGCGTAAGCCTGATCCAGCTGTTCCAGTTTGGTCAGCGTCGGCGGGTCGGCGGCGGACATGGGCGAACCGTCACAAGTCTTGGCCTTGCGGCGTTGAAAGGGAGAGGCCGGCGCCGGGACGGATCCCGACGCCGGCCTCCGTGAACCGGTCTGAGCTTACTCGCCGATCTTGGAGCGGCGGGCTTCGATCACGCTGATGTAGGCGCTGTGATCGATCGGGGCGATGCCCTTCACCTCGCCGGCCATGAAGCCGTAAGCGCACTCGGGGTCCATCGACTCCAGGCTGGCCATCATGCCGACCATCTTCACCTTGACCTCGGTCGGCAGCGCCTTGCGCAGCACGATCGGGCCTTCCGGAATGACGTTGGAGCGCCAGATCTCGCGCATCTCCGTCATGTCGACGAGGCCGCTGTCGACCGCCTTGCGGAAGGCGCCGCTGTTGAAGCCGTCCTCCCAGGCGCCCAGGCCGTCAGCCCAGCTGACGCCCGCGTCGTAGTCGCCGTTGTAGACGCCGACGATGGTCTGCTCATGGCCGCCGGCGAAGACGACGTCGCTGAAATACTCGCCCGGCTCCATGGAGTAACCGGCCTGCGGAATCTCGATCGACGGGATGAGGTAGCCGGAGGTCGAGTTCGGATCGCCGAAGGCGAAGACCTTGCCTTCCATGTCGCCGAGGTCCTCGATGTCGTTCTCGACCCGCGCGAAGCCGATCGAGTGATAGCCGTAGCTGCCGTCCGTGTTGATCTTCACCAGCACGGGCTCGACCGCCTCGGGGTCCTCGAGATAAACCGCGGCGTAACCGGAGGCGCCCAGCCAGGCCATGTCGATGGTGCCGCCCAGCAGCCCCTCGATCACGGCGTTGTAGTCGGCCGGCGCGAACAGTTTAGTCTCGACGCCGAGCAGCTCTTCGGTCTTGGCCCGCACGCACTCGTTCGAGCGCAGACGGTCGTTGGCGTTCTCTCCGCCCAGGATGCCGATGCGGAACTCTTCGATGCCCTGCGCGGCGGCGGGAGCGGCGAAGGGGACGGCTGCGGCCGCGGTGATGGCGGCGGCGGCCGCGAACGTGCGGAAGTTGGTCATGGGATTGCCTCTCAGCCCTCTGTTTTCCGACTGCTGCGGAATGGTTCCTGTTTCGCTTGGAGCCGACCGCTTTTTTCGCGGCTTTCCCCCAGGCTCCTGAAGGGGCTCGACCAAGTGATTGCTTCTCATTGTTGTCGCTGACGCATGCAGGCGGCGCGCGCCCCTCAGAGGCCGACCACCTTCACCGCCGCGTCCTGATCCTGCGCCGTCTCGGCGGAGCCGACCGGGGCGTCGCCGCTCAGGCTGGTGGAGGTCGCAGCCTCGTCGAATTCATCGCCCGCGCCGTAGATCGCCCGGGCGGCGTCCGTCGTCAGGTCGTCCGGACCGCCCTCGAAGACGACGGCGCCCTGGCTCATGCCGACGATCCGTTCGCAGTACTGCCGCGCGGTGTCGAGCGTGTGCAAATTGCAGATGACGGTGATGCCCTCCTCCTGATTGATGCGCTTGAGCGCCTCCATCACGAGTTTGGCGTTGAGCGGATCAAGCGATGCGATCGGCTCGTCCGCCAGGATGATCTTGGGGGTCTGGACCAGAGCGCGGGCGATCGCGACGCGTTGCTGCTGGCCGCCGGAAAGCGTACCCGCCTGCTGCAAGGCCGTCTGAGCGATGTCGAGCCGGTCGAGCGCCATGAGCGCCGTGCGCCGATCCTCGTCCGAGAACAGTTTGAACAGGCTCTTGGTGACGCCCATGCCGTTCAACCGACCCAACATGACGTTGGTCAGCACGTCGAGGCGCGGCACCAGATTGAACTGCTGAAAGATCATCGCGCAATCGGCCCGCCAGCTGAGCAGCGCCTTGCCCTTAAGCCCGGAGACCGAGCGCCCTTCGCAGCGGATCTCCCCGCTCGTCGGATCGCTCAACCGATTGGTCATTTTGAGGAGCGTCGACTTGCCGGCGCCGGAGCGGCCGATGATCCCGAGCATCTGTCCGCTCGGGACCTCCAACGTCACGCGATCGACGGCCGTGACCGAGCCGAACCGTTTCGTGACGGATTTGAACTCCAGCATGAAAGGGCTCCCGTCGCCGGCCGCCGCGGCCGATCATCGTGCGTCGATAGGTCGAAACCCGTCCCGCTGACGCGCTCCCCCTTGCGGGCGTCGGGCGGTCCACGCTTGAACGCGCTTCCCAAAACCGCCCGGCGGGACGCCCGATGCTTATCCGTCGAGCTTTACGGTTTCGTTACCGCTTCAAGACAACTGCATGATCGGCCGACGCGACGCCCGGCGCGGTCGCGTTAAGGGAATCGTAACGTCGACCCTATTCTCTGCGCGGCTGTAGGGCTCGCATCCGCCCCTGCGGATCGGCTAAGGTCGCTTAGGCGCTGCGGGACGCCGGCGCGCGGAAGAAAGGTCGGGCGATGGCGCGAAGCAAGGAAGAGGCGAAACAGGAGCTCGAGCGGCTGCAGTCGATCATGCGATCGATGCCCGATCAAAAGGACGCCGCCGCTCAGCAGGTCGCGGCCAAGATCAAGAAAATCGAACAGGAGATCGCCGGCGCGTCCGACGTCGGGTCGAAGGGGCCGAATCTCGCGCTATGGCTGGGCGTCGCCGTGGCGCTCGGCGCGATCGCCTTCGCCGCGGCCTATTTCGGCGGTCAGATGATGCAGGGCTGACGCCGCAGGGCCGGCCTCAGGCCATGTCCTCCGCCAGGATGGCGAGGCAGTCGCCTTCCTTTATCAATCCCGGGAAATGGCGTTGCAGCACGACGCCGCCGATATTGGCGCGCACCTCGATCGCAGGCCTGTCGGTGCGGTGCAGCGGATAGATCCGCGCCAGCACGTCGCCGGCCGCCACGCGCGTCCCGAGGTCGGCGACGATCTCGAACAGGCCCGGCTCGTCGGCGACATGGACGCCGCCCTCGGGCATATCCATGAAGCGGGTGTCGCCGGGCAGATCGAGCGCGCCCTCCAGCATGTCGAAATGCTTCAGGATGTTGCGCACGCCGCGATCGGCGATGGCGATCGTCTCGGCGCCGGCCGTGCCGCCGCCGGCCAGTTCGGTCGTCACGAAGATCTTGCCCAGGTCCTCGACCGCCGTGTCGAACATGCCGGCCGAATCAAGCTCCGTCATGATCAGGCCGTAGGGCGCCCCGAAGGCCTTCATCGCCGCCAGGCTTTTCGCCTTGTGGTCGGCGTCGGGCAGATCGTGGATCGCGGCGAAGGGCAGGAAGCTGAGCGTGCGCCCGCCGGAATGAATGTCAACCACCGCATCGGCGAGCGGCAGAATGCGGCGGTAGACGCAATCGGCGATCATCTTGGTGACGCTTCCCATGCGGTCGCCGGGGAAGCTTCGGTTCATGTTGCCGCCGTCGATCGGCGACGTGCGCGCGCCCGCGCTGACCGCCGGCGCGTTCAACGCCGGCAGGGCGATCACCCGGCCCGACAGGCGTCCCGGATCGGCCGCCAGCTCGCGCACCAGCTTATGTACGGCGATCTGGCCTTCATATTCGTCGCCGTGATTGCCGGCGGTGAACAGCACCGTCGGCCCGACGCCGTTCTTGATGCAGGCGATCGGTACGCGCACCGCACCCCAGGCCGATTGATCGCTGGAGTGGGGAACGTTCAGGAAGCCGTGCTGCACCCCGTCGCGGTCGAGGTCGAGGGTGATCGAGACGCGTTCGACGTCGGCGCTCATTGAGGGCGTCATCCTTCCGAAGGGGCGCGGGAAAACGCACTGAAACATCATGAGCGCGCAGGCGTCAAACCCGGTCGGGTCGGGCGCGTGCGGCGGGGACGGCGACGGGCGGGCCCCACCTCGATAAATGGTATCACCACTCTTCTGTTGCCATTCCCGTCGCCGCGGTCTTTTCTACGCCCAGAAGGGCGGCGCCAGACCCGCCCGATACGGGCGACCCCAGGCGGGAGGATGGATATGGAGGTCATGCGGCTCTTCGCGCTCGACTGCTATCCGCAGAAGGACGAAAAGCCGACGGTGGTGATGATCGTCGCCGCCGAGACCGAAGCGGCGGCCGTCCGCCAGGCCTTCGACCATCCCAACGCCGCCAATTACGAGGCGATCGCCCTCAATCCAAAACAAAAGATCCGGCGCGCCGACGGCTTAAACGCGGGCGTGCACGGGTTTGTCGAATGGCGCGCCTTCAAACGTCTGATCGGCAAAGCTTAAGACAACGCGGTTGGTGGAGACCGGGGCCATGAAGCTCGACGGCAAGGAAATCCTGATCTGCGACTGCGAGGGGACCATGCCCCTCGACGGCGAGGCGCTGGCCAAGGCCTGCGGCGCTGATCCGGCTGACGCGCCGGCGGTGCACCGCAACCTCTGCCGCCGGGAGTTGGAGCGATTCGCGCGCGCCGTCGGCGCGGCCGACGGCGCCGGCGCCGGCGCCGGGACGGTCGTCGCCTGCACCCAGGAGCGCGTCGCGTTCGAAGAGGCGCTGGCCGACGCAGGGATCGACCCGGCGCAGCCGCCCGTCTTCGCCAACATCCGCGAACTCGCCGGCTGGAGCCGCGAGGCGAAGAAGACCGGCCCGAAGATCGCCGCCCTGCTGGCCGCGGCCTCGCTCGCGCGGCCCGACGCGCCCACGGTGGCGATGGAGTCGGCGGGCGTCTGCCTGGTCTACGGGGCCGGCCAGACCGCGGTCGACGCGGCGCGTCAACTGGACGGGCGGCTCAGCGTTTCGCTGCTGTTCACCGACCCTCAGGACGTGTTGCCGTTGGGGATCATGGATCTGATGACCGCGCGCGGGAAGATCGCCGGCGCCGGCGGCCATCTGGGGGCCTTCGAAATCGTCGTGGACGGCTTCGCGCCGCTCGACCCCGCCTCGCGCGGGGAACTCGCCTGGGGCCGGCCGGCTGATCAGGCCTCCAGCCGCTGCGACGTGATCCTCGACCTCTCGGGCGGCGCGCCGCTGTTCCCCGCCCATGAGAAGCGCGACGGCTATCTGCGGGCCGACCCGAAAGACCCGGTCGCCGTCCAGAAGGCGGTCCTGCAGGCGACCGATCTGGTTGGGGAGTTCGAGAAACCGCGCTACGTCGCCTTCGACGCCGAGCTTTGCGCGCACAGCCGGGCGCGCATCACCGGCTGCACCCGCTGCCTGGACGTGTGCCCGGCCGCCGCGATCCGCCCCGACGGGGATGCGGTCGCGATCGATCCCTACCTGTGCGGCGGCTGCGGGTCGTGCAACAGCGTGTGCCCGACGCAGGCGGCCCGCTACGCCTACCCGTCGGACGCGGCGGTGCTGGGCCGGGTGCGCACGCTCCTCAAGACCTATCGCGAGGCCGGCGGCGAGCGGCCGACCCTGCTGTTCTACGCCGAAGGCCGCAGCTTCGAGACGATCGAGGCCTCGGCCCGGTTCGGGCGCGGCCTGCCGGCCGCCGTGCTGCCGGTCGCCCTGAACGAGGCGACGCAATTGAACGCCGAGCTGTTGATCTCGGCGATCGCGCTGGGCGCGCATCGGGCGGTCGTGCTGGTCCATCCCTCGAAGCGCCATGAACTCGACGGCCTCGCCCAGCAGACGTCCTTGGCGGAAACCATGCTCGCCGGCCTCGGCTACGAAAGCGGTCTGGTCGAGGTGGCGACGGAAGACGATCCCGACGCCTTGGAGGCGACCCTATGGGATGCGCCCGCCGCCAAACGCAAGCTCGCCATGCCGGCGGCGGCGGCGTTCGCGCCGCAGGATGAGAAGCGCACCAATTTGCGCATGGCCGCCGCCCATCTGCACAAGCACGCCCCCGCCCCTCAGGATCAGGTCGCCCTTCCCAAGGGCGCGGCCTTCGGGACGGTCAAGGTCGACGTCGAGGGATGCACGCTTTGCCTCGCCTGCGTCGGCGCCTGCCCGACGGGCGCGCTGTCCGACAATCCGGACAAGCCGCAGCTCTCTTTCACGGAGGACGCCTGCATCCAGTGCGGCCTGTGCAAGAACACCTGCCCGGAGAAGGTGATCGCCCTCGAGCCGCGCTACAACTTCCTCCCCTCAGCCGCCGACGCCGTGGTGATCAAGGAGGAGGAGCCCTATCACTGCGTCTCCTGCGGCAAGCCCTTCGCCGCGAAGAGCGTGATCGAGAAGATGCTCGAGCGTCTCGGCGACAAACACTGGATGTTCAAGGGCGGCCAGATGGAGCGCCTGAAGATGTGCGAGGACTGCCGCGTCCAGGCCGTCTTCGACGCCGGCGAGGGCGAAGTCTTCCGCAGCGGCGAGCGGCCCAAGCCGCGCACCACCGACGACTACTTCGCCGCCCGCGACCGCGGGGAGGAGGAGTAGACCCCGCCGCTTGTCGTCGGCGGCGCCCCGCAGGCTCTAGGGGCGCCTCGTCATCAAGTCAGTCCATGTCGAAAGACGATTCCGTAAGCCGCGGACCTCCCGCCTCGTCGGCCCGGACTGGTTCCGGGCCAACGGCCTCTCGCGTCCGCCGGGGCGCACCGCTGTTCCCCCGGCACGAGGCCGGGGTGGCGGTCGACGGCCTTTGGCGGATCCTCGGAGGGTCGGCGACGCAATACTTAATTCATCCGCACGGAGCGCTGAACCGACGCCGAGACGCGCCCGCACCGCGGAATGAAGTATTGTGTCCCCGAAAGAGGATCGGGATGGCGACGCCGCCGCCCCGCCCCCTCTGGCCACTCCCGACGCCAGCCGCTAAAAGGCGGGTCGTTCGTCATCGCCTTTCGGAGTCCCCCGCCCATGACCGCCACCGACCCCCGCACCCTGCTGGCCCAGGCGCTGCACTACACCGACCCCGCGACCGGCGCGGTGACGCCGCCGATCCATATGGCCAGCACCTACGCGCGGGACGCGGAGTACGGCCTCGTGGCCGGGGCCAGCTACAGCCGCGCCGACAATCCGACCTATCTGGCGGTGGAGCGCGTGATCCGGGAGCTCGACCAGGCGGCGGAGAGCCTCGTTCTCTCCTCCGGCATGGCGGCGATCGCCTGCGTTTTGGAGACCGTGCCGACGGGTAAGCGCGTCGCCGCGCCCTCCGTCCTCTATCACGGCACGATGGAGTTTCTGCAGGGCCTCAGCATCCATCGCGGCGTCGGCCTCGACTTCTTTGAGGCGGGCGACCAGGCCTCGCTGGAAGCGGCGATCACGCCGGGCGAGACCGACCTCGTCTGGATCGAGCCGATCGTCAATCCGACCTGGGCGGTGATCGACATCGCGCAAGCGGCCGAAGCCGCGCACGCGGCCGGCGCCCATCTGGCGGTCGACGCCACCTGCACGCCGGCGCTGACGACGCGCCCGCTTGAGCTCGGCGCCGACATCGCCGTTCAGTCGGCGACCAAATATCTCGGCGGCCACAGCGACGTGGTGGCCGGCGCGCTCTCGACGGCCGACGCGGCTGGCCCCCGCTGGACGCGCGCCAAACGCCTGCGCAGCCTCGCCGGCGGGGTGCTGGGGCCGATGGAGGCCTGGCTGCTCTTGCGCGGCATGCGCACGCTGGCGCTTCGGTGGGAGCGGGCCTGCGACAACGCGCTCGCCCTCGCCCGGCATTTCGAGGGGCACGCCGCCCTCGACGGCGTGCTCTATCCGGGCTTGCAAAGCCACCCGGGCCACGCCGTCGCCGCGCGCCAGATGACCGCCGGCTTCGGCGGCATGCTGTCGCTGATGGTCAAGGGCGACTTCGCCGCCGCCCAGGCCGTCGCGACCCGCACCAAGCTGATCCTCCCCGCCACCAGCCTCGGCGGGGTGGAGAGCCTGATCGAACACCGCAAGGCGATCGAACCGCCGGACAGCCCGGTGCCGGACAACCTGCTGCGCCTGTCCATCGGGATCGAAGCGGTCGAGGATCTGATCGCGGATCTGGAGCAGGCGCTCGGCCTCCGCTGAGCGCGTCGTCGCGACTTATTCGTCGTCCGGGCGACGGCCCAAACTCGCCGTGGCGATCGCATGATCGGATTTCGTGCGCAGATACCCCTTGCGCTCGCCCCATCCCATGTCTTCCGCGAGCAGGAGATGCTCGTCGAGGACGCCCGCGGTTACGACGCGGCCGACGGCCCTCGGGTTAAATGAGTTGAAGGCGTTCGACGCTATGACGTAGTCGAGGACCGAGCCCTTACCGCGATAGTAATGTGTGGCGGGACGCGCCTCGGCCCTTCTTTCGCGCGGCTGCAAGCTCCATGAATCGCCCAGCTTCAAGTTATAGACGAGCCGTTTGTCATTGCTCGACAAATCGCTCCAGGACACGCCGGCGATCTCAAACACGCGATCGTGCAGGATCGCCTGCAGCGGGACCGAATAAGCGTCGTCGTTCAGATCGCCGAGGATCAGGAGCGGCCGCCACTCCTCGTCCCTGAGCAATCCGCTCGCGACGTGATAAAGGGCCGCCGCCTCGGCGCCCCGTTGAAGCATAGCGGCGATCTGGCCGCGAGAGATGGCTCGGAGATCCTCTCTCACCACCTCCTCACGGCTCGCGTCGGGACCCAGGTCGGGCGCGGTGACGAGCGCCCGCTTGGATTTCAAGTGAGCCACGATCACGGTGGTGGGACCAATTCCCGGCAGTTCGACGACCGCCTGGATCGGCGTCCGGTAGAAATGCGCATCCGCGTGAACCGAAAGATCGGGTTTGATCTCTTCCGGAAAGGCGACCGGCTTTGCGTCGCGGATCGGATAGCGACTGGCGAGGCCTACGACCGGCCCCACCATCACCTGCGGGTCGGCCTCTGAGGCCTTCGGCGCATCCGCGGTTGCAAAGTGCGCCAGCCCCGCCCCGGCGCACAGCGCCTGCAGGGGCTCGGGTGAAAAGATCTCCTGAAAGCCGACGAGATCCAGCGCCGCATTTGAGAGGATGCGGGCGATCCAGCGCTGCTTCTCGTCCCACGCGTCCGGATCGTACGAATTTCCGCGATCGTACCAGCTAAGCGGCGGCGCCGCGTATTGATAAAGGTTGAAGCTTGCAACATTAATCGCTGACACGACGCCCCCCGTTCACAATCCGATTTAAATCTTTAACAGGTGCATATTAGCATTATTGCACGCATAAGAACATCGATCCGTCAGCCCTCGCGACCGGCGCGGCGCATGGGTCGCGATCGATCGCCGACGAACCGCCGACGCCCGTCTCGCCGATAAGCCCCGCCGGGCTGGAAATCCCCGCGCATCTGGACTACACCACGCGCGGACCCGCCGCCGAGAGGCCGGGGGCCGTTGCATAGTGATTTGCGAGAGCCTGAGCGATGAGCGCCGAGACGCCTGACCAGCAGACGCCCGACTACAAGGACACGATCTTCCTGCCGCACACGGAGTTTCCGATGCGCGCGGGCCTGCCGCAGCGCGAGCCGGAGATTCTGGCGCGCTGGGAGAAGATCGGGCTGTGGGAGGAGCTTCGCGCCGATTCGAAGGGGCGCGAGAAGTTCATCCTGCATGACGGCCCCCCTTACGCGAACGGCCATCTGCATATCGGCCACGCGCTGAACAAGATCCTGAAGGACGTGATCGTGCGCTCGCGCCAGATGACGGGCTATGACGCGCCCTACGTGCCGGGCTGGGACTGCCACGGCCTGCCGATCGAATGGAAGATCGAGGAGCGCTATCGCGAGCGGGGCCACGACAAGGACGCCGTGCCGATCGTCCAGTTCCGGCGCGAGTGCCGCGAGTTCGCCGATCACTGGATCGACGTCCAGCGCGAGGAGTTCAAGCGCCTGGGCGTGCTGGGCGATTGGGACAATCCCTACCTGACCATGGCCTATGACGCCGAGGCGGTGATCGCGAACGAATTGGGCAAGTTCCTGATGTCGGGCGCGCTGTTCCGCGGCGCGCGGCCGGTCTGGTGGTCGGCGGTCGAGAAGACCGCGCTGGCCGAGGCCGAGGCCGAATACATGGAGCATAAATCGACCACCATCTGGGTGAAGTTCCCGGTGGTCGAGGCGGCCGACCCGGCGCTCGACGGCGCGTCGATCGTGATCTGGACGACGACCCCCTGGACCATCCCCGGCAACCGCGCGGTCGCGGCGCATGAGGAGTTCGACTACGCCGTCGTCGAGCCGACGGAGGTCGGCGAGAAGGCCGGCGCCGCCGTCGGCGAGCGCTTCGTCGTCGCCAAGGCGCTGGTCGAGGCGACCTGCGCGCAGGCGGGCGTCCTTGGCTGGAAGATCGTTTCGACGCTGCCGGGCGCCAAGGTGATCGGCTCGACCTGCGCGCATCCCTGGCGCGGGATCGAGGACGCGCAGGGACATTACGATTTCGACGTGCCGGTCCTGTCGGCCGATTTCGTGACCGACGACGCCGGCACCGGCTTCGTCCATATCGCGCCGGGCCACGGCGCGGACGACTGGAAGCTGGGGACCGCCAACGGCATCGAGGTTCCGCAGACGGTGGGCGAGGACGGCTGCTTCTACGACTTCGTGCCGCTGATGGAGGGCGCGGCGGTCGTAACCCAGGAGGGCAAGGAGGGTCCGGCCAACGGGACCGCCATCCGGACTATCGCCAAGGCGGGCAAGCTGCTGGCCAAGGGATCCTTACGCCACCAGTATCCGCACAGCTGGCGCTCCAAGGCGCCGCTGATCTTCCGCAACACGGCGCAGTGGTTCATCTCGATGGAGACGAACGATCTGCGCAAGACGGCGTTGAAGGCGATCGACGAGACCGCCTTCTATCCGAAGGCCGGCCAGCGGCGCCTCTATTCCATGATCGAGAACCGGCCCGACTGGTGCATCAGCCGCCAACGCGCCTGGGGCGTGCCGATCCCGGTCTTCGTCCATAAGGAGACGGGCGAGCCGTTGCGCGACCAGGCCGTCGTCGACCGCATCGTGGAGGCCTTCCGTCAGGAAGGCGCGGACGCCTGGTTCGAAAGCCCGCCTTCGCGCTTCCTGGGGAACGACTACGACCCGGAGGATTTCGAGCAGGTGCGCGACGTGGTCGACGTCTGGTTCGACAGCGGCTCGACCCACGCCTTCACGCTGGAGCCGCGCGCCGATCAGCAATGGCCGGCCTCGCTCTATCTCGAAGGCTCGGACCAGCATCGCGGCTGGTTCCACTCCTCTTTGCTGGAGAGCTGCGGGACGCGCGGGCGCGCGCCCTATGACGCGGTGCTGACCCACGGATTCGTGATGGCCGAGGACGGCCGCAAGATGTCGAAGTCGCTCGGCAACGTGGTGGTCCCGCAGGAAGTGAACGACAAGTACGGCGCGGAGATCCTGCGCCTGTGGGTGGTCTCGGAGGACTATTCGGGCGACCTGCGCATCGGCGAGAGCATGCTGAAGCAGCTGACCGACTATTACCGGCGCTTCCGCAACACGCTGCGCTGGCTCCTCGGCAACCTCGCCCATTACGACCCGGCCAAGCGCGTCGATCCGGCCGAGATGCCGGAGCTGGAGCGCTGGGTGCTGAGCCGCCTCGCCGAGATGGACAAGACCGTGCGCGCCGGAATCGAAGACTACGATTTCAACGAGATCTTCCGCGAGCTGCATGAGTTCTGCGCGGTCGATCTCTCGGCCTTCTATTTCGACGTGCGCAAGGATTCGCTCTACTGCGACGCGCCGGACGATCCCAAACGGCTCGCCGCGCTGACCGTGTTGGACGAGGTGTTCAACTGCCTGACCGCCTGGCTCGCCCCGATCCTGTGCTTCACGACGGAGGAGGCGTGGCTGGCGCGCAACGGCGCCGAGGGTCAAGCGGCGGCGGACCTCTCCGTCCATCTGCGCCAGATGCCCGCCCTCCCGGCCGATTGGCGGGACGAGGCGCTTGAGGCCAAGTGGGCGACGGTCCGCAAGGCGCGGCGCACGGTCCTGGCCGCGCTGGAGCGCAAGCGCGCCGACAAGGAGATCCGCGCCAATCTGGAAGCCGCTCCGAGGGTCTTCGTGCCGGCCGACATGCAAGGGGCGCTGAATTCCGTCGATTTCGCCGACGTCTGCATCACCTCCGAGATCACGATCTCGGACGCCGACGCGCCGGAGGACGCCTTCCGCCTGCCCGACGCGCCGGAGGTGGCCGTAGTCTTCGCGCGCGCCGAGGGCGAGAAGTGCCAGCGCTGCTGGAAGGTGCTGCCCGACGTCGGATCCGATCCGTCGGCGCCGGGCGCCTGCGGGCGTTGCGCAGACGCGATCAAGCGACTGCCCGCGGCGGCGGAGTAAGGGGGCGATGCCCGTCACCTCAGGGGCCGACGGCTTCACCATGAAGCCGAAGCGCGGGCGGCTCCGTCTGGGCCTGGGCCTGGCGCTGGTGGTGCTGGTCCTGGATCAGGCGACCAAGCTTTACGTCGTCTATTCGGTCATGGACCCGCCGCGGCGCATCCCCGTCACCGATTGGTTCGAATGGGTGATGGTCTGGAATCGCGGCGTCAGTTTCGGCTTTCTGGGCGACGGAACCTTCGGACCTTATGCGTTGGCGGGCCTTGCGGTGGTGATCGCGGGCGTGCTGGTCGCCTGGCTGCGCACGGCCGAAACCGGCCTCCTGGGGATCGGCCTGGGCTGCGTGATCGGCGGGGCCGTCGGCAACGCCATCGACCGCGTCCATTGGGGCGCCGTCGCCGACTTCGTCTCGATCTCCGTCCCCTTCATTCCGCTTAGGCTGTTCAATCCGTGGCCCGCCTTCAATGTGGCGGACGCGGCGATCACCGTCGGCGTGCTGCTGGTTCTGCTCGACGGCTTGCCGCCTGCACGCAAAGCGCTTAAATAAATTGACGTATCTAAGGGGCCCCGTCGCGCGCCCCGACTTAGGAGGGTCGATATGACCGCTCGCATCGTCCGCAGCCTGACCGTCGCCGCGCTCGCCGCGGGACTGCTCGGCGCGTGCGCGGCCGATACAGGCGAGATTCTCGGCCTCGACAAACGGACGCCGGACGAGTTCGCGGTGGTCCAACGCGCGCCGCTGACCCTGCCGCCCAATTTCGGCCTGCGTCCGCCCGACCCTGACGGCCAAAGCAATCAAGATCTTCAGCCCCGCGCCACGGCGCAGGAGGCCCTGTTCGGCCGCGACGCCTCGCGCCGGTTGGAGCAGCAGAAGGAAGCGTTGCGCGACCAGGGCGCCACCCAGGGCGAAATCGCCTTGCTGGAGCGCACCGGCGCGCTGGAAGCCGACTCCTCGATCCGCCGCGTGGTGGAGGAGGAGAGCGCGTCGCTGGCGCAAGAGCAGGAAAGCTTCATCGACGATCTGGTCTTCTGGCGCGAAAAGGAACAGCCCGGCGACATCGTCGACGCCGACGGCGAACAGCGCCGCCTGCAGGAGAACGCAGCGCTCGGCCGCGACCCGACCGAAGGTCAGACGCCGCTGATCCGCCGCGACAGCGAGCGTCCGACCTTCGAGTGGCCGTTCTGAGCGTCGTCCCCCGACAGCCCCGTTCGCTTGGGGCTGGATAGCGCCGGCCCGCCTTCCTATCTCTGTCAGGTCTCTTTGGATGGGCGGCCCGCGCAAACGGTACCGCACCCCTCGACCTTTCGGGAGGACCGATGTCCATTACGCAATCGCGCCCGGCCTTGGCCCTGAGCGTCCTCGCCTTGTTCATCGGCGCGCTTTTCTCCGCCGCCGCCTCGGCGCAGGTCTTCGACGCGAAATCGCTCACTCTCGACAACGGTCTGCAGGTGGTGGTGGTCGAGAATGACCGGGCCCCCGTCGTCACCCAGTTACTGATGTACAAGGCCGGCGCGATGGACGAGGCGCCGGGGAAGACCGGTGCGGCCCACGTGCTGGAGCACATGATGTTCAAGGGCACCCGCGAGGTGGCGCCCGGCGAGTTTTCGGCCTTGGTCGCGAAGAACGGCGGGCGCGACAACGCCTTCACCGGGCACGACTACACCGGCTATTTCCAGTCGGTCGCGGCCGATCGCTTGGAGTTGGTCATGCGGCTTGAGGCCGACCGGATGCGCAACCTCGTCCTTGATCAGGCGCAGTTCGAGACCGAGCGCCAAGTCGTCGTCGAGGAGCGCAACCAGCGCATCGAGACCGAACCGGGCGCCATCCTGCGCGAACAGATGGCCCCGGCCCTCTACATGAACCATCCTTACAGCCGCCCGATCATCGGCTGGCGCCATGAGCTGGAAGCGCTGGAATTGCAGGATCTGTCGGCCTTCTACAACACCTTCTACGCGCCCAATAACGCGGTGTTGGTGATCTCCGGCGACGTCGAGTTCGCGCAGGTCCGCGAGCTGGCGATGAAATATTACGGCCCGATCGCGCCCTCCGAAATCGCGCCGCGTCCCGCCTGGGCCGAGCCCCCGCATCTGACCGAGCGGACGATCGTGCTTGAGGACGAGCGCGTCCGCGAGCCGAGTTGGACCCTGCGCCGGATCGCGCCGAGCTACGGAAACGACGGGCCGAGCGAGGAGGTCTACGCCCTGCAGGTGCTAATGGACATCGTCGGCGGCGGCCCGACGTCGCGGCTCTACCGCGCGCTCGTCATCGAGCAGGGGATCGCGGTCTCCGCCGGCGGCTGGTATTCGGAGAGCAACCGCGGGCCGGGCTCGATCGGCGTCTGGGCCCAGCCCGCCGAGGGCGTCTCCGTCGACGAGGTCGAAGCCGCCGCCCGCGCGGTGCTGGAGGAGGTCGCGGCCGAGGGCGTCGCCGAAGACGAGGTGCGCCGCGCCGTCCGACGCCTGCAGGATTCCGCCGCCACCGCCCGCGACAGTCTGATGGGTCCGGCGCAGGTGATCGCGCGCGGCCTGACCATCGGCCTGAGCCTGGAAGAGATCGAAGCCTGGCCCGAGCGCATCGGCGCCGTCACGCCCGCGGCCGTCGACGCCGCCGCGTCCGCGCACCTTGGCCCCGGGCCCGCAGTCACCACCCGTCTGCTGCCGCAGGGCGGCGAGGGGGCCGCCGCGGCCCGGTCGGCGCCCGCCGACGCGCCGCCCAGCCAACCCGTCGATACGGTCGAGGAGCCGTCGTGATGACGCACCGCCCCGCCTTTCTCCGCACGGCCCTGATCGCCGTTCTTGCGGCGCTGGCCGTTTCGGCCTTCGCGTCCGCCGCCCAGGCGGTTGAAGTCGAACGGGTGGAAAGCCCGGGCGGCGTCGTCGCCTGGCTGGTGCGCGACGACACCGTGCCGGTCACGGCGATCGAATTCACCTTCGCCGAAGCCGGCGCGGTGATGGACCCGGCCGACAAGCCCGGCGTCGCCAACATGGTGAGCGCGACGATAGACGAGGGCGCCGGCGATCTCGACAGTCAGGCTTTCCAGGGCAAGCTCAACGATTTGTCGATCCGCCTCAGCTTCTCGGCCGGGCGCACCGATTTCTCCGGCAGTTTTTACACGCTCAATCGCTATCGCGAGGAGGCCGTGGACCTCCTCCGCCTCTCGCTGAGCGAGCCGCGCTTCGACGAAGAGCCGGTCGAGCGAATCCGCCGACAGATCCTCTCCGGCTTGCGCCAGCGGCAATCGGACCAGGGCGCGCTGGCGTCGGAGGCGTTGCGCAAGACGTTGTTCGCCGAGCATCCGTACGGCCGGCCTGTCGACGGGACGCTGGAGAGCGTGCCGGCGATCACGGTCCAGGATCTGGAGACCTTGCGTCGCGAGGCGTTGACCCGCGACCGGCTGCATATCGGCGTCGTCGGCGACATCACGCCCGACGAGCTGGGGCCGATCCTGGACGAGGCGTTCGGCCATCTGCCCGCGAGCGGCCGCCGGCCGTCGGTCGAGACGGTCGAGATCGACGGTCCCGGCGGCGTCGTCGTGGTCGATCATCCGGCCCCGCAGTCGACCGTGATGGTGGCGCAGCAAGGCCTGCCGATCGACGACCCGGATTATTACGCCGGCATGGTGCTGAACCACATCCTGGGCGGCGGATCGTTCGAATCCGTGCTTATGCAGGAGGTTCGGGTGAAGCGCGGTCTGGCCTATTCCGTCTACAGCTTTCTGCAGCCGATGGAGCATGCGGCCCTGTTGCGCGCCGGGCTCGCCACGCAGAACGAAAGCGTCGCGCAGTCGATCGATCTGGTGCGCGAGGTCTTCGCGGACTTCAAGCGCAACGGCGTCAGCGAAAGTCAGGTGGAGGACGCCAAGACCTATATCACCGGCTCCTACCCGCTGCGCTTCACGAACACCTCCTCGATCGCCGATCAGCTGGTCGCGATGCAACGGTACGACTTCGGTATCGATTACATCGACCGGCGCAACGATCTGGTCGAGGACGTGACGTTCGAGCAGGTGAACGACTTGGCGTCCGATCTGCTGACGCCCGAGCGTCTTTACACGATCGTCGTCGGCCAGCCGGTCGGCGTGAAGGCCACGCTGCCGACCCCCGACGGCGTCGGAGGCTGAGCGGTCCGCGCTAGAGCTGGCCGCGCGCCGCGGCGACTCGGCCCAGGATGTTGAGCGCGCGCGTGTTGGCCCCGATCGCGCGCAGGTCCGGTTTCGCCATACTGTCCGTCAGGCGCAACTGCCACTCTGCGATGACGTCGCGCGGCGCGTCCGCGTCGGCGTAGCGATAGCCGCCGCCGTCCGGCCCGCGCATCAGCAGCGCGTAGTCGGCCGCGCCGATCGCTCCGCCTTCCCGCATCTCGGCCGCCATGTCCTGCAGTTCGGTCAACGTCATCTTGTGCGGGTCGTATTTCGACGCCGCCAGGACGAAGCCGGCCTCGCGACTGATGTCGATCACGTCCTCGGCCCGCTCCAACGGCGGCGGATCGGGCAAGCGCTCGCCCAGCGCGCCCGGCCCCTGTCCGGGGATCGAGCGCACCGCCGGGCCGGTGCGCGCCAGCGAGGACTGATCCGCCCCGCCGTCCCCGGCGAGCGCGGGTTTGCGCTGAAAGGCTGAAAAGATTTCCGACAGTTTCATCGCACAGCGCCTCCTGCCAGGTCGCCATGCAAGCGATGCGCCAACTACCAGCCCTGACCTCATCGTCGGATCATGTCGGATATCTCACATCGGACTGGATAATTTTTTAATTTACACACATACAACGTTGAATAATAATATCACACACTGTAGCGCGATAATTTGGCCGGCTCATCGTCCGCCGACCGGGAAGAGGAGCGAGACATCATGGACGTCCTGCCGGCTTTCTGGCGGCTTTCCGGACGCACCGTCCTGCTGATCGGCGCGGGCGAGGCGGCGGCGCGCAAGCTGCGCTTTCTGCAGCGTGCAGGCGCCGGCGTTCGCCTGTTTCCGATGGGCGAGACGCCGCATCCGGACGTCGCGGCGGCTTTGGCGGCGGGTGCGGCGGACGGGACGGTTCGCCGCTGCGATCGCCCGGTCTGCGCCGCCGACGCGCGCGACGCGGCGCTTGCCATCGTGGCGGTCGAGGACGAGATCGACGCCCGCGCCGCAGTTGCGGTCCTGCGCGCCGCGCGCACCCCGGTCAACGCCGTCGACCGACCGCAGCTGTGCGATTTCCTCTTCCCCGCGATCGTCGATCGCAGCCCGATCGTGATTGGAATCTCGTCCGGCGGCGCGGCGCCGGTTCTGGCGCGCCGGGTGCGCGCCCAGATCGAAAGCCTCCTGCCGGCCGGCCTCGGGCGGCTCGCCGCCTTCGCCGATCGCTTCCGGGAGGCGGTCAAGGCGATGGTTCCGACGGGATCCGGCCGCAAGCGCTTCTGGGAGGATTTCTTCGACGGCGCCGCCGCCGCCGCAGTGCTTAACGGGGACGAGGCGCGCGGCCGGGAGGCGACGCTTAAACTGCTGAACGCCCGGGCGGCGGCCGCGCCGCCGACCGGTCGGGTCTTCCTTGTGGGGGCCGGCCCGGGCGATCCGGATCTGCTGACCTTGAAGGCGCTTCAGGCGATGCAGCGCGCCGACGTGGTGCTGTACGACGCGCTGATCGGTCCGCAGATCCTGGACTACGTCCGCCGCGACGCCGAACGCGTTCCGGTCGGTAAACGCAAGGGCGCCCACAGCCTGGGCCAGGAAGCGATCAATGCGCTGATCGTCGCGCACGCCCGTGCGGGCCGCACCGTGGTGCGCCTGAAGGGGGGCGATCCGTTCCTGTTCGGCCGGGGCGGCGAGGAGCAGGAGGCCTGCCGCGCCGCCGGTCTGGACGTCGAAGTCGTCCCCGGCGTGACCGCGGCCCTGGGCGCGGGCGCGGCCTTCGGGCTGCCGCTGACGCATCGCGACGACGCGCAGACCCTGTCGATCGTCACCGGCGCCGCCCAGGGCGGCGCGCCGGCGTTGGACTGGCCGGCGCTGGCCCGGCCGGGCCAGACCGTCGTCGTCTATATGGGTGTCGGGGCCGCCGAGCGGATCGCCGAGGCCTTGATCGCCCACGGCGCGCCGACCGACCGGCCCGCCGCCGTGATCGAGAACGCGACGCTGCCGACTCAGCGGGTCCTGACCGGCGCGCTGGCGGACCTTGGGCGTCTGGTCGAGGAGGCCCAGGTGAGCGGGCCGGCCCTGCTGGTGATCGGGGAGGTGGTGCGCCGCGCCGATCCGGCGGCGTTGACGCAACGCGCAGCCGCCGCGCCCGCGCCCGCGGCCGCGCGCGCGATGGCCGGCTGACCCATCGGAGAGACGACCCATGAGCGAAAGAATCCTGACAGCCCACCGCCTGCATGACGGCGTCGCGATCTTCCTCGGCCCCGGGAACAGGTGGGTCGAGGCGGTCGGCGGCGCCCGCGTCGAGAGGGAGGAGACCGGCTGGGCGGCGCTTGATGAGGCCGGGCGCGCCGGCGTCGACGCCGCTCTGGTGGTCGAGCCCTATCTGATCGACGTCGTGCGCGACGCCGACGGTCGGCCGCGCCCGCTGCGTTATCGTGAACGGTTGCGCGCCCAAGGCCCCTCCACCCACCCGCATCTCGGCAAACAGGCGGACGCGCCCGCCCCCGCCCCAACCGAAAGGGCCGCGTGAGACCATGTATCGCTACGACCAATTCGACGCCGCCTTCGTCGCCGAGCGCACGGCGCAGTTCCGCGATCAGGTCGCGCGGCGCCTCTCCGGCGCGTTGACCGAGGAGGCGTTCAAACCGCTGCGTCTAATGAACGGGCTCTATCTGCAGCTGCACGCCTACATGCTGCGGGTCGCCATTCCTTACGGCGCATTGTCGTCGCGCCAGCTGCGCCGCCTCGCCCATATCGCGCGGACCTACGACAAGGGCTACGGCCACATCACCACGCGCCAGAACATCCAGTTCAACTGGGTGCGGCTTGAGGACGCCCCCGCGATCCTGGAGGAGCTGGCCGAGGTCGAGATGCACGCTATCCAGACCAGCGGAAACTGTATCCGCAACGTCACCGCCGACCCCTACGCCGGTGCGATCGAGGGGGAGGTGGAGGACCCGCGCGTCTGGGCCGAGATCATCCGCCAATGGTCCTCGCTGCACCCCGAGTTCAGCTTCCTGCCGCGCAAGTTCAAGATCGCGGTCACCGGGACGACCCCGGACCGCGCGGCCGTGAAGCTGCATGACGTCGGCTTGGCGCTGAAACGTGACGCGAACGGCGCCGTCGGCTTCGAGGTCCTGGTCGGCGGCGGCCAGGGGCGCACGCCGATGATCGCCAAGACGCTGCGCCCCTTCCTGCCGAAAGAACGGCTGTTGAGCTATCTCGAGGCGATCCTGCGGGTCTACAACCGGCTCGGCCGGCGCGACAACAAGTACAAGGCGCGCATCAAGATCCTGGTCCATGACCTCGGCGCGGACGCGCTCTCCGAGATGGTGGAGGCGGAATGGGCGGCGCTTTCTCACGAGACCAGCGTCGACCTGCCGGCGGCGGAGTACGCGCGGATCGCCGCCTATTTCACCCCGCCCGATCTGCCCGCGCGGCCGGCCGAAGACGCGGAGTTCCTGGCTGCACAGGCGGCCGACCGCACCTTTCGCCACTGGGTGCGCAGCAACGTGAAGCCGCACCGCACGCCCGGCTACGCGCTGGTCGACGTCTCGCTGAAGCCGACGGGCGGGATTCCCGGCGACATCGACGCGGACCAGATGGAGGCGCTGGCCGACATCGCCGATCGCTTCAGCCTGGGCGAGATCCGCACGACCCATCGGCAGAATGTCGCGCTGGCGCATGTGGCGTCGGCCGATTTGCCGGCGCTGCACGCCGCGCTGAACGCCGCAGGACTGGCGACCGGAAACGCCGGGTTGGCGGGCGACATCATCGCCTGTCCGGGGCTCGATTTCTGCACCTTGGCGAATGCACGCTCGATCCCGATCTCGCAGCGCATCTCGACCCGCTTCGCGAGCCTGGACCGACAATTCGACGTCGGGCCGCTGGAGATCAAGATCTCCGGCTGCATCAACGCCTGCGGCCATCATCATGCGGGCCATATCGGCATCCTCGGCGTCGACCGGAAAGGCGAGGAGGCCTACCAGCTCACCCTTGGCGGCCGGGCGGACGAACAGGCGGCGATCGGGAAGATCATCGGCCCCGCCTTCGATGCGGACGGAATCGTCGATGCGGTCGAGACCGTCGTCGCGACCTATCTCGACCTGCGCCTCGGCCCGGACGAGCGCTTCCTCGACGCGCTCAATCGCCTCGGCCCGGAGCCCTTCAAGGACCGTCTCTATCCCGACCGCCGACAGGCGGCCTAAGCCCGAAGGAGACTCTCCGTCATGCCGCTCATCAAGAACGGGCGCGCCGCCTCAGATCCGTGGGTGTTCTACGCCGACGACGCGCCGTTGCAGCCCGACATCCCTGCGGTTGTCTCGCTGCCGCGTTTCCGGGCGGAGCGGGCCGGGCTGGTCCCAGCCGGACTCGATCTCGGCGTGCGCGTCGCCCCGCAGGAGGGGCCGGAGGCGTTGGCCGACGACCTGCACCGTCTGGGTCTGGTCGAGCTCGATTTCCCCGCCTTCACCGACGGGCGCGGCTATTCCACCGCGCGCCTTCTGCGCCAGCGCTACGGCTACACCGGCGAGATCCGCGCGGTCGGCCAAGTGCTGCGCGACCAGGCGCTGTTCATGCTGCGCGCCGGAATCAACGCCTTCCAGATCCCCGCCGGCGAAACCGCGGACGACTGGCTCGCTGCGATCGCCGCGGTGCGCAGCGCCTACCAGCCGGCCAGCGACGGCCGTGCGCCGATCTGGTACTTGCGCGCAAAGCGCGCCGCCGCAGCGCAGTGAGGGCGGCGAGGCCCCGGATCGCTCCGTCCGCCGCTGGGGACGAGCTCCGCGTCGTCAGAACCGGCGGGCGCTCCGCGCGCTCAACAGCCCGTCAGCACCGGCTCCGCGCCGATCGTCGTGCGATCGCCCGCCGCGCGCACGATGTAGTCGGCGACGTCGGCGCGGGTGATCAGGCCGTTGCGCCACGCGTCCGGGGACAGCCGTACGCGATAGCGGCCGGTCCGCGGCCCGGGAGCCAGGACGCCTGGCCGGACCAGGGTCCAGTCGAGACGGCTCGCCTTCACGATCTCCTCCTGCCGGTCCTTGTCGCGATAGGCGCGGCCCAGCAGCAGCTCGAACGGCGGGCGCTGCAGCGGGTGAATCGCCCGGCGGCTGACGCCCGCGCCGAAACCGGTCAGGCAGACGAGGCGCGAGACCCTTGGGCTCTCCCCCTCCCCTTCCATGGCCGCGACCAGGGCGCGGGTCGCCTGGCTGAACAGCGTGATCGGCCCGGTAATCATCCGCCGGTCGGCCGGGACGCCCAACGTCAAGGCGACCGCGTCGACGCCGTCCAGGGCTGCTGCGAGATCCGCCTCCTCGCGGGCGTCGCCGGGCGCCAGGGTCAGTTTGGGATCGCGCAACGACATCGAGCCGGCGGAGCGCGCGAAGGCCTTTACGCGCCAGCCGGTCTCCAGCGCGCGGCGCACGGTCTCTAAGCCGACGCCCTTGCTGGCGCCGACGACGAGCAGGGTTTTTGGCTTATCGGTCATACTCTTGGTACGACGCCGGGTCGGGGATTGGATCGGCGGCTTTCCCGGACGGCGGCGCGCTCTATACTACGGTGAGGTTTTCGCCCTGGGAGACGCGCCGTCCATGACCCTGTCCCGCCGCACGCTTCTAAAAGGCCTGGGCGCCGGCGCGCTGATCGGCGTCGCCGGCTGCAAGGCCCGGATCGACGCCCGCACCGATCCCCTCATTCTCAACGCCGCGTCCGCGGAGGCGCCGCTGTTGGGCGAGATCGAGGCCGGCACGCCCGTTTGGGCCTACAACGGTTCGGTCCCCGGCCCGACGCTTCGCGCGCCGCGCGGCGGCCAGATCGCCGCTCGGCTTGAGAACGGGTTGGAGCAGCCGACCAGCATCCATTGGCACGGCGTCCGCCTCGCCAACGCGATGGACGGCGTCGTCGGCATGACGCAGGACGCGGTCGAGCCGGGGGCGGGCTTCGATTACCGCTTCATGTGCCCGGACGCCGGCACCTACTGGTATCACAGCCACAATCGCAGCTGGGAACAGGTGGCCCGCGGCCTCTACGGCGTGTTGATCGTGGAGGATGAAGAGCCCGCCCCCGTCGATCGCGAAATCACGTTGACGCTCGACGATTGGCGGCTCGACGCCGGCGGCGCGATCCACGAAAGCTTCGGGGCGCTGCACGACTGGGCGCATGGCGGGCGCATGGGCGACTGGATCACGGTCAACGGCGGACCGCCGGGCGACATCGCGCTGCGCGCCGGGGAGCGCGTGCGCCTGCGCGTGCTGAACGTCGCCACCGCGCGCATCTTCGCCATCGCCGTGGAGGGCCACGCCGCACAGGTCGCCTCGATCGACGGCTTCGCGGTCGCGCCCTTCGCGCCCGAGGAGTCGGTGCTGATCGGCCCGGGTCAGCGGGTCGATTTCGTGCTCGACGCGACCGGCGAGCCGGGCGCGCGCTACGGCCTGATGGACGACGCCTATGACGATGCGCAGCCGATCTCCTTCTTCGCCTATTCGGACGAGCCGCCCCTGCGCGATCAGTTCGACGACGGCGTCCCGCGGTTGGGGGAACGGCGCGCGCCGGGGACGCTCGACCTCTCCGAGCCGCTCGCCGGCGACCTGGTGATGGAAGGCGGCGCCATGGGCGGCATGGCTCAGGCCATGCTGGGCGGAGAAATGAAGGGGATGCGCGAGCTGGCGCGGGCCGGGCGCGTTTGGGCGCTGAACGGCGTCGCGGGCGATCTGGACAAACCGTTGCTGTCGGCCAAACGCGGGCGCACCGTGGTCGTCAACATGGTGAACGACAGCGCCTGGCCGCATGTGATGCATCTGCACGGCCATCACTTCACGGTGCTGACGATCGACGGCGCGCCGGCCCATGGCGCGGGCGAGATCTGGCGCGACGGCCACCTGATGATGCCGCGCTCCCGCGCGACGATCGCTTTTCAGGCGACCAATCCCGGCAAATGGTATTTCCACTGCCACATGCTGGGCCATCAGGCCGGCGGCATGCGCACCTGGATCGAGGTGGCGTGAGGGAGCGCTTTACTCGGCCGCGGCGGGGGTGAGCCAGGGCTTGTTCGCCTGGCGCCCCTGCTCGTAGGCGGCGATCTTGTCGCCCTTCTGCAGCGTGAGGCCGATGTCGTCGAGGCCGTTCATCAGGCAGTGCTTGCGGAAACCGTCGATCTCGAAGGGGATTTCCTCGCCGTCCGGATCGACCACCGCCTGACGCTCCAGATCGACCGACCATTGGGCGTTGTGGCCGCGGTCGCACTTGGCCATCAGGCGCCGCACGGTCTCTTCCGGCAACTGCAGCGGCAGGATGCCGTTCTTGAAGCAGTTGTTGTAGAAGATGTCCGCGAAGCTGGGCGCGATCACGCAGCGGATTCCGAAGTCGAGTAGCGCCCAGGGCGCGTGCTCGCGCGAGGAGCCGCAGCCGAAATTCTCACCCGCGATCAGGATCGAGGCGTGGCGGTACGGCTCCTGATTGAGCACGAAGTCCGGCTTCTCGGTTCCGTCCTCGTTATGGCGCATCTCGTCGAACAGCGCTTTGCCCAGGCCCGTGCGCTGAATCGTCTTTAGATACTGCTTGGGGATGATCATGTCGGTGTCGACATTCATCAGATCCAAGGGCGCGGCGATACCGGTCAGCTGCTTGAAAGGCTGCATGGCGTCTCTCCCCTAACCGCGGCTCACCAGGACCGGCGGCGCTTCAACAGCGCGGCGATGTAGGCCGGGTGCAGATCCTCGTCGACCGCGTTCTCGTTGGCGGGGATCAGGACGCGCCAGCCGCGCTTGAGGCGCTCGGCGCCGAAAAGACGCTCGAGGAAGCCGTCGCTCTGAAAATCGTCGAAGGTCGCGTCGCTCATGTCAGATACTCCCGAACGTCGGCCAGGCGGCCCTTGATCGCCGCGGCGGCGGCCATGGCGGGGCTGACCAGATGGGTTCGCCCGCCGCGGCCCTGCCGGCCTTCGAAATTGCGGTTGGAGGTCGACGCGCAGCGCTCGCCCGGCGCCAGCTTGTCGGCGTTCATGGCCAGGCACATGGAGCAGCCCGGCTCGCGCCAGTCGAAGCCCGCTTCCTTCAGGATCCGGTCCAGGCCCTCGCGCTCCGCCTGCTCCTTCACCAGGCCGGAGCCCGGCACGATCATGGCGTAGAGACCGTCGGCCACCTTGCGGCCCTTCGCAATTTCGGCGACGGCGCGCATATCTTCGATCCGCCCGTTGGTGCAGGAGCCGATGAAGACCTTGTCGAGCGCGATCTCCTGCATCGGCGTGCCCGGCTTCAGGTCCATATATTCCAGAGAGCGCCGCGCGGCCGCCCGCTTGCCTTCGCTGGGGAAGCTTTCCGGATCCGGCACGGCGCCGTCTATCGGGGCGACGTCCTCGGGGCTGGTGCCCCACGTGGCCTGCGGGGGAATGGCCGCGACCTCCAGCGTCACTTCCTTGTCGTAGGTCGCGCCCGCGTCGGAGGGCAGCGTGCGCCAATAGGCGACCGCCTGCTCCCACTGGCCGCCCTTGGGCGCCATCGGCCGGCCTTTCAGATAGTCGAACGTCGTCTCGTCGGGCGCGATCAGGCCGGCGCGCGCGCCGCCTTCGATGGTCATGTTGCAGACCGTCATGCGGCCCTCCATCGACAGCGCCTTGATCGCCGGGCCGGCGAACTCGATCACGTGCCCCGTGCCGCCCGCGGTGCCGATCTTGCCGATGATGGCGAGCACCAGATCCTTGGCCGTCACGCCGAGCGGCAGGTCGCCGTCAACGGTGACGCGCATGTTCTTGGCCGGGCTCTGCACCAGGGTCTGGGTCGCCAACACATGCTCGACCTCTGAGGTGCCGATGCCGAAGGCCAGCGCCCCGAACGCGCCGTGGGTGGCGGTGTGGCTGTCGCCGCACACGATCGTGGTCCCCGGCAGGGTGAAGCCCTGCTCCGGCCCGATGATGTGGACGATGCCCTGGCGCAGGTCGTCCATCGCGTAATAGGGCACGCCGAAGTCGGCGCAGTTCTGCGCCAGCGTGTCGACCTGCAGCCGGCTTTCCGGGTCGGCGATGCCTTTCGACCGGTCGCTCGTCGGCACGTTGTGGTCGGCCACGGCCAGCGTCTGGTCCGGCCGACGAACCGTGCGGCCCGCGTTGCGCAGCCCCTCGAAGGCCTGCGGACTCGTCACCTCATGGACGAGGTGGCGGTCGATATAGATCAGGCAGGAGCCGTCCTCCTGACGGTCCACCAGGTGGCTCTCCCAGATCTTGTCGAACAGGGTCTTCGGCGCGCTCATAGCCGGCGGTCACTCCCAATATACGCGACTGCAGGGGGCGGTACGAAACCGGACCCGTCGGCGTGCGGCTTCACGAAAGGCGCACGCCGACGGCGTCGGTATAAGAGGTCTCGAACCGGACGGGAAGAGCTTTCGATCAGCTCTTCTCGCCCTCCTCGGCGGCCGGGCTTTCGGTCGCTTCGACCGGCGTCTCGGGAACCGGGGCCGCGACCTCCTCGGCCGGCATTTCGGCCGCCGAGGCGAAGCCGTGGCCGGTCTTGCGCTCGACGATGCGCGCCGACTTGCCGGTGCGCCCGCGCAGGAAGTAGAGCTTCGAGCGACGGACTTTGCCGCGGCGCACGACCTCAATCGAATCGATGCGCGGGCTGTAAAGCGGGAAAACGCGCTCGACGCCCTCGCCGTAGCTGATCTTGCGCACGCGGAACGAGCTGTTCACGCCCGCGTTCTTGCGCCCGATGCACACGCCTTCGAAGGCCTGGATACGCTCGCGGCCGCCTTCGACGACCTTCACGTTGACCCGGACGGTGTCGCCCGCCTGAAAGTCGGGAACGCCTTTGTCGGTCTGCTTCGCGACCTCCTCGGCGTTCAACTGCTCGATGATGTTCATGACCTCTTTCCTTTCCTCAAACGCATTCTTGCTCGGGATCGCCCGCCGATCGATCAGCGGGCCGCACCCTCATTCCTCGCCATATTGACCTCGTCCCGCGCAGCGGCGTAGCGCGACCACAGATCGGGCCGCCGCGTGCGGGTCGCCTCTTCCGCCTGCGCGCGACGCCATGCGTCGATGCGGGCGTGGTGGCCGGACAGCAGCGGCTCGGGCACGTCGCGCCCCTCCCACTCCGCCGGCCGGGTGTAGTGCGGATACTCCAGCAGTCCGTTCTCGAAGCTCTCCTCCGCCAACGACTGCGCTGCGCCCATCACGCCCGGCAGCAGCCGCACGCACGCGTCCAGCATGACGAGCGCCGCAGGCTCTCCGCCGGAGAGCACGAAGTCGCCCAGGCTGACCTCCACAGGGCGGCGCTTGTCCAGCACCCGCTGATCGACCCCTTCATAGCGCCCGCACAGAAAGCGCACGCCGGGACCGGCCGCCCACTCCGCCGCCAACGCCTGATCGAACGGCCGGCCGCGCGGGGTCAGATAGACCAGCGGCCCGGGCGCGTCCGCGCTCGCCGCGACGGCGGCGTCGACCACGTCCGGGCGCATCACCATGCCGGCGCCGCCGCCGAACGGCGTATCGTCAACGCTCTGATGCCTGTCCGTCGCATGCGCGCGGATGTCGCGCGCCTCGACCGCCCACAGACCGCGCTCCAGCGCCTTGCCGGCGATGGAGTGGGCGAGCGGACCCGGAAACATGTCCGGGAACAGCGTCAGCACGGTGGCGGTCCAGGGACGCGCAGTCATGACGGCGTCTCCCCGTCCGCCGTCTCGGGCGCTTCCGGATCGCCGACTTCCGCCGGCGGGTCGGCGATCAGCTTGCCGGCGGCCAGATCGACCGTCGGCACCGCCGCTTTGGTGAAGGGCAACCAGCGCACGTCGCCGTCGGGCGTGGCGAGCTCCAGCACGTCGCCCGCGCCGAAGTCGTGGATCGCCCGGACGACGCCTAAGGTCGCGCCCGACGGATCCTCGACCGGCAGGCCCAACAGGTCGGCGTGGTAGAAGTCGTCCTCCTCCTCAGGCGCGGGCAGGGACGCCCGCTCGATATAGAGGTCGACGCCTCGCCAAGCCTCCGCCGCCGTGCGGTCGGCGACGCCCTCAATCCGGGCCAGCATCTGGCCCTTGGTCTCGCCGACGATCTGAAGGCGCACGGGCGCGCCCGACCGATCGGTCGGGAGACCGTAGGCCGTCAGGTCGCCCGGATCCTCGGTGAAGCTCTTCACCCGCACGAGTCCGCGCACGCCGTGCGCCGCGCCGATCGTTCCGATCAGCAGGCGCTCGGCGCGTCGTCCCTCTCGCGAGGCGGGCTTATCCGAAGATCCGTCGCCCAAGATCGCCAGTCCGTCCAACATGGATCCGCCTAAAGACGAGAGCCGAGAGCTCAACTCTCGGTCTTCTCCTCGGACGCCTCCTCAGCGGGCGCCTCTTCAGCGGGCGCCTCTTCAGCCGGGGCTTCGGCCTCGGCCTTCGCAGCCTCCTCGGCGGCCTTGCGGGCCTCTTCCTGCTCACGCAGGCGTTCCTGCGCCTTCGCCTTCGGCTTGTCCTTCTTGGTCTGCTCATGGATCACGGGCTTATCCAAGACGCCGGCCTCGGCCAGGAAGCGATGGACACGCGGGCTCGGCTGCGCGCCAACCGACAGCCAGTGCTTCGCGCGCTCGACGTCGATCTTCACGCGCTCGTCGTTGTCGGGGGCGACCATCGGGTTGTGGAAGCCGATCTTCTCGATGTAGCGGCCGTCCCGCGGCATGCGGCTGTCGGCCACCACGATGCGGTAGAACGGACGCTTCTTCGCGCCGCCGCGGGCCATCCGGATCTTCAAGCTCATATCATGCTCCAGCTTGTCGTGAACGTGTCAAACGGGTGAAAACCTGATCGGCCGCGCGCCTCAGCGCGGGCCGCCGAAACCGGGGGGCAGGCCGCCCGGCGGCATGCCGCCGCCGCCCATGCCGCCCCCGCCGAAGCCGCCGCCGCCCATCCCGGGCGGCATGCCGGGGAAGTTCGGCATCTTGCCTTTCTTCCCCATCTTCTGGACCTGCTTCATCATCTTGGCCATCTGCATGTGCTGCTTGAGCACTTTGTTCACCTCCTGAACGGAGGTGCCCGAGCCGGCCGCGATGCGCTTCTTGCGCGAGGCGTGCAACAGCTTGGGATTGGCCCGCTCCTTCGGCGTCATCGATTGGATGATCGCCTCCTGGCGCTTCAGCATCCCCTCGTCGATGTTGGCGGCGGCCATCTGCTTCTTCATCTTGCCGACGCCGGGCAGAAGGCCCATTAGCCCCTCCATGCCCCCCATCTTGCGCATCTGCTCGAGCTGCTTGCGCATGTCCTCCAGGTCGAACTCGCCCTTCTGCATCTTGCGGGCGAGGCGCTCAGCCTCTTCCTGCTCGATCGTCTCGGAGGCTTTCTCGACCAGCGAGACGATGTCGCCCATGCCGAGGATCCGGTTGGCGAGGCTTTCGGCGCGGAAGGGCTCCAGCGCCTCCGACTTCTCCCCCGTCCCAAGAAACTTGATCGGGCAGCCGGTGATCTGGCGCATGCTGAGCGCCGCGCCGCCGCGCGCGTCGCCGTCGACCCGGGTCAACAGAATGCCCGTCAGACCGATCCGATCGGTGAAGCTCTTGGCGACGTTGACGGCGTCCTGCCCGGTCATCGCGTCGGCGACCAGCATGATCTCGCTGGGGCCGGCGGCGGCCTTGACGGCCGCGACCTCGTCCATCAGCGCCTCATCGACATGCAGGCGTCCGGCGGTGTCGAGAATGACCACGTCATAGCCCGACAGGCGACCCGCCTGCATCGCGCGTTTGGCGATGTCGACCGGCCCCTGGCCTTTGACGATCGGCAGGGTGGCGACGTCGATCTGTTCGCCCAAGACCTTGAGCTGCTCCTGCGCGGCGGGTCGCGCCACGTCGAGCGAGGCCATCAGGACCTTCTTGCGCTCTTTTTCCTTGAGCCGACGTGCGAGCTTGGCGCTGCTGGTGGTCTTGCCGGAACCCTGCAGGCCCACCATCATCAGCGCCTGCGGGGGCTCGCCGTAGAGACGGAGCTTCGCGTCTTCCTCGTCCGCGCCCAGCATCTCGACCAGCTGGTCGTGCACGATCTTGACGACCTGCTGACCGGGGGTGACGGATTTCAGGACCTTTTCGCCGACGGCTTCGGCCTTCACCTTCGAGATGAAGTCCTTGACCACGGGCAACGCGACGTCGGCCTCCAGCAGGGCCACGCGCACATCGCGCATGGCGGCGTCGACGTCGCTCTCCTTGAGCGCGCCGCGCGCGGTCAGCCCTTCAAGGACCGACCCCAACCGTTCCGACAGACTTTCGAACATGCGCGGATCCCGCCGTCTCGTCTCGTCCAAATCGCGTCGTCTCAGGCCGGGCTGCGCGCCCGTGGAACCGCCAAACGCCGAACGCGCCAGTGCGCGAACCTCGCGGACTGGCGGAGCCCCGTAGGGCCGAAGGCTTTTCGGTTGCCTGATTTGCGCCTGCTTTTAGTCGCCGCGTCCGGCCGCGTCAAGGCGGAACCGCCGCATGCCCCAGCGGTCGGCGGCGGTCGCATATTTGCTACCAAAAGTTACTAAACAGGGGTCGTAGCCTTAAGAGTTGCTATTTTGCATACCCCGCGGCACACTCGCGCTTAACGAGCAGCAGGAGAAGTCTTTGAACAAATACGCGCAGTCCGGCGTTCGGCAGTCGACCGTCGTCGACAAGTTCGTCGGCGCGCGCATTCGGGCGCGGCGCAAGCAATTGGGCATGACCCAGGCGCAGCTCGGCGCGGCCGTCGATCTCAGCTTCAAGCAGATCCGCAAGTACGAACACGGCGAGAACCGAGTCAGCGCCAGCAAGCTGCTCCACCTGGCGAGCGTTCTGGGCGTGGCGGTCGACTATTTCTTCGACGGCCTGGACGGACGGGAGGACGCCTTGGAGGCGCCGCATTTGGAAGGCGAAGCGCTCGCCAAGGAGTTTCAGGCGATCGCCACCGCCAGCCGGCGGCGCGCCTTCCTGCGGCTCGTGCGGTCGATCGCGGAGAGCCCGGCGCTGCAGGAAAGCTGGCGACGGAACGGCTGATCGCGCACAGAGGTTTGCGTCATCCCCCCTTGCGCCCATATAACCCGGGAACTCCGGCGGGTGGACGCGAAGGGAAGAACGGCGCCATGGTCGCCTTCATCAAGATGCACGGGCTGGGCAACGACTTCGTCGTGCTGGACGCGCGCGGGCGCGATCTGGCGCTGACGCAGGCCGGCGTGCGCGCGCTCGGCGACCGGCGGCGCGGCGTGGGCTTCGACCAGTTGCTGGTGCTTGAGCCGGCGCAGGACGCCGACGCCGACCTTTTCATGCGCATCTACAACCCCGACGGCTCCGAATCCGGGGCCTGCGGCAACGGCACGCGCTGCGTCGCGGCGCTGGCGATGGACGAGAGCGGGCGCGACCGGGTGACGATCGAGACGCGGCGCGGCCTGCTGCGGGCGGAAGCCGCCGCGGACGGGCGGGTCACGGTCGACATGGGCGAAGCGCTGCTGGACGCCGCCGACGTGCCTCTGGCCGAGGCGGTCGACACGCTGCACCTCGCGGGCGTCGCGGCGGGGCCGCTCGCCGATCCGGTCGCGGTCGGCATGGGCAATCCGCACTGCGTCTTCTTCGTCGACGACGCCGAGGCGATCGACCTGGAGACCCACGGCCCCGCCGTCGAACGCCATCCGCTGTTTCCCGAGCGCACGAATGTCGAGGTCGCGAGCCAGATCGGCCCCAACCGCCTTCGTCTGCGCGTCTGGGAGCGCGGCGTCGGAATCACCGAAGCCTGCGGATCGGGCGCCTGCGCAACCGGCGTGGCGGCGGCGCGGCGCGGGCTGACCGGCCGGACGGTGGCGCTTGAGCTCGACGGCGGACGGCTCGACGTCGTCTGGCGCGAAAGCGACGGCCACGTGCTGATGACCGGCCCGGTCGCCACCAGCTTCGTCGGCGAGGCGCCGTTATGACCGACGCCCCGACCCGCACCCGCGCAGCGCCGCGCGCGGCCGAGCCCCAGGTCGTCACCTTCGGCTGCCGCCTCAACGCCTACGAGTCCGAGGTGATCCGCGAGAACCTCGCAAGCGCGGGACGCGAGGGCGTCATCGTGATCAACACCTGCGCCGTGACCGCCGAGGCCGAGCGCCAGGCCCGCCAGGCCATCCGACGGCTGCGCCGCGACAATCCGAAGGCGGAGATCGTGGTCACCGGCTGCGCCGCCCAGATCGACCCGGCCAAATACGCCGCGATGCCGGAAGTCGCCCAGGTCCTGGGCAACCGCGAGAAGCTGGAGCCCGGCGCCTTCGCCGACCCGACCGTCGGCGCGGAGCCGGTGCGCGTCGCCGACATCATGGCCGTAGAAGAGACGGCAGGACACCTGATCGGCGGCTTCGAGGGGCGCGCGCGCGCTTTCGTCCAGGTGCAGAACGGCTGCGACCACCGCTGCACCTTCTGCATCATCCCTTACGGCCGCGGGAACAGCCGCTCGGTCCCGGCCGGCGCGGTGGTGGATCAGGTCCGCGCGCTGGTCGCCAACGGCTATCGGGAAGTCGTGCTGACCGGCGTCGACATCACCAGCTGGGGCGGCGACCTGCCGGGCCGTCCGCCGCTGGGCGATCTGGTGCGCCGCATTTTGAAGCTGGTCCCCGATTTGCCGCGGCTGCGCATCTCTTCGATCGACTGCATCGAGATGGACGAGCCGCTGTTCCGCGCCATCGCGGACGAGCCGCGCCTGATGCCGCATTTCCATCTGTCGCTGCAGGCCGGCGACGACATGATCCTGAAGCGCATGAAGCGCCGCCACGGCCGCCAGGACGCCCTCGACCTGATCGCGCGCATCCGAAGCCTGCGGCCCGAGGCGGTCTTCGGCGCCGACCTGATCGCCGGCTTCCCGACCGAGACGGACGAGATGTTCGAGAACACGGCCCGCATCGTCGAGGAGGCGGACCTGACCTGGCTGCACGTCTTCCCCTATTCGGAGCGCCCGGGGACCCCGGCGGCGCGCATCCCGAACAAGATCCCGAAGCCTGTGCGCAAGGAGCGCGCGGCGCGCCTGCGCGCGCTGGGCGCCGCGCGGGCGGACGCCTATCTCGACAGTCTGGTCGGGACGGAGGCCGAGGTGCTGGTCGAGCAAAACGGCCTCGGCCGCACGGAAGGCTTCGCCCCCGTCCAGCTCGATCCGTCGATCCCGGACGGGACCCTGCTGCGCGCCCGGATCGTGCGGCGCGAGGGGGAGCGGTTGGCGGGGACGGCCCTTTAACGCCCTCACCTTTTCGAGGATGAGGCGCGGCGCCGGCCTCCCGCCTTTCCATCCGCGCCCATCCCCGCTAAGCAAAGCGCAGACGATTGACGGGAGAGGACTTCATGGCGCTCGGCTGGTTTCAGCGGCTGAAACAGGGATTGGCGAAGACCTCGTCCAAGCTGACGGACGGGGTGCAGGGGGTCTTCACCGGCAAGCGGCGGCTCGACGACGACGCGCTGGAGGAGTTGGAAGAGGTGCTGATCGCCAGCGACCTCGGCCCCGCCACCGCCGCCAAGCTGACGGCCGAACTCGCCCGGACCCGCTTCGACAAGGAAGTCGACGCGCAGGAGGTGCGCCGCGCGCTCGCCGGTTCGGTCGCCGAAATCCTGGCGCCGGTTGCGGCGCCGCTGCAAGCCGGCGCCGATCCGGCCAAAAAGCCGCATGTCGTGCTGGTGGTCGGGGTGAACGGGTCGGGGAAGACGACGACGATCGGCAAGCTGGCCCACCAGCTGCGCGAGCAGGGCAAGTCGGTGATGCTGTGCGCCGGCGACACCTTCCGCGCTGCCGCCATCGAGCAACTGCAGATATGGGGCGAGCGCACCGGGGCCAAGGTGATCGCCCGCGCGACCGGGGCGGACGCCGCCGGTCTGGCCTTCGACGCTTACAAGCAGGCGCAGGAGGAAGGCGTCGACGTGTTGCTGATCGACACGGCCGGGCGCCTGCACAACAAGAAAGACTTGATGGAGGAGCTCTCCAAGATTCTGCGCGTGCTGCGAAAGCTGGACGAGGCGACGCCGCACGACGTGGTGATGGTGCTCGACGCCACCGTCGGCCAGAACGCGCTGCAGCAGGTGCAGACCTTCCGGGAGCTGGTCTCGGTCAGCGGGTTGGTGGTGACCAAGCTGGACGGCACGGCGAAGGCGGGGGTGCTGGTGGCGCTCGCGGAGAAGATCGGCCTGCCGGTCCACGCGATCGGCGTCGGCGAGACGGCGGAAGACCTGCGCCCCTTCAAGGCGGAGGATTTCGCGAACAGCCTGATGGGCGTGGCGGACTAGACGGGCCGTCGCCACGGAAGACGCGGGCTTCGAACAGGCCAGGGGGCGAGGATGGCGACGATCCCGATCATAGACCCGGCGACGGGCGCGCGTTGGTACCGCATGGAGCGCCTGGCGAGCGGCGTGCGCCTGATCTGGGAGCATCATGTCAGCCCCGACGTCCACTGCAACATCTGGCTGGTCGAGGGGCGGGATCGCAATCTGCTGTTCGATTCCGGCATGGGTCTTCGCCCGATGAAAGCCGAACTCGCCGTGCTGTGCGAGAAGCCTGTCGTGTGCGTCAGCAGCCATTCTCACTTCGACCATATGGGCGGCGCCGGCGAATTCGACGAACATGTGGGCCACGCCGCCGAGGCGGAGGTTTTCGCGGCGCCGAACCAGGCGAACACCTTGGCGAAGGATTTCATCGCCGCGCATCATTTCTCGTCGCTGCCCTACGAAGGGTTCACCTGCGCGCGCTACCAGATCGCCCCCGCCCCGTTGACGCGCACCGTGGACGAGGGCGACGTCGTCGATTTGGGCGACCGGCGTCTGGAGGTGCTGCATCTGCCGGGGCATTCGCCGGGGTCGATCGGCCTTTGGGAGGCCGAGAGCGGGCTGCTCTTCACCGGGGATTGCGTTTATGACGGGGAATTGCTCGACGATCTGCACCACTCGGATCGCGCCGAGTTTCACGACAGCATGGCGCGCCTTAGCCGCTGGCCGGCGGACGCCGTTCACGCGGGCCACTATGACAGCTTCGGCCGCGCGCGCCTGCGAACCCTGGCCGAAGACTATATGGCCGGCAGACGCAGACCCGGTTGCCCCGCCGAGCGGTCGTAGAGGCGCGCCGGCGCAGAGCGACGCCGCGGACGCGCGTGCGCCGCCCGCTTCACGTCAGGACGCCTTCGCCGGCGCGCGGCCGCCCTGCTTCTGGCCTGCGAACTTCTTCTTCGCCTGCGACAGGCTGGTCATCAGCTGCTTGCCGGTCTCGCCGCCGTCGCCCTTGATCTTCTGTTTGGTGACGACGCGCAGGAGGTCGATATGCGCCTTCACAAGCTCGATCAGGGCGGGCGTGACCTCGACCTCGTCATGGGTCTGCTCGTACAGCGACTTGCCGAACTGCGTCATCAGCGGGTAACCGAAAATGCCGCCCTGGCCGCGCAGTTCGTGCGCGATGCGGTGCACTTCGGAGAGCGGAACGGCGGCGTTGTCCATGTCCTCCAGACAGCGATTGTGCGCCTGGGTCAACTCCTCGAGCGTCTTGGCGACCCAGTCGGCGTAGTCGCCTTCCATTTCCTGGATCTTCGCCTCCGCGGCCTCCAGCACGGCGGGATCGAAGGCCGCCGTCTCCGGCCCTGTCTCGCCGGTCGCCAACTTATTGCGCAAATTGCGCGGCAGGCGGAAGTACCAGACCTTCTTGTCGGAGTTCTTGAGGGCGGAGGCCTCTTTGGTGGAGTGCACCACCTCGATCTCCGCCTCGGTGGTGCCGCGACGCTCGGTCTTCACCTCTTTGGCGCGCCGCCGCCGATCGGGGCCGAAATAGTTCGGCGCGAAGACGTATTGGCGCGGATTCTCGACCATCGCGGTCAGGCGGCTGGCCAGCATCACGGCCGAGAACGGCTTGGCCAGAAACTCGTCGATGCCGTTGTCCCGCGCCTCGGTGATGACGTCGATGTCCGCCGCGGCGGAGACCATCAGGAAGGGCAGGAAACGGTCCGGCGAATGCTCGCTGCGCCGCAGCCAGCGCAGCACCATTCCGCCGTCCAGCGTCGGCATAAAATAATCGCAGATCACCAGATCGATGCCGGTATGGCCGACCAGCTGCCCGGCCTTGGTCTTCTGCACCGGTTTGAGGATGCGGATCGCCTGCTCGCCGTCCTCGGCGACCGTGATCCGCTCCACGCCCAAGGCCCGCAGCGTGGTGGTGAAGATGCTGCGCATAAAGGCGCTGTCCTCGACCAGCAGCACCGACATTCGCGAGAAATCCAAGCGCGCCATAGGAACCTGTCCCTCCTGCACGGACGAAGGGGCCGCGGCGTGACGTCGCCGGCTCGGTGCTCCCGTCGTCGTAGCGGCAAGGTAACGGAGTAAAGGTTAACGAAGGGTTGTCGCGGAATGCGTTCCGCGATCGGCCGGGCGCGCCGATCCCGTCAGGTAAGAATGTTCAGGTAGAAGCCGCGGCTTGGGACCTGGGCGCGCGGGCCGTTCGGCCCGTCGAAGGCGAGCAGCGTCTTGAGCCGCGTCATCGCCCCCTGCACGTCGAACGGATCGCGACCGGGGGCGCGCGCCCCGCCCGCCTGCGCCTCGGCGCGCGGCGCGGTTCCGGGATCCGGGCGCCGAGCGACCGCAGGCGGCCAGGAGTCCGGTCCGCGGGGCCCGGCGGGGAAGACGTTTGGATCGCTCATACCCAGGAAAATACCCGCTTCGCGCCATGCGGGCAATCGGCGGTTTCGCCCGGGCGGTCGGCTGGTCTATAAGCGGGTCGCGAGCAGCCAGCGAGAGGAGCGGCGATGACGGACGAGGACAGCGCGCGAAAGGCGCCGCCGAAATGGATCGGGCCGGCGACGGAATACGGGCCGCTGGTTCTGTTTCTGGTCGCCTATCTGCTCGACGATCTGATGACCGCGACCAAGGTGGTGGTGGCGGCGACGCTGGTCGCCGTTGCGCTGTCGGTCGTCCTGACCCGCAAGCTGCCCTGGATGCCGATCGTCACCGCCGCGATCGTGGCGGTCTTCGGCGGGCTGACGATCCTCCTCGACGACGAAATCTTCATCAAGATGAAGCCGACCATCGTGCAGGCGCTGTTCGCAGCCGTGCTGCTGGGCGCGCTGGCTTTCGGCCGGCTGCCGCTGAAGAAGGTGATGGGCGGCGGCCTTGTGCTGCCCGATCACGCCTGGCGGACGCTCACCGTGCGCTTCGGCGTTTTCTTCATCGCGATGGCGGCGCTAAACGAACTGGTGTGGCGCACCCAGTCGACCGACCTGTGGGTGACCTTCAAGGTCGGCGGCATCCTGGGCCTCACCTTCCTGTTCGTGATGGCGCAGATCCCCTTCATCAGCCGCCATACCGAGGATGCGGAGGCCGACGGCTCGGGACGCGACGCTCAGTAATCGCCGGTCGCGCCCTCCGGATTTCCGAACGGAGGGAAGATCCCCTGATCGGCCACGCGCCGCCAATGCTCCAGCGCCCAATGAACCGAGGGGAACGCAAGATCGTCCCACGGTATCTCGTCCCAGCCGACCAGCATGACCTCGAGCGTCTCGTCGCCGGCCGCGACGCTTTGCGGATTCTCCAGCCGCGCCCGGTAGATCAACTGCACCTGGCTGATCCGCGGGATGTTGTAGACGGCGAGCAACCCGTCCAGCGCGAGATCGGCGCACGCCTCTTCGGACGCCTCGCGCCGGGCGCCGTGCTCAACGCTTTCGTGGTTTTCCAGATAGCCTGCGGGAATGGTCCAGTAGCCCTTGCGCGGATTGATCGCGCGGCGGCACAACAGCAGGCGGTCCTCGAAGGAGGCCACCGCGCCGACCACGATCTTCGGATTCTGATAGTTGATGAAGCCGCAGTCCGGGCAGACAAGCCGCTCGCGGTTGTCGCCGTCGGGGACATGGCGCAACCAGTCGCCGCCGCCCATGTTGTCGCGGGCTTCACGCGCCGGCGCGCGGGTCGGGTCGCTCGGATCTTTCTCGCTCATGGGGAAAGAGGATGGCGCGCCCCCTTGCACCCGACAAGGCGCCCCGTGCATTAATGCGCGGCGCATCGAACGCAAAACAGGATCAGGAGGACGGGCGAGCATGGCCAAAGCGGCGACCAGAGGACGCGGGATCGACGCCCTTCTCGCCGACGCGGAGGAGCGCTACCGCCAGGGCGATCTCGAGCAGTCGGCCAAGGCCTATGACGCGGTCCTGGCGCGCGATTCCGACCATATCGACGCGTTGGAGTGGCGCGGCGAAATCGCCGTTCAGTTGGACGATTACGAAACCGCGGCCGACATGTTGGGCCGCGCGCGGACCCTGCGCGGCGACGATGCGTTCGCGGAATACACCAATCTGGGCCTCGCCTATTACGAGCTGGGCCGGGCGCGCGAGGCGGTTGACGCGCTGGTCCGCGCGGTCCGACGCGACGGCGGCGACCTCGTCTCCCACTCCAATCTGGGCAAGGCGCTCTACGAATACCACCACAAGGTCGACGCCGAAGACGCGCGGCGTGTCGCCGATGATTGGCTGAAGCGCTTTCCCGACAATCCGGACGCGCGCCACATCGGCGCAGCCGTCTCCGGTCGGGTGAAGCCCGAAATAGCCAACGCCGACTACGTCGCTGACGTCTTCGACGACTACGCCCCCAATTTCGACGAGAAGATCGCCGAGCTGTCCTACCAAGCGCCGGAGATCCTGGCCCGCCTGATCGCCGAGCGACTGCCTAAGCCCGATCAGAGTCTGAGCGTGCTGGACGCCGGCTGCGGCACCGGGCTGGCCGGCAAACATCTGCGTCCCTACGCCGCGCGGCTCGACGGGGTCGACCTCTCGCAGAAGATGATCGCCAAGGCGGAAGAGAAGGGCTTTTACGACATGCTGGCGCGCGCCGAGCTGATCTCGTTCCTGGACGAGGAGCGCGACGGCGCCTATGACCTGATCGCGGCCGCCGACGTGCTGTGCTATTTCGGCGCGCTCGACGGCGCCTTCGTCGCCTTCGCCCACGCCCTCAAATCCGGCGGATCTCTGGTCTTCACAGTCGAAAAGGAAGTCGAGAGCGACGACGAGTACCGTCTCGATCCGAGCGGACGGTACAAGCACGCAAAGGCCTACGTCGAAGCGGCGCTGGCGCGGGCGGGCCTTCGGCTCGAACGGCTGGAAAGCGACGTGCTGCGCTACGAGTACGGCGAGCCGGTGCGCGGCCTGGCCGTTTTGGCGGCGAAGGACTGAATGCGGCCGGTCAAGCGCCGGCCGCGCGGGTGTCGAGGATCAGCCGCGCGCTGCGGCAATCCTCTGCGATCTGGGCCTTCAGCGCGTCGAGCCCGTCGAACTTCTCTTCCGGCCGGATGAACTCGATCAGCGCGACGCGCAGGTCGGCCCCGTAGAGATCGCCCTCAAAGTCGAAAAGATAGACTTCGAAAACCTCGCCGATCCCGTTGACGGTCGGACGCCGCCCCCAGTTGGCGACGCCGTCGCGCCATTCCGGCTCCGCCCCGGCTGCAAGACTGACGCCGGCGCGCACGGCGTAGACGCCATAGGCGGGCCGCAGATAATCGCCGAGGTCGATGTTCGCCGTCGGGAAGCCGATGGTGCGGCCGAGCTGCGCGCCGGTCTGGACGGTTCCCTCGATCTCGAACGGCCGGCCGAGCAGCGCGGCCGCCTGGCCCGGCTGCCCGGTCTTCAGATAATCGCGGATCCGGGTCGAGCTGTAGACCTCGCCGCCGGCGCCGGCGGCAGGGTCCACGACGGTCACCTGGAAACGCCCGTCGGCTTTCAGCGTCTCCACCGTGCCGGTGCGGCCCTTGCCGAAACAGAAGTCGTAGCCGACGACCAACTCGCTGACGCCGACCCCCTCGACCAGGACCCGGTCGATGAAATCCTGCGCCGTAAGCTCCGCGAGCGCGCGATCGAAGGTGAGGCGAACCAGAAGGTCGAGACCGAGCGCCTGCAGCTGGTGCGCCTTGATGCGGAACGGCGTCAGCCGGAAAGGCGGGACGTCCGGCTTGAAGAAGGTGACAGGATGGGGCTCGAAGGTCAGAACCCCGACGGGCGCGCCCGTCTCCTCGGCGAGGCGCGCGGCGCGGCCGATTACGGCCTGATGGCCGCGATGCACGCCGTCGAAGTTCCCCAGGGCGAGCGCCGCGCCGCGCGCCTCGGCGGGATAGTCCGCCAGTTGATGGATGATCTGCATGAATGGTCCGGACCGGGCGACATCTTCACTCTGTTCGAGAGGGACAATAACGGAGGTCCCCCGGTGCGCCCAGCCCCTCGGCGCGTGGCGGCAGCCATCCTCTCACCCTCATCCGGGCGCTTTCGCGCCCGCGGGCCCGTCCTTCTCCCTCACCCCTTCGCGCTCTCCTCCTCGACGCGCGAGCGGACCATCATCTTAGCGGTCCCGTCGCAGACCAGCTTGTCGCCGACGCTGGCGGTGGTCTTGCAGACGATGCGCTTCTTCTCGGGGATGATGTCGGTGATGACGGCGCGCGCGGCGACCGTGTCGCCGGGCCGCACGGGCGCCAAGAACTTCAGATCCTGGCTCAGATAGATGCAGCCCGGGCCGGGCAGCTTCATGCCCAGCACCGTCGAGATCAGGCTGGCCGTCAGCATGCCGTGGGCGATGCGGCCCTTGAAGATCGTATCCTTCGCGAAGTCCTCGTTGACGTGGACCGGGTTCATGTCGCCGGTCACGCCCGAGAACATCACGATGTCCGATTCCGTGATCGTCTTGGCGAAGACGGCGGACATGCCGACCGACAACTCTTCGATGAAGTAGCCGTTCAGCTCCTCATGCAGACGTACATTGTCCATAACAGGGCGGCTCCTTCATCCGTCCATCGACCTATCATTGTGCGGTGCAATGTACCGGTCGGGGCGGTTCGGTGCAACGGCGGCGCTGAGCGCGGCGCGTCACCGTGCGATCGGATCGATCGGCGTGCGGTCGGCCAAGCCCGTCGCCTCCTCGAAGCGCTTCGCCATGCCGAGGAGCTGCGCCTCCCCGTGCGGCGGGCCGACCAGCTGCAGGCCGACGGGCAGGCCGTCCTCCGTCAGCCCGCAGGGCACGCAGATCGAGGGCAGCCCGGTCAGCGTGATCGCCGAACAGATCGCCAGCCAATCGACGTAATTGTCGAAGCGATGGCCCGCCGCCTCCTCGACATAGCGCTGTTCGACCGGGAAGGGCGGGACGATCGCCGCCGGGCAGACCAACAGATCGTACGCCTCGAAGAAGTCGCAGCAGCGCGCCAGCAGCGCCGCGCGCGCGATCTCGGCGGCCGCGATCTCGTCCGCGGTCAGCGCCATGCCTTTTTCGATGTTCCAGACGACGTCGGGCTTCAGCAGGTCGCGATGCTCCGCCAGATGCGTGCGGTGGTTCGCGACGTAGCCGGCCGCGCGCAGGGTCTGGAAGATCTCCGGCGCGCCGGCGAAATCGGGGCACGCCTCCTCCACGACGGCGCCCAAATCCTGGAACAGCGTCGCCGCCGCCGCCGTCGTCTCGCGCACCCGGCGGTCGACCGGCAGAATTCCGAGATCCGGCGAATAGCCGACGCGATGCGGCGCCCGGCCGTTATGCGCCGCCTGGCGGAAACTGGAGGCCGCCGGCGGCCGTGAGATCGGGTCGCGGGGGTGCTCGCCCGCCATGGCGTCCAGCATCAGGGCGACGTCCTCCACCGTGCGGCCCATCGGCCCCTCGACCGCCAAAGTCCCGAAGGGAAGACTGGCTGACGAGCGCGGCACGACGCCCGGCGAGGGGCGCAAGCCCACCACCTGACAGAAGCTCGCCGGCGTGCGCAGACTGCCGCCGAGGTCCGAGCCGGTGGCGAGCCACACCTGCCCCGTCGCCAGAGCGACGGCCGAGCCGCCGGAACTGCCGCCGCAGGTCAGATCCGTGTTCCACGGATTGCGCGTCGTGCCCAGCACCTCGTTGAAAGTGTTGGCGCCGGCCCCGAACTCAGGCGTGTTGGATTTGGCGATCGGGACGCCGCCGCGCGCCTCCAGCACCTCGACCGTGATGTCGGAGGCCTCGGGAACAAAATCCTTGTAGATCAGGCTGCCGAAGGTGCAGCGCACGCCGGACACTTCGTTCAGATCCTTGACCGCGACCGGCAGGCCGTAGAGCGGCCAGTGGGCGCGCGCGCCGTCCGCCTGCGCCTCCGCCCGCGCGCGGCAGCGCGTCGGCAGGGCGTTGACGGCGCCGTCGACGGCCTCGATCCGATCGAAGGCGGCGGCGATCAGCTCCTTCGGGCTCACCTCGCGCGCCTTCAGGGCGTCGACCGCCTGGCAGGCGGTCCAGCGGATGGGGTCGCTTGCGCGCTCCTCGCTCATTGCGGCGGGCCTTTCGTTGGTGTTTTCTCCTCGCGGCGGGGCGAGTGTAGAAAGCTCGCCCCCGACCGGCCAAGCGAAATCCCGCCTCCCGCGAAAGACGGAACCGAAGCCCATGAGCGAGACCGCCGCCGCCGATTCCCGAACGGACCCCGGCCTGGAGCGTCTGCCCGTCAGCGTGCTGACCGGTTTTCTGGGCAGCGGCAAGACGACCGTCCTGAACCATCTGCTGCGCCATCCGGCGATGGGCGAGACCGCCGTGGTCATCAATGAGTTCGGCGAGGTCGGGATCGACAACCGGCTCGTCGAGACCGCGACCGAGGACATGGTCGTCATGGACTCCGGCTGCCTGTGCTGCACCATCCGCGGCGATCTGATCGAGACGTTGCGCACGCTGATCCGCCGCCGCTGGAAGGGCGAGATCCCGGCCTTCGAGCGCCTGGTGATCGAAACGACAGGCCTCGCCGATCCCGCGCCGATCCTGCACACGCTGATGACCGATCCGGTGATCTCGGCGCGCTATCGCCTGGACGGCGTGGTCGCGACGGTCGACGCCGTCGCCGGGGCGGAGACCTTGGACCGCCAGCCGGAGGCGGTGAAGCAGGCCGCCGTCGCCGACCGCATCCTCCTGACCAAGACCGACATGATCGTCGACCCGACGGCGCTGGAGACGCGCCTGAAGGCGATCAACCCGGCCGCGCCGATCCTGGCCGTCGCGCACGGCGCGGCGGAGCCGTCGGCCCTGTTCGACGCGGGCCTGTACGATCCGGAAAGCAAGAGTCCGGACGTCGCCAGATGGCTGGCGGAGGAGGCCTACAAGACGGATCACGCTCACGCTCACGATCACGGCCGTCATCACCACGACCCCAACCGCCACGACGCGCGCATCCGCAGCTTCGTCGTGGAGTGGGATCGGCCGATCCGCTGGGACGCCTTCGTGGATTGGATGGAGGCGCTGATCGCCGGCCACGGGGCCAACCTGCTGCGCATCAAGGGGATCCTGGATGTGGCGGAGGTCGAGGGACCGGTCGCCGTGCACGGCGTGCAGCATGTCTTCCACCCGCCGGCGATGCTGGAGCGCTGGCCGGAGGGGGAGCGAAAACGCTCCCGCCTCGTCTTCATCACCCGCGACATCAACAAACAGCCGGTGGCGGAAATGTTCGCGGCCTTCATGCAGGAGACTTAGCCTCCCCCTTCATGGCCGGAGGTTGGAAGGGGGGCGCGATTTCCGTTCAGGAAATCGACCCGGCGCCCCGCGCCGGGATCCTTCAAGCGCCCGACGGCGCCCACCCTCTCCCCGATCCATTCCCATGAGGGAGCGGGAGACATTCACCGACACCTCAGAGAAACCGCCGCACCACCCGTTCCAGCAAGTCGCTGACCGGGTTCTCGAAGCCCGCGTGCGGCAGCGAGCCGCAGAAGGTGATCGAGCCGACGGAAAAGACCGCCCCGCCGGCGGGCGTCTCAAAATAGGTCATGTCGGCGCGCAGCAGGCTGTTCGGCGGGTCCCCGGTCACCGTGGTGATGTGGGTCAGCATCTCCTCCGGCACGACGACGAAGCTCTCAGCCGCGCTGTCGGAGCGGGCGAGGATCGTGATGCCCTCGGGGCTGCCCAGATCATGATCGACGCGGTCGAGCTCGAACCCGGCCGCGCCGCCGCCGGACAGGCCGAAATCGCCCAGCCGGTCGCCTTCCTTCAAGTCGCCCAGAATCCACGCGCCGGGCGCGTGCGCGTCGACCGCCTCGACCCGATAGCTGGAGGCCTCGAACTGGCCTTGCGCGCTGAAGCCGATCCCGGTGAGGCGCTGCGGCGGGCGGCCGAGCCGGCGCCACAGCCCGCCATAGGAGCCGTCGAAGGCGTGGTGCGCCTCGCCCGGCTGGGCGGGCCAAGCGCGGATGCCGCCTTCGGCGCGGCGCACTTCCAGCAGATGGGGTTCTTCCGTGTGGCGCACGATCTTCCAGTAGAAGCCGTTGCCGCCGAGATAACAGAGCAGCCCGCCGCGATCGCGATAGGCTTCCAGCGCGTCCAGCATGGCGGGCGTGTGATATTCTGGATGGCTGCCGGTCAGCAGGACCTTGTAGCCCTCGAGCGCCGCCGCCCCCTCCTCGTCCAACCGATCGTCGGTGACGAGGTCGACCGTCAGCCCTTTCGCCTCCGCCCAGGCGATCAGATGGCTGTCGGCCGGGAAGTGACGCAGGCCCGAGCCCTCGCCGTAGCCGAAGGTGACGTAGCCGGGGCGCAGCGTGAACAACGGTCGGCGCCAGCTGGCGTGACAGATGCCGGCGCCGTCGCGATACCGGTTATAGGTCGACTGGCCGTATTCCGGATAATCCGCAGGATTGTAGGGGTAGGCGTTCCACGCGCGGAAGCGGTCGCGCCAAAACTCGGCGAAGTCCGGCCGGGCGTGGTTGCCGTAGATCGCGTAAGTGAAGGTCGAAATCAGGATCGCGACGTCGGCCGTGCGCCGGCCCTTGGGCGGGCCGACGAAAAAGGGCATGGCGTCTTCCGCCTCGCCGCAGCGAATGCGCGCGATATAGACGCCGGACGGCAGGTCCTCCGGAACGGTCCAGGAAAAGTCGTCCTCCCACCCGAAGTCGGCGACGGAGTCGCTGTGGAAATGGATCGCAGCGTAGTGGGCGGGCTCGTCGCGCCAGCTGAAGGCCCTCCCGTCCCAGGCCGATCCCGTGACGCCGCGCACCGGATGGTTCTTGATCCGGCCGTGCAGGCCCTGCGGCCCGACATCGGACGCGCTCCAGGTCTCAATCCCTTGCGAGAAGTCCCATTGGGCCGCGATCGCCTCATGCACGTCGCGGATCGTCGGCGCTTCGATCTTGCCGTCGAAATGGTCCGCCGGCTCGCCGGCCTGGTCGAGGCGCGCGGCGACGCCGACGCGCAGACGCGGCTCGAACGTCAGGGCGCCCGGCGTCGGCGCTTCGACCGCCGCCTCCTCGCTCTCGCCTGGCTGCGGGGCGTCCGCGCGGCCCGAGGGCAGCGCGCGCCAGCCGACCGCGAGACGCCCGGTCGCCGGATCGGCGTGTAGGCGCACCGCGTACCAGCGCTTCGGCTTCAGCGGCGTTTCGGCCGACACCTCCGCGCCGCCGGCCCGCGCGGCGATTCCGCCGGCCGCATCGATCAGCAGCGTCGCCCCGCCGGCGCACAGGATCGCCTGCTCTCGCCCGTCGCCGGGCAGCGTTGGGAAGATCACGGCCTCAAGCGCGTACGCGCTCCCCTTCGCGATCGCCGGCCCGTGCGAGACGGCGACCCAGCTTCCCGGATTGAAGGGCTGCACGCGCGAGGGGTAGGCGCCGGCGAAGGCGGCTTCCACCGGCCGCTCGACGATCCCCGGCCCCTCGGGATTGGGGTCGGCCGAGATTGACCGGACGAGCCATGCCTCGTAAGGCCCCTCGCCGTGGCTGGAGACCTTGAAGCGGATCGTCTCGCCCGGCCGGACCGACAGCCGGTCGCTGTAGCCGAGGAGCGGGATGCGGCCCGTCTGCAACGCCATGTCGTCTGAGCTCCCCCCGAAGCCTCTGCGCGCCTCACTCTATGGTGAGGCCGAGCTTGCCCTTCACTTCCTGATCGAAGCCGACGGTGACCTCGCCGTCGTCATGCTCGATCACCGGGCGCTTGGCGAGCGATGGGTTGTCCTTCACCAGCATCGCCGCGCCCTCGTCCGCGCCGGCCAGCGCCTGCGAGCCTTCGTCGAGCTTGCGCCAGGTCGTGCCGCCACGGTTCACCAGCTTGTCGGCGCCGACCCAGTCGGCCCAATTCTGCGTGGTCTCCATGTCGAGATGGGTCTTCTTGAAATCGACGAATTCGTAGTCGACGCCGGCGGCGTTCAGCGCCTTGACCGCCGTCTTGCAGCTGTCGCAATTCTTCAGGCCGTAGACCTTCATGCCGTCTCGCTCCTAAATCGATGTCAGTCGCCTGAGTCCGTCACTCGGCGGCGAAGCGGGCGGTCTGGGCGTGCGCGTGATCGCAAATGTCGGCGACCAGACGGCCGAGATCACGCGTGAGCCGCGCGAAGCCGTCGGTCTTCTCCAACGCGGCCTCGTGCATGTAGAGGCCGCGGTTGATCTCGATCTGCAAGCTGTGCCGGTCCTGAGAAGGTCGACCGTAGGCGCGCACCAGCTCCGCCCCGCGATAGGGGTCGTTGATGCGCACGGTGTAGCCCATCGCCTGGAGGCGGTCACGCACGAACTGCGTGAAGGCGGGCGCGCAGCTGGTGCCGTCGCGGTCGCCCAGGACGAAGTCGGCGCGCTGGCCGGCGCGGCCCGGCACCGCCGGGCTGCTGCTGGCCGGCATGGAATGGCAGTTGAGATGCCAGACCGCCCCGAAGCGCGTGTGCGCCGCCGTCAGCAGATCCTCCAGCGCCGCATGGTAGGGCCGCCAGAAGGTCTCGATCCGCCAGGCGACCTCGGCCGTCGGCAGCGGGCCGTGATAGAGCGGGCGCTCGCTGGGGCAGCTGCGCCAGACCAGACCGTGGCCGAGGCGCGATTTCTCCGTCGGGTTGAGCCGCCCGGGCCACGGCCCGTCGATCAGCCCGGGGTCCAGATCGTCGACGGCGCGGTTCGGGTCGATGAAGCTGCGCGGGAACAGCGCGGCCAGCAGCGCCGCGCCGTGCGCCGGGCCGTCGGCGAACAACTCGTCGACGAAGGCGTCTTCCACCCGGCGCAGCTCGCGCCGCGGCACGCGCGGCTTGAAGCCGTCGGGATAGACCGCGCCGGAATGCGGCGAATCCAGCACGACCGGGGCCTGCGCCGTCCCGTCCGCCGGGGCGGTCAGCCGGTAGACCCCTTCCAATCCGCTCGTCTCGGCCGCGCGCATGGCTGTCCTCACCGTCCTGCTCCGCCTTTTGAAATAGCAACGCCGCGCCCGGTTGGCAAAGCCGCAGAGCCGGTCCTATAGTCGCGCCCCGCACGGACAGCTGAAAGGAGCGCCCCATGGCCGGAGAGATCGACGCCCGCCTTGAGAAACTCGGCATCACCTTGCCGGAGCCGCCGGCCGCCGCCGGCGCCTACACCCAAGTCGTCCCCGTCGGCGACCTGCTCTACGTCTCCGGCCAGGTGCCCTTCTGGAACGGCGACCTGAAATTCGTCGGCAAGGTGGGCGAGGACTTCTCGCTCGAGGAGGGCCAGCAGGCCGCCCGGACCTGCGCGCTCAACATCGTGGCGCAGGTCAAGCGCGCGCTCGACGGCGATCTGGATCGCGTCGTGCGGATCGTGAAGCTGGGCGGCTTCGTCAATTGCCCGACCGATTACAAGGAGCACCCGAAGGTGATCAACGGGGCCTCCGACCTGATGGGCGAGATCTTCGAGGAAAAGGGCCGGCACAGTCGCTTCGCGGTCGGCGCGGGCTCGCTCCCCCTCGGCGTCGCGGTGGAGGTCGAGGCGATCGTGCAGGTGCGCTGAGCGCGGGTCCGGCGGCTCAGAGCGCGTCGCTGGTCGCGAAGGCGACGCCCTTCTCCTTCATGTCGGCGACCGCCGCCGCGAGCGAGCCGTCGAGGTCGATGCCGCGGCAGCCGTCTTCGACCAACGTCACCGGGTAGCCGAGCTTCACCGCGTCGACCGCGCTGTCATGGACGCAGAAATCGGTGGCGAGACCGAGCATCACCAGCCGCTTGACCCCCAAATCCTTGAGATAGCCGTCGAGGCCGGTGGGCGTCTTCTGATCGTTCTCGAAGAAGGCGGAATAGCTGTCGATGTGCGGGCGGAAGCCCTTGCGCACGATCATGTGGGCGCGGGTCGTCTCCAGATCCTTATGGAAGGCGGCGCCCTCCGTTCCCTGGACGCAGTGGACGGGCCAGAGCACCTGCGTCCCGTAGGGCGCCTCGATCGTCCCGAAGGGCTCCGCGCCGTCGTGATTGGCGGCGAAGGAGAAATGCTCGCGCGGGTGCCAATCCTGGGTCAGGACGCAAAGCGGATAGCGCGCCATCAGGCGATTGCAGACGGGGACGATCCGGTCCCCCTCGCCCACTTCCAGCGCGCCGCCGGGGCAGAAGTCGTTCTGCACGTCGATCACGATCAGGGCTGTGCTCTCGTCGTTCATCAAGGCTTCCTCTTTCGAACGATGGCCGTTGGGCGAAGCGTAAGCGCTGCAGGCCGGATTGGGAACCGGCGTGACGGCGCGTCCGCTGCGCTTCCCAGACCTAGCTGATGATAAGCCGTCCAACATCCGTCGTCGCGGCCGCAAGAGCCGGGACAACCGGAGCCTGGGGAGCGCGCGAACACCGGTTGGCCCGGATCCAGTCCGGGCCGACGCCCGGGGGGAAGTTGGGGCGCGACGGCGGGAGTCGACGCCACCCTCGGAGTTGGGGACGGCTATGAAGATCGCTCTTGGGGGCCGTCGCGCCTTGGGCTAGCGTCTCGTCCATGCGCCGTCTGATCACGCTCCTCGCCGCCCTTGCAGCCTTCGCGCCCGCCCCTGCGGCCGCGCATGTGGCGGAGCGCGGCATGGTGATGCTGCTGCCGACCGACTATTACCTCGTCGGCGGGGCGCTGGCGGTGGCGGCCAGTTTCCTCATGCTGCTGCTCGCGCCGGCGCGCGCGCCGAAGCCGCCGGAGGCTGCGCGCGCGCCGGGGGAGAGCGCGGCGCCGCTCAGCTGGCTTTCCTTCGCGTTGTTGCTGTTATTGCTGGCGGCGGGGCTCGCGGGCACCCGCGATCCGCTGCTGAACCCGCTGCCGATCGCAGTCTGGACGGGCTTGTGGGTCGCGTTGACGCTGGCGCATGCGCTTTTGGGCGACCTTTGGGCCTGGATCAACCCGTGGAGCGGGCCGGTGCGCCTCGTCCGACGGCTGATCGGGCCGGCGCCGCTCAGGCTGCCGCCCTGGCTCGGCCGCTGGCCTGCGATCGTGACGCTGCTGGCCTTCGCCTGGTTCGAACTGGTCGACGTCGCGCCCGACGATCCGGAGCGCCTGGCGGTCGCCGCGGGCCTCTATTGGCTTTTCACCTTCGCGACCATGCTGCTGGTCGGCGAGCGGGAGTGGGCGCGGCGCGGCGAATTCCTGTCGGTCTTCTTCGGCTTCATCGCGCTGCTGGCGCCGGTTCGTCGGACGGCCGGCGGCGGGGTCGGCCTGACGTGGCCGGGGGCGAAAATCTTCGCCGCCCCGGCGCCCAGCCCGACGGCCGCGCTGTTCGTGCTGACCGCGCTGTCGACCGTCTCGTTCGACGGGCTGAATAAGACCTTCTGGTGGCTCGACCTGATCGGGATCAATCCGTTGGACTTTCCCGGGCGGTCGGCCGTCATGATCGACAACACGCTCGGCCTGCTGGGCGCGGCGGCGGCGTTGAGCGGCGCCTATTTCCTGGCCGTTTGGATCGGCGACCGGCTGGCCGGCGGCGACGGGCGCGGGCTGATCCGCACTGACGCGGGCAGGGGCGGCGCCTTGGCGCTCTCGCTGCTGCCGATCTCGCTCGCCTACCACTTCTCGCACTATCTGACGGCGCTGCTGGTCAACGCGCAGTACGGGCTGGTCGCGATCACCGACCCGTTCGCGACCGGCGCCGACTGGTTGGGGGTCGCGGAGATGCATGTCGTCACCTCGTTCCTGATGAACCGCGAGTCGGTCGAGGCGATCTGGAACCTGCAGGCCGGCGCCATCGTGATAGGCCATGTCTGGGCGGTGGGTCTCGCGCACTTTCTGGCGTTGGCGCACTACGGATCGGCGCGGCGCGCGGCCCTGTCGCAGATCCCGCTGGCCGGCTTGATGGTGGGCTACACGGTCTTCGGGCTCTGGCTGCTCTCGACGCCGACGGGAGCGTGAGCACAGAATCTTCTGGATTTTGAATCGTTCGTGTACGAACATTTTTTCTCGCAATGCAACGAGGGCCGCCCTCCCCGCCGGACAGGCGACGGAGCCTATAAAAACCGCGGCTTCGACGAACAGGAAAGCAGGAGGCTTCAAGCAGATGGCTGAGAACAAGACTCCGTCCCGCGGCCGGGCCGCAGGCGCCGCGCCGTCGCGCCGCTCGGTGCTGGCCGGCCTGGGCGCGGGCGCCGCGTTGGCCGCCTCGCCCGGCTTCGTGCGCTATTCCCAGGCGCAGAGCTCCGCCCCGATCAAGATCGGCTTCCAGGTCCACCGCACCGGCATCGGCGCCGCCTACGGCCGCTGGTACGACCGCACCACGAGCGCGGCGGTCAAGCTGATCAACGACGCCGGCGGGATCAACGGCCGCCCGGTCGAGATCGTCGCCGAGGACGACGGGACCGATCCCAAGCGCGGTTCCGAGGTGGTGGAGAAGTTCGCGACCCAGCATGAATGCGACGTCGCCTACGGCACGTTGTTCAGCCATGTGGTCATCGGCTCCGCCCCGCGCGCGGGCGAATTGAAGATCCCCTATTTCGTCGTCAGCGAAGGCCATCACGTGGCGTCCGGCATGCTGAACCGCTACACGCTGCAGCCGGGCATCACCGACGTTAAGAGCCAGGTGATCGCGATGGCCCCGTGGGTTTCGGAGAATCTCGGCAAGAAGGTCACGATGATCTTCCCCGACTTCGCCTTCGGCCATAACCACCGCGACTTCTTCTCGGAGGCGATCGCCGCGCAGGGCGGCGAGGTGATCGAGAAGATCGCGATCCCGCCGACGGAGAGCAGCTTCTTCAAGTATTTCCCCAAGATCCCGCGCGAGACCGAGGTGCTCTACCACGTCATGGTCGGTCCGGGCGTCCTCACCTTCGTCAAGGAGATGGGGGAGTTCTACGGCTCGAACCGCCCGCAGATCTTCGGCTTCATCGACAGCCTGGAGGCGGTCGCCATCGACAGCCCGGGGCTGGAGTTCCTCGACGGCACCTATTTCTGGGAGGGCATGCCGCGTCACGCCCAGGCCGACCAAACGCCCTACGACAAGTTCTACCGCGAGGCGGTGGGCGTCGACGCGCGCGGCGCGAGCGTGGAGGATTCCAAGGACGTCTCCACCTACGCCCACATGTTCGGCTGTTGGGAGACCCTGAACATCATCAAGGCCGGGATGGAGACCTCGGGCTATCGCGGCCCGCAGGATCGTCCCGCCCTGATCGAGGCGGTCGAGGCGATGACCGAATTCCCGGAAAGCCAGGCCCACCCGCAGGGCGCCAAGATCTTCAACGGCAAGACCCATCAGGTCTTCGGCCACCAGTATATCAGCCAGGTGCAGGGCGCGGACCTCGTCAAGGTCCACACCACCAGCATGGAGGCCGGGCTCTACGAGGACGAGGTGGACTACACCGAGCGGCCGCTCTAAAGCGGCGCCCTCCATTCCGCGAGATCCCCGGGTCGAGCCCGGGGATGACGGGCTTGTTTCGAATCAAGAGCTCGTCATGGCCGGGGGAGACCCGGCCGTCTCAGCCCGCCTCGCGCCGGCCCCTCGCCTTGCCGCCCAGGACCTGACGCCCTCATGGATTTCGGCCCCTATTTCCTGCTCGCCTCGCTCGAAGGGGCCGTCGGCGCGGCGGTGTTGGCGGTGACCGCGCTCGGCCTGTCGTTGGTCTTCGGCGTGATGCGCATCGTGAACGTGGCTCACGGCGAGTTCTTCATGCTGGGCGCGGTGATCGCCTGGTGGGTCGCGAGCCTGATCGGGATCCACCCGGCGATCGGCTTCCTGGCGGCGCTGATCGTCAGCCCCTTGATCGTCGGCGCGCTGGCCGCGGTCGCCGAGCGCACGGTGCTGACCCGCCTCAACTACGATCCCGAGGCCACCATCGTCGCCACCATCGGGATGCTCTACGTCATTCAGCAGGCGGTGCTGATGACCTACGGACCCGACGCGCGCCCTGTGCAGCCGCCCTTCGATTTCCGCATCCAACTGCCTTGGTTCGGCTATTCCGCCTACAAGCTGTTCGTGATCGCGGCCGCTTGTCTGCTGTTGCTGGGCGTCTGGTGGGGGCTGACGCGCACCCGCATCGGCCTGATGATGCGCGCGACGCAATTCGACCGCGAGACCGCGCGCGCCTTCGCCATCCCTGTCGACAAGGTCTATGGCGGCGTCTTCGCCTTCGGGGCGATGCTGGCGGCGCTGGGAGCGGTCCTCGTCGTGCCGGTGCAGCAGGCGCATTACCTGATGGGGCACGATCCGCTGCTGCTGTCCTTCATCGTCGTGATCATCGGCGGGCTCGGCAGCCTGCGCGGCACGGTGCTGGCCGCGGTCATCATCGGGATGAGCGACGGCGTCATCTCCGTGTTCTTCTCCCCGACGCTCGCCAAGATCATCGCGACGCTGGTCGTCGCCTTCGTCCTGGTCTGGCGCCCGCAGGGCCTGTTTGGGGAGCGCCCGGCGTGATGCGGGAGATCTTTCGCCCCGACGGCGGGACGGCGCTGCATCTCGGCGTGCTGATCGTCCTCTTCGCGCTGCAGTTCGCGCTCAGCGACTATCACCACATCAACATCGCGCGGATCATGGTGCTGGCCTGCTTCGCGATGGGCTACAACATCGCCTTCGGCTACACGGGGCTGTTGAGCCTGGGCCACGCCATGTTCTTCGGGGCCGGCCTGTACGGGGCCGGTCTGGCCGCCCAGTTCGCCGCCGTCTCCGGCCCCGGGGCCTTCGTCATCGGGCTCGCGGCGGCGGTCGCGCTGACCGTGCTGGCCGGCGCAGTGGCGCTGCGCACGGCCGGGGTCAGCTTCATGATCGTGACGCTGATGTTCGCCCAGGCCGCCTACCTCACGATCTACTATTTCGGCGAGTTCACCCGCGGCGACGAAGGCTTCGTCTATCCGGACGCCATGCGCACGCTGTTCGGCCTGGAGCTGATCGAGCCTACGGTGCGCTACACGGTCGCCTTCGGGCTGTTTGCGATCTGCCTGATCGCCTCCTTCGCCGTCGCGCGATCGGGCCTCGGGCGGATCTTCGTCGCCGTGCGGGAGAACGAGGACCGCGCGCGCATGCTGGGCTACGACGTCTATCGCATGAAGCTGCTCGCGCTTACGATATCCGGAGCGATGGCCGGGGCCGCCGGCGCGGCCTACGGGCTGCTGTTCGGCTATGTCGGGGCCAGTTTCGCGAACATCGAATATTCGATCTATCCGCTGCTCTGGGTGCTGATGGGCGGCGCCGGGGTGGTGCTGGGGCCGCTCCTCGGCACGCTCGCCATGTTCTATCTGGTCGACGTGACCAGCGGCTTCACGACGGCCTATCTGCTGGTTGTCGGCGCGGCCCTGATCGCGCTGATCCTGTTCTTCCCCAAGGGCGTGCTGGGCACCGTGCGCGAGAAGCTCGGGGCGAGGGGGGCGCGATGGCTGCCGTAGAAGAGGAGGCGGCGCCGTTGCTGCTGGAGACCCGGGGTCTGACCCGTCACTTCGGCGGCCTGACGGCGGTCGACGACGTCGACTTCCAACTGCCGACCGGCGAGATCCGCGCCATCATCGGCCCGAACGGCGCCGGCAAGACCACATTCGTCAGCCTGCTGTCCGGGCGCATTCGGCCCAGCGCCGGCCGGGTCACCTTCGCCGGCCAGGACGTCAGCCGGCTGAAGGCGCATCAACGCGTCGCCCGCGGCATCGCCTACACGTTCCAGATCACCTCGATCTTCAAGGCGATGAGCGCGCGTGAGAATGTGATGCTGGCGGCTCAACGCCGCCTCACCAAGGGTCTGATCGGTCCGCCGGAGGCGGAGCTGCGCGCGCTCGCCGACGAGGCGCTGGCCCGCGTCGGTCTGGCCGAGCGCGCCGAGGAGGCGGCCGGGAACCTCAGCTACGGGCATCAGAGGCTGCTGGAGGTCGCGATGGGCCTCGGCCTCGCGCCGCGTCTGCTGATCCTGGACGAGCCCACCCAAGGCCTGTCGGACGAAGAGATCGCCGCCTTCATCGATCTCGTGCGCGAGATCGCGCAAGAAAGCACCGTGCTGCTGATCGAGCACAACATGCACGTCGTCATGGGGCTGGCCGAGCGCATCACCGTGCTGGACCGCGGGCGCGTCCTGGCCGAAGGCGCGCCCGAGGAGATCAGGGCGGACGACGCGGTGCAGCGCGCTTATCTGGGGGGGTGAGGCGATGGGACTGCGCGTCGAAGGGCTGGCCGCCGGCTACGGGGCGACGCGGGTGTTGCGGGATTTCTCGCTCAGCGTCGAGGCGGGCGAGATCCTATGCCTTTTGGGGCGCAACGGCGCCGGCAAGACCACGGCCCTCAAAGCGATCATGGGCCTGGTGAAGCCGAGCGCGGGCCGGGTGATGGTCGACGGCGCCGAGATCGCGACCCTTCCGGCGGAACAGGCGCCGCTGCACGGGCTCGGCTACGTACCGCAAGGCCGGCGGCTGTTCGCCGAGCTCTCCGTCGCGGAGAATTTGGAGATCGGCCTCATGGCCGGGGACAAGGCGGGCCGCGGCGGCTCGGCGGCCGAGCGGCGCGCCAAGGCGCTCGATCTTTTTCCCCAACTTCGCGAAAGGCTGCAGCAGCGGGCGGGGACGCTGTCCGGCGGGGAGCAGCAAATGCTCGCCATCGCGCGCGCGCTGTGCCTGGAGCCGACGGTGCTGCTTCTCGACGAGCCGACGGAGGGCCTCATGCCCTCGATGATCGCGCGCATCCGCGAGGTGACGACCGCGCTGAAGGACCGCGGCGTCGCGGTGCTGCTGGTCGAGCAGCGCGTCGAGGCGGTGTTGGAGATCGCCGACCGTGTCGTCTTCGTCGAGAACGGCCGCAGCGTCGACGAAGTCGCTGCAAGCGACCTGCGGTTGCATCCGGAAAAACTTCAGCGGTATGTGGGTGTCGGTCGGTGACGATGTTTTTCGCCGCAAAAACAAGCGGCTATATTGATACAAAACGGTAAATATCCAGAGGCCGATTACGGTAATAAACACAAACCCGAGGCAAATTTCCCGTTTCGCATGATCCATCTCCTTTCGGCTGCCGAACTTAGTTCCGTACATACAGGACTACAGGGAGCCGATGCGATGCTGTCTTTACTTAAGAACAACGAGCCGAATACGGACGCGCTTGGAGGCGCCGATTTCAAGGCGATGGTCGACGACATGCCGATCAACGTCATGATGTGCGACCTTGATAATTTCGAGATCACCTACGCCAACGCCGCGACGATCGAGACGCTGCGCAAGATCGAGCACGTGATGCCGATCAAGGCCGACGAGCTCGTCGGCTCCACCATCGACATCTTCCACAAAGTCCCAGAGCACCAGCGTCAGATGCTGCGCGACGAGCGCAACCTGCCGCACCGCGCGCTGATCGAGATCGGCGGCGAGAAGTTGGACTTGTTGGTCTCGGCGGTGCGCGACGCGCAGGGCCGCTACATCGCCCCGATGGTCACCTGGTCGCTGGTCACCGAGCAGAAGAAGCTGGAGCGCGAGGCCAAGATGCAGCGTCGCATGCTGGATCAGATGCCGATCAACGCGATGATGTGCGACAGCGCCGATTTCACGATCACCTACGCCAACGACGCGACGCTCGAGACGCTCGGCGAGCTTCAGCACCTTCTGCCGATAAAGCCGGAGGAGCTCGTCGGCTCCACCATCGACGTCTTCCACAAAACGCCGCAGCGCCAGCGCACCATGCTGAGCGATCCGTCGAACCTGCCGCACACCGCGCGCATCAAGCTCGGCGACGAGACGCTGGAGCTCAAAATCTCGGCCATTGAGGACGGCGAGGGAGAGTATGCGGCCGCGCTGCTCACCTGGTCGGTCGTCACCCGGCAGGTGAAGATGGTCGACAGTTTCGAGACGACGGTGAAATCGGCCGTCGACAGCGTCGCCTCGGCCGCGACGCAGATGCGCTCGACCTCCGAGACCATGGCCTCGGGCGCGGAGGAGACGAACACACAGGCCTCCACCGTCGCGGCCGCCTCGGAGGAGCTCGCCCAATCAGTCGACGAGATCAACCGGCAGGTCTCGCGCTCCAGCGAGATCGCCGAACAGGCGGTCGAGCGCGCCGCCCAGTCCAAGCGGCAGGTGGAGGAATTGCAGACCTCCTCCAACGAGATCGGCGAGGTGATCGACCTGATCAACGACATCGCCGGCCAGACCAACCTTCTGGCCCTGAACGCGACGATCGAGGCCGCCCGCGCGGGCGAGGCCGGCAAGGGGTTCTCGGTCGTCGCCAACGAGGTGAAGTCGCTGGCCAACCAGACCGCCAAGGCGACCGAGGAGATCGGCCGCCAGATCAAGGGCGTGCAGAGCGCCAGCGCCAAGGCCGCGGACGCCATCGGCTCGATCTCCGAGACGATCGACGAAATCAAGGAGATCTCCGGCGGAATCTCGGCCGCTGTCGAACAGCAAAGCGCCGCCACCAAGGAGGTGACCACCAACATCTCCGGCGTGCACCAGGCCTCGAACGAGACCGGCGAAGCGGCCTCTGAGACCCTGACCGCCGCCGGCGAACTCTCGACCCAGGCCGAGACGCTCTCGTCCGAAGTGGACAAGTTCCTGGGCGAAATCGCCGAGACCTGAGCGGAGACCGACGCCAAGGCGGGTCGGCCCTTCGGGAGGCGCGGCCGACCCCGCCGCCGCGTCGCGTGAGCGTGGCCCGACCCGACCGATCGACCCTAAGGAGACAGGCCATGTGGCTGCCCGACGACCATCAGACCTGCGGCGGCGACGCCGACGCCCGCGCCTCAACCCCGGCCCGCCCGGCGAACGCGACGCCCGGCGAGACCGTCCGCTGGTCCTCCCCCGACGTGAAGGCCCTGGCCGACAATTCGGAGCTGGGCGTCCTGATCTGCGCCGTCGATTCGGCGGCCGATCACGCCTGCAGCATCCTCTACGCCAACCAGGGCTTCTGCGAGATGACGGGCTACACAGCGGATGAACTCAAAGGCGCCAGCCCTAAAATGTTCCAAAGCGCGGAGACGGATCGAGCCACGCTCGATCGCGTTCGCGCCGCGCTGGAGGCCGGACCCTCCGCCTCCTTCGAGCTATGCAACCGCGACCGCGCCGGGCGCCCCTACTGGGTCTCGGTCGAGATGATCCCGGTCGGCCGGGACGGCGCGCGAATGATCTACGCCGCCTTCGAACGCGACATCACCCAGGAGCGCGCGCAGCGACAGGCGCTGGCGGACTACGTGGACGCCGTGCGAACGGCCGAGCGGGAGACGGGCCGCGGCTTCTGGCGCTTCACCCCGGAGACCGGCCGCCTCTGGCTTTCGCCGGAGGCGCGGCGCACGCTGGCGCTTTCAGGCGCCGGGACGTTGGACGAGGCGATCGACCTGAGCGCGTTGATGGCGGCGCTCGACCCGAAGGACGGACCGGCCGTCGTCGCCGCGATGCACGAAGCCGTCCAGTTCGGACGCGCCTTCAGTCATGTGGCCGGCCAAGACGCACGGCTGCTCCGCTTCCGCGGCCGGCTCGACGCCGGGTCGGGGGGCGCGGTGCTGGTGGGGGACGTCGAACTCGTCACCGACGAAGCCGCGCGGATCACGACGTTGGAGCAGGAGCTGGCCGCCCAGCACACCGCGATTGAAGCCAAGAACCGGTTCCTGGCGATGATGAGCCACGAGCTGCGCACGCCGCTTAACGCCATCATCGGATTCTCGGAGCTCGGCCTCGCCCTGGCGGGAGACGCCGCGCCGCAGGACGCCGGCCCCGACAAGATCCAAGGGTATCTGCACGACATCCTGGCGAGCGGTCGAAGCCTAAAAGAAATCGTGGACTCTGTCCTCAACGCGTCGCGCTTCGATCTGGGACGCATCCCGATGACGCCCGAGCCGTTTCGCGTTCGACCGGTGATCGAGGAGGTGTGGCGGCGCTCCGGCGCGGCGGTCGACGCGCCGCCGCGTCTCGTCCTGGACGTGCCGGAAACCCTCGTTCTGGACGCCGACCCCAACCTCATGCGCCAAGCCTGGACGAACCTGTTCGCCAACGCTCTGCGCTACGGCGCGGGCGACAGCGTGACCGCCGGAGCGGCCCGAACCAGGGATGCGTTGATCCTTTACGTCGAGAATGACGGCCCCATCATTCCGGAGGAGATCGTCTCGACCTTCGGCGTACCCTTCGTGCGCAGCGGTGAGGACGAAACCCGCGCCCAGAACAAGGGAATCGGGCTCGGCCTGTACGTCTGTTCCGAAATCGCAAAGCTTCACGGCGGGTTTCTCTATGTCGATCGCGAGCGGGAACGCGGAGCCCGCCTCGGCCTCGCGGTGCCCGTCGAGCGCGAGATCGTCGATCCCGCCGCCCCCGCACCCCTGGTCGAGCCCGCGCGCTCGGTCGAGGACCCCGCGCCCTCCCCCCGCAAGCCCGGAGAGACCCAATGATCGGATTGACCGCCGGCCCGGCGCGCCTGACCGCCTGGAACGATCCCGCAACGGCCGACGCTGAACGCTACCCAGACAGCGCGGCGCTCGTCGAGCGGTGGCGTCGCTTGGCGCGCCGCGACGCCGGCGCGACCCGCGCGGATTTCGATCTGACCGTCCTCGGTCCCGGGGCGGCAGGCCGTCTCGCGGTCTTCGAACCGGCCGGCGCGCCGGAGGATCCGCTGACGGAGTTCCGCTGCCGGCTGTTCGGCGTCGCGCTCGTCGCCGCGCTGGGCTGCGATCTCACCGGTCGACGGCTGTCCGGCGCGCTTCGAGACGCGGCGGCGGAGCAGGCCTTCGCCACCTTGCTGCGCCGCACTCTGCGCGACGCCGCGCCGCTGTTCTTCACGATCGACGGAGCGCCGGAGCGCGGGGCGTTGCTTCTGCCCTTGCGCGCCGAAGGCGGCGCGCAGCACGTCCTGCTGTTCGCCGAGCCGCTGGCGCAGGAGCGACGCGCCAGCCCGCTCGACGCCAGGCCGCTGGCCGCCGGAACCGATCCGTTCGCCGACGCAGCCGAGCCGGTCGAGCCGGCGCCGCCCCCCTTCACCCGACGCGTCGACGCGTTGCAATCCGTCGTCGATTCCGCCGCGGCCGAGGCTTCCGCCGCCGCGCTCACGCCTGAGACGGCGGAGCGTTTCGCCGCGATCGGCGATCATCTGAGTGCGACCGCGCGCACCGCCGCGGATCTCGCAGACATCGCGGACGCGTTCCGCGCCCTGCCTCCCGAACGCTATCTCGAACGGGTGGCGGAACAATTGGAGCAGCGCCTGCTGGACGCGCCGAACGGGCCGAACGCGCATGCCTATCGGACCTTGTTGGCGAAAGCCAAAGCGGGGCGGGCGGCGCGAACGGCCTTCTAGGACCGGGGCCGCACCCCGGCCGGATCACACACTGAGGTGCGGGAAATCGGGCGCCGTCCACCGCCGCGGACGCGAGCCGCCGCCCCTTGCCTCGGCGCGGGTCGCCGAGCGGCCCGCCTGGTCGTCAAGGCGGGCGCGGACCGCTCTGCCGACGCGCTTGTCGCGTCTCTCGTCGATCAGATCGCGAAGGACGGTCAGGCCAGCGCGCATCCTCGCCGGCTCCTCTTGACCTCGGTGGGTCGACGCCCGCTCCCGGCTCTTCGGCAGCGTCGGCCCCATCGCACGCCGGCGCGCCTCTCACATGGGCGGAGCGCCGGCTTTTCGGCCGGCCGCTGCGATGAAATACTCACGGCCTCGCGTTCGCCCTCCCCGCCGCTGCCGATAGGACGCAAGCCGCCCGTGACCGACCTCCCGCCTCGCTCCGCCGCCCGGCTCGCCGCGCTGGCCGGTCTATCGGCCAGTCTGGTCGGGATCGGCTTGGCGCGCTTCGCCTACACGCCCCTGTTGCCGGCGTTGGTCGACGGCGGATGGTTCGCGCCCTCGGCGGCGGCGTATCTGGGGGCGGCCAATCTCGCCGGCTATCTGCTGGGGGCGCTCGGCGGCGCGCGGGTGATGCGCCGATTGGGGCCGGGCTGGTCGACGCGCGCGATGATGGGCCTGGCGGCGGCGAGCCTGATCGCCTGCGCCTGGCCGCTCGGCTTCGAATGGTTTTTCGTCTGGCGGCTGCTGTCCGGCTTCGCCGGCGGCGCGGTGATGGTCGCCGCCTCGAGCCTCGTCATGCTGCAGACCCCGGCGGAGAAGCGCGGGCGCGCCGGCGGATTGATGTTCACGGGCGTCGGGATCGGCATCGTGTTCTCCGGCGCGGCGCTCCCCTGGCTGATCGGGATCGGGCTGACGACGGCCTGGCTCGCGCTCGGCGGATTGTCGCTGATGATAACGCTCGCCGCCTGGCCGTTGGCTGACGACGCACGCCTCGCGCCCGCCCGCGCGCCCGTCGCGTCGGGGGCCGGCGCGCCGGACGGCCGGGCGCTCGCGCGGGCGTTGAAGGCTGTCACCATCCTCTACGGCCTGTGCGCCTTCGGGCTGGTGCCGCACATGGTCTTTCTCGTCGATTACGTCGCTCGCGGCCTGGAACGGGGATTGGCGCAGGGCGCGTTGATCTGGACGCTGTTCGGAGTGGGCGCGTTGATCGGGCCGATGGCGACCGGTCGGCTCGCCGATAGGATCGGTTTCGCGGCTGCGCTGCGCTGGGTGGTCGCCCTGGAGGCGGCGGTGGTCGCGCTGTTGCTGCTGTCCGCCCATCCCGCGGCCATAGCGGCCTCCGCCGTGATCGGGGGCATGCTGACGCCGGGCTTGGTTCCCGTGACGTTGGGGCGGGTGCGCGAGCTTTCCGGCGAGACCGAGGCCGCCAAAGCGGCCGCCTGGGGTAAGGCGACGGCGGGGTTCGCCGTCGGCCAGGCGGTCGGCGCCTATCTGTTGGCCTGGGTCTTCGATCTGCGCCACGACTATCACCTACTCTTCCAACTGGCCCTGGCCGCCCCCGCGCTTGGGCTCGCGCTGGAGTTCGTCGCCGTGCGCGGCGCCCGTCGGCGCGACCGGGGGGAACCGTGAGCGCGCCGCCGGAGGCTCTTGAGCGCTTGTGGCGCGCGGTCGGCCTGGACCCGACGCGCTTGCCGCCGATCGCTTTGGAGGGGACGGATCACGCGCTCCCGTCCAGCTTCGCCGTCACCCGGTTGGCCCGCCTGTCGCTGGCGCTTGCCGGCGCCGGCGCGGCCGCCGTTCACGCCGCGCGCGGCGGCCCGGAAAGCCGCGTCTGCGTCGACGGCGCGCACGCCGCAGCCGAATTCCGCAGCGAGCGTCACCTGCATCTGGACGGCGCGCCGCCTGGCGACTTGTGGGATCCGATCGCCGGCCTCTACGCGACGGTCGACGGCCATCTCCGCGTCCATACGAATTTCCCGCACCACCGGCGCGCGCTGGTCACGCTGTTAGGCTGCGCCGACGACCGCGAGGCCGTCGCCCGCGCTCTAAAGACCCGCCGCGCAACGGAGGTCGAGGCCGCCGCCGCGGCCGCCGGGGCCGTCGCCGCCGCCCTGCGCTCCTTCGACAGCTGGGACGCGAGCGCACCCGGCGCCGCCGCGGCGAGCGCGCCCGTCGTCGCGGTCGAGCGCATCGGCGACGCGCCGGGGACGCCGCTTCCGCCCGCGCCGGCCGGCCGAACGGGAGAGCGTCCGTTGGCGGGTCTGCGGCTGCTCGACCTGACCCACGTTATCGCCGGGCCGGTCGCCGCGCGCACGCTCGCCGCCTACGGGATGGACGCGCTGCGGATCACGGCGGCGCATCTTCCGGCCCTGCCCGCGCTTGATCTCGACACCGGACGGGGCAAGCGGGCGGCGCAGTTGGACCTGCGCGACGCGTCCGACCGCGCGACGTTCCTGGAGCTCGTCGAGGGCGCGGACGTCGTGCTGCAAAGCTATCGCCCCGGCGCGCTCGCCGCGCGCGGCTTGGGGGCGCCGGACTTGGCCGCCCGGCGCCCGGGTCTGATCTACGCCGAGCTGTCGGCCTACGGCTTCTCAGGCCCGTGGGCCGGGCGGCGCGGCTTCGATTCGCTGGTCCAGACGGCGACGGGCTTCAACGCGGCGGAAGCCGAGGCGGCGGGCGAAGACCGGCCGAGGGCCTTGCCGGCGCAGGCGCTGGATCACGGCGCCGGCGCGCTGCTCGCCTTCGGGATCGAGGCGGCGCTGCTGCGCCGGGCGGTCGAGGGCGGGAGTTGGCGCGTGCGCGTCTCGCTGGCCGGCGTCGGCGGTCTGTTGCGAGGCCTGGGCCGCCCGCCGGAAGGCTTCGCCGTTCCCGATCCCAGCCGCGCCGACGTCGCGCGCTTCCTGGAGGAGACCGACAGCCCCTTCGGCCGGGTAAGCGCCGTGCGCCACGCCGTGCGGTTGAGCGACGCCCGCGTCGGCTGGACCCGCCCGCCGGTCGCGCTCGACGCCCACCGGCCGATCTGGAACGACGGCTAAGGCGCAGAAAGCCTGACGACTCCGTCCGCATGGACCAGCCGCCGGGTCGCCAAATCGTAGCGCATCAAGTCCTCGCCGATCGCGAAGGGTCCGTCGAACGCGGCGGCCACCTCCTCCGCCAGCGCCATGCGGTCGAACGCGACGGGCACGAAGTGGGTCAGCATCAGGAAGCCGACTCCCGCCTCCCGCGCCACCTTTCCTACCTCCGTGGAAAGCGTGTGGTAGGAGGCGACGGCCTCGACCGTTTCGGCCGCGCGCACCCCGGCGACGACCGGCATCTCCCGATGGATGAAGCATTCGTGGATCAGCAGCTCGGCGCCGCGCGCCGCCTCGATCAGCGCCGGACAGTAGGCGGTGTCGCCGCTGATCGCCGCACGTCGGCCGGATGCGTCCTGTGCGACGAAGCCGAAGGCCTGCTTGACCGGCGCATGGTCGACGCGCACCGCCGACAGCCGCAGATCGCCCAGGTCGAGGCAAGGCCCGTCGGTTGCGATCTCCGTCACCTCGACCTCGAGCGCAGCCGTCGAGGGACGACGTTCGTGGGCGATGCGCTGTTCGCGCTCGGCGCGCCAAAGTTTCATCAAGCCGTCGACGTACCCCGCCGTCCCCGTCGGCCCGACGACATGCTGCGGCCGGTCGCGCCCCTGATGCCAACTGGACAGGATCAGCTGGTAGAGATCCATGATGTGGTCAGAGTGCAGGTGCGTCAGCACCACCGCGTCGAGATCGCGCCCTGGCGTTCCGGCGGCGACCAGACGTTGGGTGACGCCGCTGCCGCAATCGACCAGCACGGCGCTTTCCGCGGTGCGCAGCAAGGCCGCCGGCCCGAAGCGCCGCGGGCTGCATTGCGGGCAGCCGGTGCCCAGCAGGACCGCCTCCATCAGTGGCCGCTCTCCTCCTCAAGCGCCGCGCGGGCGCGGCGCAGGGCGCGTTCATGTCTGATCTTCGCACGCCAGGCCGCGATCCCGGCGACGGCGAAGAACAGCAGGATCAACGTCGTGGTGATCGGCATGGCGATCGCGGCGAAGCCGATCCCGATCACCGCGACCGCGGCCAGGGCCGCGACCAGCAGAAAGAACAGGACGGTCAGGATCGTCCCGCCGACATAGCCGCCGCCGCGTTGCTCGTCGCCCTCGTTCATGCCCGCCAGCATGCCGCCGGCGCGCAACGCGCGCAACGCCGCGCACGCGCCGGATTGAAGCGGCCCGCCCCGCATGATCTAACCGTGCGCCATCAGACAAAAAGGATTGGAGGAACGCCCGATGAGCGACACCCGCCTGCCTTTCACCGACACGGTGCGCGATCTGCCCGCCGCGACGCCATTCGTCGGGCCGGAGACGTTGCAGCGCCAGCGCGGCGAGCGTTTCCGCGCGCGGCTCGGCGCGAACGAAAGCGCGTTCGGCGTCTCGCCGAAGGCCGAGGCCGCGATGCGCGAGGCGACGACGACCATCAGCTGGTACGGCGACGCGGAGAGTTGGGAGCTGAAGCAGGCGCTGGCCGATCATCACGGCGTCTCGACCGACGAGATCGTGATCGGGGCGGGGATCGACGGCCTGTTGGGCGTGCTGGTGCGCGCCTGCGTGACGCCGGGAACGCCGGTCGTCACCTCGGCCGGCGCCTATCCGACCTTCAACTATCATGTGAACGGTTTCGGCGGGCGGCTGGAGTTCGTGCCGTTCCGCGACGACCGCGAGGACGGCGCCGCGCTGCTGGAGCGCGCGCAGGCGGTCGGCGCGCCGCTGGTCTATTTCTCGAACCCCGACAATCCGATGGGGACGTGGTGGCCGGCCGAGGAGGTCGAGCGGCTGATCGCCGCCGTGCCGGCGGACCGCCTCCTGATCCTCGACGAGGCCTACGCCGATTTCGCGCCGGCCGACGCGATTCCGCCGATCAATCCGTCCAACCCGCGGGTCGTGCGGATGCGCACCTTCTCAAAGGCGCACGGCATGGCGGGCGCGCGCATCGCGTATGCGATCGCGCACGCAGACATCGTCACCGCCTTCAATAAGATCCGGAACCATTTCGAGGTGAACCGCGTCGCCCAGGCCGGCGCGCTGGCGAGCCTGCAGGACCAGGCCTTCATCCGCCGCGTGGTCGAGGAGGTCGAGCGCGGCCGCCAGGACTATTACGAGACGGCCGAGCGCCTGGGGCTGAAGGCGATCCCGTCGGCGACCAACTTCGTCGCCGTCGACATGGGCCGCGACGGCGACTACGCCCGCGCGATCCTGAAGGCGTTGCAGGACGACGGCGTCTTCATCCGCATGCCGGGGGTCGCGCCGCTGGACCGGTGCATTCGCGTCTCGGTCGGCCGGCCGGAAGAGCGCAAGATCTTCGACGCCGCCTTGCAAAAGGCGATTGAGCGGGTGGGGTGACGCACCGGCCCTTCCTTCCGCCTCCCCCTTGAGGGGAAAGGCTTCTCTACATCGCCGACGCCGATTCCCGCACCCCCAGAGGATGATTTGCCGCTTCCAAGCGAGGCGATTCTGGGTCAAATGGGCCAATCACGTCGGCGCGAAAACAAGAACGCCGAGCGGTTGGAGGAAAAAGCCCATGAGTTTCGGCATCGCCATCGGTCCGCGCGAGGACAAATCGCCCTTTTTCGACGCCACGGTCGCCGCGGGGGCGGCCAGCTTCACGATCTACAATCACACCTACATGCCCGTCTCCTACGGCGATCCGGAAGGGGAGTACTGGCGCCTGATCAACGCGGTCAGCCTGTGGGACGTCGCGGCCGAACGGCAGGTGGAGATCGCCGGCCCCGACGCCGGCGCGATGGTGCGTTACCTGCTGCCGCGCGATCTGTCCGGCTGCAAATCGGGACAGGGCAAGTACGTGCCCATGTGCGATCACGCCGGCCGGCTGATCAACGATCCGGTGCTTCTGAAGCATGCGGAGGACAAATATTGGCTCTCGATCGCCGACGCCGACGTGCAGCTCTGGGCGCGCGCGATCGCGGCCGAGCGCGGATTCGACGTCGAGATACGAGATCCCGGCGCCGCGCCGCTTGCGGTCCAGGGGCCGAAGGCGCGCCCGCTGATCCGCGATCTGTTCGGCGATTGGGTGCTGGATCTGAAGTATTTCTGGTTCGAGGCGACCTCGATCCAGGGAATCGACGTGATCGTCGCCCGGTCGGGCTGGAGCAAGCAGGGCGGGTTCGAGCTCTATCTGCTGGACCCCGAGCGCGGGCGCGAGCTGTGGGACGTCGTCTTCGACGCCGGGCAAAGCTACGGCATCGGACCCGGCGCGCCGAATTACATCGAACGGGTGGAGAGCGGGCTCTTGTCGATCGGCGCCGACACCGACGACGACACCAACCCGTTCGAAGTCGGCCTGGGCCGCTTTCTGGATCTAGAGCGCGAGGACGACTTCGTCGGCAAGCAGGCGCTGATCCAATTGAAGGAAGACCGCCGGCGCCGGTTGGTCGGGCTCTTCATCGACGGCCCGCCCCTATCGCCCAATCAGCATCCCTGGCGGGTCTACAAGGACGGCAAGCGCGTCGGCTCGGTCCGCGCCGCCGCCTTCTCGCCCCGCCTGCAGAAGAACATCGCGATGACGACGCTGGACTTCGCGCTTACCGACGAGGGAACGGCCGTCGAGGTCGACACCGAGTTCGGCGCCCGCACCGGCCACGCCACCACGCTGCCCTTCATCACGCCGCCGGTGACGCCGCCGAAGAGCGAGACGTAGGCAGAAGCGGCCTCATCCCCGTCATAGGGCGAGAGCGAGAAGAGGACGAAGACCCCGCGCCCCTTGTGACGCCGGGCGCGGCGTGTACCATCCCGATCAAACCGCATAACCAAACCGGAGGAGAGACCCATGATCGGACGCAAGCCGTCCCTGTTCGCGACGATCGCCGCCGCCGCGGCGCTGGCCGTCACCGCCGGCGCGGCCCAGGCCGAGACGCGAATCACCTACAAGTCCGCCAAATCCACCTCGTCCTATTACCAAATGGCGGTGCAGGTCGCCGAAGCGGTCCAGAAGGCGACCGATCGCGCGCTCTCCGTCACGGTCGAGGAGAGCCAAGGCTCGGTCCAGAACGTGAAGGAGGCCGCGGTCCGCGAGGGGGCCTACGTCTTCACCACCCCGCCGGTGCTGATCAAGCTGGCCAAGGGCAATACGAAGATGTTCGAGGACGGTCAGGACTACGGCGACATCCGCGCGCTGTTCCCGATCCCTTCGCTGACGATGCATTACGTCGTGCGCGCGGACGCCGACGTCGAGAGCTTCCAGGATCTGACCGGCAAGGACTTCATCATCGGCAAGGGCAGCTTCGGCGCCCGGGAGGCGGCGAAGAACTTCGAGCAATTCGGGGCCGAGCCGGATCTGGTCGACGTGGAGCTGAACGCCGCCGTGCCGGCGCTGAAGAACGGCCAGGTGGCGGGCTTCGCCACCGCGGGCTCCTATCCCGCGCCGAACGTCGTCGAGGCCGCGGCCGGAACCGACATCAAGCTCTTGTCGATGAGCGAGGAGCAGGTCGAGACCACGGGACGCACCCGCCTCGTCATCCCCGCCGGCACCTATCCGGGCGTGGAGCGGGACACGGTCACCACCTCTCTGCCCGTCGGGGCCTACACCACGACCGCGATGGACGAGGAGACCGCCTATCAGCTGACCAAGGCCTATTGGGAGAGCAAGCCCAAGATGGCCGAGACTGCTCGCTGGTGGGCCGGCGTTTCGCCGGAGATGCTGGCGATGATGGCCGGCCCGCTGCATCCCGGCGCGCTGCGCTATTACGAGGAGGCCGGCACGCCGGTGGCGGACGGATTGAAGTAACCGCCGAGCGCCGCCTTCGCCTTCACGGAAAAGAGCCCTTCTCCCCTCGGGAGAGGGGTTGGGGCGAGGGGTCGCGCCAGGCGGGCGAGACATGCTCGACCTGCGCGCCGACCCCTCGCCCGGCTGCTTTAGCAGCCGCCCTCTCGCGGAAGGAGAGGGTTTAGTTGGAGCCTCCCATGCCCCTTTGGTCCGCGCCCAAGCAGGACGGATTGCGCGCGCATCCGATCGCGCTGCTGCTGGCCTTCGCGTCGGTCGGCTTCCATCTGTGGCTGATCTTCGGCGGGCTGCTGCCGAACCTGCTGACCCGGCCCGTCCATCTGCTGCTGGTGCTGCCGTGGATTTTCGTCATGCGGGCGGACCGCCCGGCGCGGTGGCGCGGATGGCGGTCCGCCGTCGATTGGCTGTTCTTTCTGGCCGGGGCCGGCGGCTGCCTGTGGGTCGCGCTGAACGAGGATGCGTTGGGCGACCAGTACGGGTCGCTGCGCGGCCTCGACCAGCGGCTGATCGCGATTGCGCTGATCCTGGTCGTCCTGGAGGCGGCGCGGCGCGCGGTCAAGCTGGCGTTGCCGCTGATCGCGCTGATAGCGCTGGCCTACGGGCTTTTGGGCCAGCACCTGCCGGGGCGTTTCGGTCATGCGGGCATGCCGATCGACAGCTTTCTGGGCACGCTGACGGTCGCGGAAGGGGGCTTGTGGGGGCCGCTGACGGGCATCAGCATGAACGTCGTCGCGGTGTTCGTGATCCTGGGCGCGGTGATCGGCGCGGGCGAAGGCGGAACGGGGTTCATGGCGCTCGCCGCCAAGCTGGCCGGGCGGCTGCGCGCCGGCGCGGCGAAGGTCTCAATCCTGGCGTCGGCGCTATTCGGATCGATCAGCGGCTCGGCCTCCGCCAACGTCGCCTCCACGGGCGCGGTGACGCTGCCGGCGATGAAGCGCCTCGGCTATCCGGCGCCGTTCGCCGCGGCGGTGGAGGCGGTGGCGTCCTCCGGCGGGCAGATCATGCCGCCGCTGATGGGCGCAGGCGCCTTCGTGATGGTGGAGCTGCTGGGGGTCAGCTACACGACCATCATGATGGCGGCCGCGTTGCCGGCCATCCTGTTCTTCTTGGCCGCCTGGCTGGGGGTGGAGTGGTTTGCGCGGCGCGGCAATCTGCGCGGCATGGCGCCGGACGAATTGCCGACGACGCGCCTCGTCCTCGCCACGCTGCCGTTCTTCGCGATCCCCTTCGGGGTCCTGCTGATCGTGCTGTTCGCCACCGGCAAGACGCCGCAATACGCGGCCGCCCTGGCGGCTTTCGCCGGCGCGCTGCTGCTGTTCGCGGATCGCACGGGCAAAATCGACCTCAAGGCGGCGCTGGGGCGGCTGTGCGCCGGCGCGCTGGAGGCGGCGCGGCAGATCGCCACGATCGCGGCGATCATCATCTGCGCCGGCCTGGTGATCGGCGTTCTCAACATGACCGGCCTCGGGGTGAAGGTCACCTCGGCGATCATCGCACTTTCGGGGGGCGAGCTGTGGATCGCGCTGCTGCTGACCGCGCTCGCCTGTCTCATTCTGGGCATGGAGGTGCCGACGACGGCGGCTTACGTGATCTGCGTCTCGGTCGCCGGGCCGGCGTTGCAGGAGCTCGGCCTGCCGGCGCTGACGGTGCATATGTTCGTCTTCTGGTACGCGCTGCTCTCAACCATCACGCCGCCGGTCTGCGGGACGGTCTTCATCGCCGCCGGCATGGCGGACGCGCCGTGGCTGCGAGTCGCAGGGTACGCCATGCGGCTCGGGCTCGGGCTCTACGTGGTGCCGTTGGCCCTGGTCGCGAACCCGGCGCTTATTCGTCCGGACGAAGGGCTGTTCGCGGCGCTCTTCGCCTTCGCCAAGATCGGGATCGGGCTGGCGCTGACCAGCTGGGCCGTCGTCAACATGACGCGCCGCCCAGCGCTCGCCGCCGTCGCGGCCGCGGCGGGCGTCGGGCTCGTTTTTTACGCGCCCTTCTTCGGATTGTCGTAAGCCGGCGCTAGGATCGAGGCTATGGAGGACTTCGCCCGCTACGCCGTCTATTACGCCCCGCGCGCCGGGTCGGCGCTGGCCGATTTCGGCAACGCTTGGCTCGGCCGCGATCCGGCGAGCGGCGAGCCGACCGCGCGGCCGGCCGCTCCCGGTCTATCGGCCGACCGGATCGCGGAGATCACCGAAGCCCCCGCCCGCTACGGCTTTCACGGCACGCTGAAGGCGCCGTTCGCGCTCGCCGAGGGCGCGACGCGCGGGGATCTGGAGACGGCGCTGGCGGTCTTGGGCGCGCGCCTCGCCCCGCCGGTCGCGCCGGGGGGATTGGCGCTCACTGCAATAGGTCCGTTCCTCGCCCTCACCCCGCAGGACGGGGACGGGGCCCTTTCCGCGCTGGCCGCGCGCGTGGTTGAGGATCTCGACTCCTATCGCGCGCCGCCTGGGGCCGCTGAGCTCGCCCGGCGGCGGCGCGGGGATCTCAACGCGGCGCAGGAGGCGCTGCTGCAGCGCTGGGGCTATCCCTATGTGATGGGAGAATTCCGCTTCCACCTGACGCTGACCGGCCCGCTCGATCCGGCCGCGCGCGCGGCCGTCGCGTCGGCGCTGGAGCCCGTGGTCGCGCCCTTCGGGCGAACGCCTTTCACGCTCGACGCGCTCTGTCTGTTCGGCGATCCGGGCGGCGGCGCGCCGTTTCGGCTCATCCGGCGGGTCCCGCTGTCCGGCTGAGATCCAACAGCAGGTCGGCGACGCGGCGGGCGGCGTCCTCGAGCGCCCCGTGATTGACGATCTCGACCACCCTCGGCCCGCGCGGCGCCGCGTAGCCGGCCCGCGCCAAACGCGCTTCGATCTGATCGGCGGTCTCCCGGCCTCGCGCGGCGAGCCGCGCGGCCAGCACCGCGTCGGGGGCGGTGATGTGCAGAACGCTCAGGCGCGGATACTTCGCGCGGGCCTGGCCGAGGATCCCGCGCGAGGCGTTGGCGACCACCGTCCAACCCGCCGCCAGATCCCCCTCCAACGCGGCCGGCAGGCCGTAGCGCAGCCCATGCGCCGCCCAATGCAGGGCGAAGCCGCCGCACTCCACCCGTTCGGCGAAGCCGGCCTCGTCGATCGGCTCGTGGTCTTCCCCGCCCGCCTCGGCCGGTCGGGTGATCACCCTGCGTTGAAAGCGGATCGGCGCGTCGGCCGGCAGTCGGGCGCGGGCGGCGGCCAGCACGCTGTCCTTGCCGGCCCCGCTGGGTCCGACCACCAGGACGAGGGCGCCGAGCGGCGCGTCCTGCGGGTCAGGCGACACGCTCGCCGCCGCGCCAAACGCCGCGCAGGATCGGATGCTTCGCGTCGCGGATGCGGATCAGGTCGGCGCGCAGGCCCTCCCGGATCTCCCCGCGGTCCGTCAGTCCCGCCGCGAGCGCCGGCGCCTTGGTCACCGCGGCGATCGCCTGGGGCAGGGAGATGGTCTCCACCTCCTCGGCGAGCATCATAGCGGCCGGCAGCAGCGCGGCGGGCGCGTAATCGCTGGAGATCGCATCCAACGTTCCGCGTCGCGCCAGATCCATCGCCGAGACGTTCCCGGAGTGAGATCCGCCGCGCACCAGGTTGGGCGCGCCCATCATCACCGCCAAGCCGGCCTGATGGCTGGCGGCCGCGGACTCAATCGTGGTCGGGAACTCGGCGAGCGTCATGCCGTCGGCGACCGCTTCGGCCACATGCTCGGGCGTGGCGTCGTCATGGCTCGCCAGCGCCAAGCCGCGCGCATGGGCCGCCTCCACCACCAGGCGGCGATGCCGTGCGGCGTAGCGCTGCTGGTCGGCGCGGCGATCGTCGATGAAGCGCTCCATCTCCTCCGCGCTCATCCCGAACTTGCCCATGTAGTAGCTGCGGTAAACCTCAAGTTTGGTAAACTGGCGCTGCCCCGGCGTGTGATCCATCACCGAGATCAGCCGCACGCCCGGCTTGTCGACCAGGCCGGCGAAATCGGCCGCCAGATCCGGAAAGCTGATCTCGCAGCGCAGATGCAGCAGATGGTCGACCTTCAGCAGTCCCTCGCGCCGCGCCTCCTCGATCGCGCTCACCATCTCTTCCAGCCGCTGCAGACGCACGCCGTCATTCGCGACCGTACCCACCGCCAGCGCGTCGAACACCGTCGTTATTCCCGCCGCCGCGATTTGCGAATCGTGCGCCATGACGGCCGGCACGGCCGGCCAATGCGCCTGCGGGCGCGGCATCATGTGCTTTTCCAGATTGTCGGTATGCAGCTCGACCAGGCCCGGGGCCAACAAATCGCCCTCGCAATCCTCCGCGCCCGGCAGCGCGCTGCGGCCGAAATCCACGGCGTGAATCCGATCGCCGTGCAGCGCGATCGTGCCCTGCACCACCTCCTCCGCCAGGATCAGGCGCGCATTCGTCAGCACGCGCTCGGCTCGGGTCTCTCGCGCCAGGGTCAGGCCGTCGCCGGTCTGCATGCTCGTCTCTCCCTCTGCGGCCTTACCATATGGCCCTCTAGGCGGCCCGATCCAGCGGCGCGATCTCGTACTCGCGCGTGCAGACGGCGCCGCGCGCGTCCGCATCGTGGAAAATTCCGACGATCGCCGCGCCGCGGTCCTTCGCCTCCTCGATCAGATCCAGCACCACGCGGCGGTTCGCGCCGTCCAGCGAGGCGGTCGGCTCGTCCAGCAGCAACACCGGATAGGGATGCGCGAACCCGCGCGCGATGTTGACCCGCTGCTGCTCCCCGCCTGAGAAGGTGGCTGGCGGAAGATCCCACAGCGCGCTCGGCAGGTTCAACCGGGCCAGCAGCGACTCGGCCGTCGCTCGGGCGTCAGCAGGCGCTTCGCCGAGCGCGATCCGCGGCTCGGCGACCACGTCGCGCGTCGCGACCCTTGGCACAACGCGCAAGAATTGACTGACGTAGCCGAGCGTGCGTCGACGCACCGCCAGCACCGCGCGCGGATCGGCCCCGGCCAAGTCGATCCAGCCGCCGTCATGCCGAACCTCGATCGACCCGACGTCGGTCAGATAGTTGCCGTAGATCAGGCGCATGAGCGTGCTCTTGCCGGCGCCGGACGGGCCGGTCAGCGCGACGCACTCCCCGGCTGCGACGCGGAGGTGCGCGCCGGCCAGCACCGGCAAGCGCACCCCGCCCTGATTGTGCAGCGTAAAGCTCTTGGAGACGCCGGTCAGACGCAGCATGTCGGTCATGGTTGCAGCACCGAAGAGACGAGAAGTTGCGTATAGGGATGCTGCGGATCGTCCAGCACCTGATCGGTCAGCCCGGTCTCCACCACCCGTCCCTGGCGCATCACCAGCAGCCGATGGGACAGCAGGCGCGCCACCGCCAGGTCGTGGGTCACGACCACCGCGGCCAGGCCGAGCTCCGTCACCAAGCCGCGCAGCAAGTCGAGCAGGCGCGCCTGAACCGAGACGTCGAGGCCGCCCGTCGGCTCATCCATGAAAACGAGCCGCGGCCCTGCAACCAGCGCGCGGGCGATCTGCAGGCGCTGCTGCATGCCGCCGGAGAAGGTGGTCGGCGGATCGTCGATCCGCCCGAGCTCGATCTCGGTTTTCTCAAGCCAGTCGCCGGCGGCGGCGCGGATGTCGGCGTAGTGGCGCGCGCCCACGGCCATCAGAGGCTCGCCCACATTTGCGCCCGCGCTGACGGCCATACGCAAGCCGTCGCGGGCGTTCTGGTGCACGAAGGCCCAGTCTGTGCGCATCAGCATGCGCCGCTCGGGTTCGCTCACGCCATGCACATCCCGCGCCGCGCCCGTCCGGTCGGTATAGAGCACCCGACCGGCGTCCGGCGCGAGCCTGCCGGCGACGCAATTCAGCACCGTCGTCTTGCCGGAGCCGCTTTCGCCCACCACGCCCAACACCTCGCCCGGCCAGAGTCGAAAGTCGACCTGCGTGCAGCCGACGCGGCGGCCGTAGCGTTTCTCCAAACCCTCGACCGCCAACAAGGGGGCGTCGTCATCCTGAACTGCGTTCACGCCGCATCCTCCGTCGCGGATCCGCGAAAGCCCTGCTCGCGGCGCCGGTTGCAATAGTCGGTGTCGGAGCAGACGAACATTCGCCCGCCCTGGTCGTCGGTCACCAACTCGTCGAGGAAGCTGTCCTGCGCCCCGCAGAAGGCGCAGCTCTCGTCCCACGCCTGGACGGTGAAGGGGTGATCTTCGAAATCCAGGCTCTCCACCTTGGTGTAGGGCGGCACCGCGTAGATCCTCTTCTCGCGCCCCGCGCCGAACAATTGGATCGCCGGACAATCCGACATTTTGGGATTGTCGAACTTGGGCGTCGGCGAGGGATCCATCACGTACCGATCGGCCACCCTCACCGGATAGGCGTAGGTGGTCGCGATATGGCCGTGGCGCGCGATGTCCTCATAAAGCTTCACATGCATCAATCCGTAGTCCTCGAGCGCGTGCATCTTGCGCGTCTCGGTCTCGCGCGGCTCCAGAAAGCGCAGAGGCTCGGGGATCGGCACCTGATAGACCAGGATCTGCCCTTCGGCGAGCGGGGTCTCCGGGATGCGGTGGCGGGTCTGAATGACGCTCGCCTCGGCCGTCGTTTCGGTTACGGCGACCCCGGCGGTGCGCTGGAAGAACTTGCGGATGGAGACGGCGTTCGTCGTATCGTCCGCTCCCTGGTCGATCACCTTGAGGACGTCGTCCTGTTTCAGGACCGACGCGGTGACCTGCACTCCGCCGGTGCCCCAGCCGTAGGGCATGGGCATCTCGCGTCCCGCAAAGGGAATCTGACAGCCGGGAACGGCCAGCGCCTTCAACAACGCCCGGCGGATCATGCGCTTCGTCTGTTCGTCCAGATAGGCGAAGTTGTAGGCGGGGTCGCGCGCCTCGCTCATTCCGCGGCCTCCGGCATCGCACGCTCCGCATGCTCGCGTCGCAATCGGCGCAGCAGCTCCAACTCGGACTGGAAGTCTACGTAGTGGGGCAGCTTCAAATGCTCGACGAAACCCGTCGCCTGCACGTTGTCGCAGTGCGAGAGAACGAATTCCTCGTCCTGCGCCGGCGCGTCTCGCGCCTCGCCGAACTCGTCCGCCCGCAGGCTGCGGTCGACCAGCGCCATCGCCATCGCCTTGCGCTCGCCGTGCCCGAAAGCGACGCCGTAGCCGCGGGTGAAGCAGGGCGCCTGCTCGGCCGAGCCTTGAAACTGATTCACCATCTGACACTCGGTCATCTCGATCTCGCCCAGCTCGATGGCGAACCCCAACTCCTCGGGCTCGATCTCGACGGCGACGCTTCCCAGACGGATCTCGCCGGCGAACGGGTGAGTCCGGCCGTAGCCGCGCTGGGTCGAATAGCCAAGCGCCAGCAGGAACCCCTCGTCGCCGCGTGCGAGCTGCTGCAAGCGCGCGTCGCGTTCGCTCGGGAAGCTCGGCGGCGTGCGGGTAACGTCGAACGGCGGGCACTCCGCCGCCGCGCCGGCGGGTTCGATCAAGCCTTCCTGCTGCAGAAGGTCGAGGACGCGCGGCGCGTCTTCCGAAACGGGGGCGCCTTCTGCGGGCTCGGCGCCCGCGTGCGGAGCGGCCAAGGCGTGGTCGACCAGCCGATGGGTGTAGTCGAAGGTCGGCCCCAGCACCTGGCCTCCGGGCAGATCTTTAAAGGTCGCGGAGATGCGGCGTTCCAGGGCCATGCGGCTGGTCTCCACGGGCTTCGAGACGGCGAAGCGCGGCAACGTCGTGCGATAGGCGCGGATCAGGAAGATCGCCTCGATCTGATCGCCGCGCGCCTGCTTGAGCGCCAGGGCGGCCAGATCCCGGTCGTAGAGCGAGCCTTCGGTCATCACCCGGTCGACGCCGAGCTTGAGCTGTTCGCGGATCTGGGCCGGCGTGAGTTCGGGCTCGGCCGGATCGCCGCGACGATCCTCCGCGAGCAGACGATGGGCGGCGTCGATTGCGCGCTCGCCTCCTTTTACGGCGACATACATGCGCTCAGCCCTCCTCTGCGTCGACTGCGATGCGCGTGCTGCGCGGCAGGCCGGCCAGCGCGTCGGCGCTGATGAAAAGACAATCCACACCCAGCGGAAAACGGGCGGCGTTCGCCTGCAAAGCCCGCCACAGCGCGACGTCCGCCCCAGCCGGAGCGAACGCGGCGGGGGCCTTCAGGCCGGGACCGGACAAGGTTGCGGGGCGCCCGCCCTCAAAACCGTCCACCGACAGCACCAGCGTGGCCGCGCGGTCAGGATACTCCGGCGCGCCGGCGCACAAGCGGGGAAGCAGCGCCGCCGCCCGCCCGATCGGCGCGAAGGCGAAGGCCGCCGTCCCCGGCTCCGTCAGAGGCCGCACGCCGCAATGAAAGGCGAGCCAGGCTTCGACCGCCGGGGTGCGGAGGTCGTCATCCAGCCAGAGCGGCGCATCCGGGTCGATCAGCGTCAGCGCCACAGCGCCCAAGCCCGGCCCTAGCGGCGGCGGCGCCGGGGGCGCGCCGGGGAGCGCGATCGGCGCGCCCGGTCGCGCCGTCGCCTCCAAAAGCGCCCGAAAGGCGTCCGCCGCATCCAGCACCGGCTCGTCAAAGCCCGGCGCCGGCGGGGCGAGCGCGCCCGCGGGAGCGGGAGCGGGAGCGGGAGCGGAGGAGACGGGCGGCCTGCTGGTCATGGGGTCAATCCTCCCCGCGGACCAAGGTGAAGAAATCCACCTTGGTGGCGCCCACTTGGGCGCGACGCTTCGTTCTGCGCGCCGCCCGCTCGCGCTCCAAGGGATGCACGATCCGCGCTTGGACGGCGTCGTGATGCGCGGCCGTCTGAAGCAGCGCGTCGAGCTTTGCGGCGAGGGCGGCGTGGGCCTGATCGCGTCCGGCGATGTAGGCGACTCCGGTCGTTTGGGTTCCGTCGGCCTCGTTCAGTAGGACGGTGCAGCGGGTCGCCGTCATCTCGCCCATATTGAAGGGCGCCCCGGCGCCGCCGGCGCGCGCGCGCACCATGACCAGCCCCGTCTCCGGTCGGCGCAGCATAGTGAATGCGGGGGCCGCCTCCTCGCTCAGGCTTCCCAGATAGTCCTCGGCCAGGGCTTTCAGGCGGGGCGGCGCCGCCTTGGCCAGGACGGCCATCCAGGCCTTGCGTTCGGGCGCAGGATGCGGGTCGACGGAAGACGCCGTGCGGGCGTCGGACGGTCGGGCGTCGGACGGTCGGGCGTCGGACGGTCGGGCGTCGGACGGTCGGGCGTCGGACGGTCGGGCGTCGGGTTGCGTCATGCGCTGTCTCGACCTTTCGCATAATACGTCTAGACGTCTATATCTTTTATCGCTTATAAGACGGGTTGTGTAAAGCACGGCCTGAGACGCTGTGGGGTGAAGTTTCCGTGACGCGGCGCCGACCTACCGAGCCCGGTCGTCGCGCACGGCGCAAACGACGAGGAGCGGTCGGATGGATGGCGGATCCCAAGATTGGCGGACCCGAGAAGGCGGACCGGGGCAAAGCGTCTGGGCTCGCATCGCCCAGCGGATCGAGGGCGACATCCGCGACGGCGTCTATCCGCGCGGCGAGCGCATGCCGCCCGAAAGCGCGCTGGCGGCCCGATTTTCGGTCAATCGCCACACCCTGCGCCGCGCGATGGCGGCGCTGGCGGAGCGGGGTCTGGTGCGCATCGAGCAGGGTCGCGGGACCTTCGTCCAGGAAGAGACGATCGAGTACCCGATCGGCAGCCGCACGCGTTTCTCCCAGAATATCGCCGAGGCCGAGCGTCTGCCGGGCCATCGCATCCTGCGCGCCGAAGAGGCCCCCGCCGATCGCGCCGTAGCGAGAAATCTGAGCGTGCGCGTCGGCGCCCCGGTGGTGGTGCTTGAGGCGGTCAGCGTCGCGGACGGACGCCCGCTCGGCTACGGGCTCCACTACCTGCCCGCAAAACGTTTCCGCGGAATCGCGGCGATCTATCGCGAGACCGGCTCGCTCACCGCCTCGTTGGCGCGAATGGGGGTCGCGGATTACAGCCGCTTGTCCACCCGCGTCACGGCTCAAATGCCGAGCCGCGAGATCGCCGCCCTGTTGGAGCAACCGATCACGCGCCCCGTCCTGCAGACCGAGAAAATCGACGTCGACGCCGACGGCCGCGCCGTCGCCTACGGCCTCACGCGGTTCGCCGCGGATCGGGTGCAGTTGGTCGTCGAACCGTTCCGCGAAACCGACGAGATCGGCGGCGCCGGATAGGCCTGCGCCGCGGCGGCCGACGCACAGGGCTTCCGCATCGCCGCCCGCGCGGATACGCTGACCGGCATGACCGACGACGCGTTCGACTATCCGCCCGGCTGCGCCTATGTCCGCGGACGCTACGCCGCGATGGCGGAGGCCAAGATCTCCGTCCTGGATTGGGGTTTCTTGCGCTCCGATGCGACCTACGACGTGGCGCACTGCATCGACGGGCGCTTCTTCCGCCTGGACGCGCATATCGAACGCTTCTATCGCTCTGCCGAGAAACTGCGGCTGGACATCCCCGTCGCCCCCGAGGCCTGCGCCGACATCATGCGGGAATGCGTACGCCGCGGCGGCGTCGAGGCGGCCGGCTATGTCGAGTGCCTGGTGACCCGCGGCGTCAGCCCGACCTTCAGCCGCGACCCGCGCGACGCGATCCCGACCTTCATGGTCTTCGCCATTCCGCTCGGCCGCATCCTGCCGCTGGAGCGCTGGGAGCAAGGGCTGCACGTCCACGTGAGCGCCATCCATCGAATCCCGCCGGAAAGCGTCGACCCGACCGCCAAGAACTACCATTGGCACGATCTGGTCCAGGGACTTTACGCCGCGTATGACGCGGGCGCGGAGAACGTCGTGCTGACCGATCCGGCCGGGAACGTCTGCGAGGGACCGGGCTTCAACGTCTTCATCGTGAAGGACGGACGCATCGCTACGCCGGATCGCGGCGTGCTGGAGGGGGTCTCGCGCGACACTGCGATGCGGCTCGCCCGGGACCTGCAGATCCCGGTCGAGGCGCGCGCCGTCTCGACGGAGGCGTTCCGCGCGGCCGACGAGGCCTTCATCACCTCGACCGCCGGCGGGATCATGCCGATCACCACGGCCGATCACGCGGCGATCGGCGACGGTCGACCGGGTCCGATCACGCGACGGCTGAGCGATCTCTATTGGGAAAAGCACCGGGATCCGGAATGGACGTCGGCGGTTTAGGCGGCGGTTTAGGCGGCGCTTGACGGCGCACGCCTTTCGCCGTCCGTCGATCTCTTCCCCCCTTTGAGCGGGGAGGATCAAGATTGGGGGGGACGCGCCGAAAGGCGTGCTGAAGAAAAACTCTCGGCGCTTGAGCGCCATGCCGATCCTCTCGTCGAAGATCGCTCACCCCATCCAACATTTCCCCTGAAGGGGACGGCTTTTCGCGAGCCGACCGCCTCAGCCCTCCTCCTCCTCCTCGCGCAACGCCTCCAGGCGCAGCCACTCCTCTTCCGCCGCGGCGAGCGCTTCCTGCGCCTTCGCCAACGCGTCGGCGGCCTTCTGGAAGGCGGCGGGATCCCGACTGAAGAGCTGCGGGTCGGCGAGTTGCGCCTGCAGCGGCGCGATCGCCGCCTCCAGCTTGTCGATCTCCTCCGGCAGCGTCTCCAGCTTGTGTCGCTCGGTGAAGCTCAGCTTGGATTTGCCGGCCGTCGACGCCGCAGGCTTCGGCGCCCCCTGCTTGGCGGGCTTCTTCGCCGCCTCCTGCTTCGGCCCGGCCCAGGGCGGCGCGCCGCGCTGGGCGAGCATGTCGGAATAGCCGCCGGCGTAGACGACCCAGCGCCCCATCCCCTCCGCATGGACGGTCGCGGTCACGGTGCGGTCCAGGAAGTCGCGATCGTGGCTGACCAGCAGCACGGTTCCGGCGTAATCCGCGATCATCTCCTGCAACAGATCCAGCGTCTCAAGGTCGAGATCGTTGGTCGGCTCGTCCAGCACCAAAAGGTTGGAAGGCTGCGCCAACGCGCGGGCCAGCATCAAACGACCGCGCTCTCCGCCGGAGAGCTTGCCGATGGGCGTCTTCGCCTGGGCCGGGCTGAACAGGAAGTCGCGCATATAACTCATGACGTGGCGCCGTTCGCCTGCGACCTCGACCCACTCCCCGTCGCCGGCGAGCGCTTGGGTCAACGTCACCGTCGGTTTCAGCGAACGGCGCATCTGATCCAGCGTCGCGATCTGAAGGTTTGTTCCGAGCGCGACCTCCCCCTCATCCGGCTCAAGCGCGCCGATCAACATATTCAGAAGCGTCGTCTTGCCCGCCCCGTTCGGGCCGACAAGACCGATGCGGTCGCCGCGCAGGACGCGCAGGCTGAAGTTTTCCACGATCGCCTTGTCGTCGAAACGCTTGAAGACGCCTTTCGCCTCGATCACCCGCTTGCCGCTGGTCTCGCCCTCGCCGGTCGTCATCTTGACGGTTCCCGGAGGACCGATCTGCTCGCGCCGGCTCTGACGGAGGGTCTGGAGATTGCGCAGACGACCCATATTGCGCTTGCGCCGGGCGGTGACGCCTTTGTGCAACCACTCGGTCTCGGCCTCGATCTTCTTGTTCAGGCGCCGACGCTGCTCGTCCTCATCGGCGAGAATCTTCTCGCGCCACTCTTCGAAGCCGGCGAATCCCCCCTCCATCCGCCGTGCGCGCCCGCGATCCAGCCAGACGACGGCCTGCGCCAGGCGTTCCAGAAAGCGGCGATCGTGACTGATCAGCACCAGCGCCGCCTCGCGCCGCGCCAGTTCGCCCTCGAGCCATTCAATCGTCGGCAGGTCCAGGTGGTTCGTGGGCTCGTCCAGCAACAGCACGTCCGGGGCGGGGGCCAAAGTGCGGGCCAGCGCTGCGCGCCGCTTCTCGCCGCCGGAAAGCGGCCCCGGGTCGGCCTCAGGGTCGAGGTCCAGCTTCTCCAGCAGACGGCGCGCGCTGTGCTCGCCGTCCGTCGGGTCGAGGCCGTCCGCGACGTAATCGACGACCCGAGCGAAACCGGACAGGTCCGGCTCCTGCGGCAGATAGCGCAAGGTGGCGCCCGGCTGCAGGAAGGCCTCGCCGCCGTCCGACTGCTCAAGCCCGGCGGCGATCTTCATCAGCGTCGATTTGCCCGAGCCGTTGCGGCCGACGAGCGCCAGCCGTTCGCCCGGCTTGACGGCGAGCTCTGCGCCGTCAAGCAACGGCGCGCCGCCGAGCGAGACGCGGATGTCGGAAAGCAGAAGGAGGGGCGGAGCCATGACCCGCTGCTTAGCGGGGGGCGGAGCTCAGGGCAAGGGCCGGCGGCGTGCGGGCGGCGGCCAATTCACGAGCGCGTCCCGGATCTGCGCCCTGAGCCGCTCGCCGGCGCAACGCTTTGCTGCTGCGCTTTCTCCGCGTCGCGAACGTGCTCGTCCTGCTCGTCGTCCTCGATCGCCCGCCAGGCGGCGCCGTCGAGGTCGCTGTATTGTCCGGACTTCAGCGACCAAAGAAAGGCGGCGAGTCCGAGGAGTCCGAGCAGCAGCGCCGCGGGGATCAAAAGGACCAAATGGTTCATGCCGTCCCCGCCGACCGGGCGTCGGCGCGCTCGGCCGGCGCCGTCTTGATCGCGCGCGCGCCCGCGCCGGGCGCGCGCCGGGCCTGGCGGTCCAGCGCGCGAGTCATCCGGCCGGCCCCCAGGTTGAGGCGCAACGCGTTCGAGATAACCACGATCGACGAGCTCGACATCGCGATCGCGGCCACCAGCGGCGTCACGTAACCCATGACCGCAATCGGAACCGCGATCATGTTGTAGACGACCGCCAGCCCGAAGTTCTGCAGGATCAGCGCGCGCGCCCGACGGGCCACATCGAGCGCGCGGACCACCGCGTCCAAGCTTTCATGCAGGAAGACGAAGCCCGCCGCGCGCCGCCCGACGTCGGCCGCCGTCGCCGGCGCGATTGAGGCGTCGGCGGCGCTGAGCGCCGGCGCGTCGTTGACCCCGTCGCCGACCATCAGGACGCGATGGCCGTCCTGTTGCAGCGCTTGGATCCGCGCGATCTTGTCGGCGGGCTGCAAGCCGCCGCGCCAGCGGTCCGCGCCCAGCGTACGGGCCGTTTCGGCGACCCGGCTCGGATGGTCGCCGGAGATGATTTCCGGCTCGAACCCTTCGGCGTCGAGCCAGGCCAGCGTGCCGGCCGCGCCGGCGCGCGGCGCGTCCTCGAAGCGATAGAGCCCCAGCAACGCGCCGTCCTGCGCCAGCGCGACGCCCGCCTGATCGGCGCTCGGGTCGTCAAGCGCCCAGGCGGGACGGCCTAAGCGCAGCAGCGCGCCGTCGCCAAGCCGCGCCTCAAGTCCGCAGCCCGGCGTCTCGCGGATCGCCGACAGGGCGGGCGCGCTCGGCCGCTCCTGCAGCCGCGCCGCCGCCTGGGTCAGCGCCTGGGAGTAGGGATGCAGGCTGTTCCGGGCGAGCGCGCCGGCGAGCGACAGCGTCGCCGCGTCGTGACCGTCCGCATCCAACAGGCGCGGCCGGCCGACGGTGAGCGTCCCCGTCTTGTCGAACAACACCCGGTCGACCCGCGCGAGCGTCTCAAGCGCGGCGCCGTCCTTCAGCAGAACGCCGTGCCGGAAAAGGCGACCCGCCGCGACGACCTGAACCACCGGAACCGCCAGCGCCAGCGCGCAGGGACAGGTGATGATCAGCACCGAGATCGCGATGTAGAGCGCGCGGTACCAGTCGCCCTCAATCAGACCCCACCCCATGAAGGTGGCGAAAGCGGCCAAATGGACGATCGGCGAGTAGAAGGAGGCCGCGCGATCGGCGTAGCGTCGGAAGCGCGGCTTCGCGCTTTCGGCCGTCTCCAGCATGGCCATCATCTCGGCCAAGAAGGACTGGCTGGCGGGCTTCGTCGCCTCCAGCGTCAGCGCGCCGGAAAGGTTGAGCGCGCCGGCCGGCAACTCGACCCCGGGGCCGACCGCCACGGGATCGCTCTCGCCCGTGGCGATGGCCGCGTCCACGTCTCCGGCGCCCTCGATCACGCGGGCGTCGAGGGGGATGCGCTCGCCCGCCGCAACGAACAGACGCTCCCCCGCCCGGATCGCATCCAGCGGCCGCCAGATCCGCGCGCCGTCAGCCGTGACGACCGTCGCGCCGCGCGGCGCCATGCGCTGCAAGCCGGCGGCGGCGCTGCGCGCGCGCTCGCGCATCACGTGGTCGAAGGTCCGCCCGATCAGCAGAAAGAACAGCAGCGTCACCGAAGCGTCAAAATAGGCGTGCGGGCCGCTCTGCGAGGTCTCGTAAAGGCTGACGACGACCGCCAGCACGATGGCCAGCGAGATCGGCACGTCCATATTCATCCGCCCGCGGCGCAGCGCCGCGACGGCGGGCCGAAAGAAGGCCTGTCCGGAAAACGCGACCGCGGGGACCGCGATCAGCGCCGAAATCCAGTGGAACAGGTCGCGGGTCGACCCCTCGGCCCCGGACCAGACCGAGACCGACAACAGCATGATGTTGCCGGCGGCGAAGCCGGCGACCCCGAGCTGAAGGATCAGGCGTTTGAGCGTCGGATCGCCGTCGTCCGCGGCCGCATCGATGGGATGCGCGTCGTATCCGAGCCGCTCCAGCGCCGCGAACACCGCGTCAGGATCGGCCGCGTCGCGCCGCCAGGTGACGGACAGGCGCTTGGTGGAGAGGTTGACGCGCGCGTCCTGCACCGCGCCCAGCGCGCCCATCGCCGTCTCGATCGCCCGAATGCAGCCGCCGCAATGAATGGCGGGCACGGAGAAGTGGGTCTCGATCGTCCCGCCGCCCAAATCGCGACTCGCGGCGAGCACCTCCTCGCGCGCGGCGCGCCTGGCCGGCGGACCCGGATCGCCCGGCGCGCGCGCGGCCTCCTCGCAGGCGTCGGCGGCGGCGCGACAGCAGCTCATTGCGCGATCCCGTCCCGGATCGTGATGCGGTAGGTCATGAACCAGGGTTCCTGGGTCGCAGTCTCGACGGTGACCGCGACCTCCCACAAGCCGTCCTCCAGCGCATCGGCGACGGTATAGTGCCCAGGCCCGACTTTGGCGAGCGTCACATCATGGTCGCGCTGCTCGAAGGTCGGACGCCCGACATGAGCCGTTACGGCCGAGGCGGAGATCGGCGCGCCCTCTGCGTCCGCAAGGCGCAGGCTGATCTCGCCGCCGGCGTAGCCGACGTCGCCCGTCCAGCCGCGCTCGGCCTGCTCCGCCGCCGCGGCCAGCTTGGCGTTGTACTCTTGGCTGGCGACATAGGAGTTCTGGACCACCAGGCCGGTCCAGGTGGAGCTGGCGTTGAAGGCCAGGACCATATTGACGGTGACGATCGTCCCGAAGAATGCGCAGAGCACCCCGAACATATGCCAGCCGGTGAAACGGTCCGGCCTGAAGACGGATTTCAGCATCAGTTCTGCTCCCGACTGACGAAGTTGCTCAGATACTCGGCCCGCTCGGAGCCGAAGATGTCCTCCACCGTGAAGGTGATCTCTACGGGCGAGTCCGCGATCTCGGCCGGGTCGGTCTGCACGAAGACGCGCTGGTTGGTCAGCTGGTCGGGTTCGACGTCGAGCACGATCGACTGACGCGGATCGTCCGCCGCCTGCGGCGTCGTCATGTAGGCCCCCGGGACCCCCTCCATGCTGAGGCGCACGGTGCGCGGCTCCGGCATCATGTTCAGGATCTTGATGGTGTAACCGTTGCGCACATTGCCGTCCGACAGCATGACGAAGCGCGGATTGCGGTCGTGAAGAACGTTTAGGTCGAGCCGCTCGCGGGTGGCCACATGCCAGACCATGGCGAGACCGATCAGCCCCCAGATCGCGAAATAGATCATCGTGCGCGGGCGCAGGATCGCCTTCGGCCCGGTGTGCTTCACCTCGCCGCTGAGCTTGCCGTCGGCGGCGCGCACGCGGTTGGGGTCGATGCGCCCCTGCGAGTCCTTCGCCAACGCCATATTGGCGTTGTAATCGTTGAGGGTCGCGTAGGAGATGAGCCCCCGCTCGCGCCCCAGCTTGTCCATCACCTGATTGCAGGCGTCGATGCACAAGGCGCAGGTGATGCATTCCAACTGCTGCCCGTCGCGAATGTCGATGCCGGTCGGACAGACGGCGACGCAGGCGTTGCAGTCGACGCAGTCGCCGACCGCCTTGCCCTCATAGGCGGATTTCTTCTGGTGCCGGGAGCGCGGCTCGCCCCGCCAATCATTGTAGGTGACGGTCAGCGAGTTCTCATCCAGCATGGCGCCCTGGATGCGCGGCCAGGGGCACATGTAGATGCAGATCTGCTCGCGCATGTGGCCGCCGAGCCAATAGGTCGTGAAGGTCAGAATGGCGATCGTGGCGTAGGCGACTCCGGCCGCCTCGCCGGTGAACACGTCGACGAACAGCGTCGGCGCGTTGTCGAAATAGAAGATCCAGGCGCCGCCGGTCGCCGCGGCGATCAGCACCCAGATGGCGTGCTTGGCCGTGCGCTTGGCGATCTTGTCGACGTTGTAAGGGGTTCGGTCGAGCTTCATCCGCTTGTTGCGGTCGCCCTCGATCAGCCGTTCGACCCAGATGAAAAGGTCGGTCCACACCGTCTGCGGGCAGGTGTAGCCGCACCAGGCGCGTCCCACCGAACTGGTGATCAGGAACAGCCCGATCCCCGCCATCACCAGCATGCCGGCCACATAGTAGAACTCCTGCGGCCAGATCTCGATCATGAAGAAATAGAAGCGCCGGTTCATGAGATCGACGAGCACCGCCTGATCCGGCGCGTACGGACCGCGGTCCCAGCGGATCCAGGGCGTCACGTAGTAGATTCCCAACGTGATCGCCATGATGATCCACTTGAGCCGACGGAACGTCCCCTCGGTGCGCTTGGGATAGATCTTCTTCTTCGGCGCATAGAGCGGCTGCTGCTGGTCGCGCCGGTTCACCGGCTCGACATCGATCCGATCCGCCTGGGGGGCCTGGTCGTCCTTGACGACTTCGTCGGCGATGCTCGTCATCTCGTCCTTTGCTTTCTCAGCGTTGGCGGACCGAAGGCCGCGCCCTACTCGCCGCCGCCCAAGGAATGGACGTACAGCGTGAGCTGCTTGACGGTGGTCTCTCCCAGCCGGTCGACCCAGGGCGGCATGACGCCGTGCTGCGGGTCGTAGATCTGCGCGGCGATCTGGTCGACGTCGCCGCCGTACAGCCAGATGGCGTCCGAGATGTTCGGCGCGCCGAGCGCGGTCATGCCCTCGCCCTCCGCCCCGTGACAGCTGGCGCAGTTGATCTCGTAGTTCTCGGCCGCGGCCGAGGCCATCTGCGCGTCGTGCTCCAACCCGGCGAGGGACCGGACGTAATGGGCCAGCTCCCGGATCTGATCGCGGTCCAGGATCTGATCCGTCCCGAAGGACGGCATCATGGAGAACCGGCTGTCCGGATCCTCTTCATGTCGCACGCCGTGGGCGATCGTGGTGTAGATCGCCTCGAGATCGCCGCCCCAGATCCAGGCGTCATCGTTCAGGTTGGGATAGCCGTAGCCGCCCTGCGCGCCGGAGCCGTGGCACTGTGAGCAGTAGACCTTATAGGCGGACTCGCCGCCCGCGGCGGCGAAGCGCATCAGCTCGTCATTCGCGGGGACTTCGCTCACCTCGGTCTCCGCCAACTGCTGCAGCATGCCGGCCTTCTCCGCCTGGGCCTCGTCCAAGGCCTTGTGCAGTTCGCCGCGGCTGGAGTAGCCGCCGACGCCCTCGGTCGCCGAATTGATCAGCGGAATCGACGGGTAGTAGATCATGTAGCCGATCGAGAAGACGATCGTGGCGTAGAAGATCCACACCCACCAGCGCGGCAGCGGATTGTTCAGTTCCTTGACGCCGTCCCATTCGTGGCCGGTCGTCTCGACGCCGGTTACGTCGTCGATTTCCTTCTTGTGGTCGTCGCTCATCACTCGTCACCTTTCAGCGGAATGTTGGCCGCGTCCTTCGCGATCTTCTTGCCGCTCGGCCGGAAGGTGAAGACGACGATGCCGACGAACAGCACGACCAGATAGAGAAGGCCCCAGCTGTCCGCGAAATGACGGAAGGTGTTGTAGTCGATATCCATCGAACGGGCCCCCTTAGCGGAAGTTCTCTTCGGCCTGATAGGTCGAGAAATCGACCAGCGTGCCGAGCATCTGCAGATAGGCGATGATCGCGTCCATCTCGGTCAACCGCGACGGATCGCCGTCGAAGTCGCCGAGCTTGGCCTTGGGATAGCGGCTCTCGACGCCGTCCCAATCGCCGTCTTCCGTCGCCTGCGCGACCAGATCGGCGGCGGCGTTCTCGATCATCTCGTCCGTGTAGGGGACGCCGAGCCTCTGGTTCGCGACCAGGTGATCGGTGATCTCGTCCGGATCGATCTCGCGGTCCAGCAGGAAGCCGTAGGGCGGCATGATCGATTCCGGCACGACCGACTTCGGGTCGATCATGTGCTGGACGTGCCATTCGTTGGAATAGCGGTCGCCCACGCGCGCAAGATCCGGCCCGGTCCGCTTCGAGCCCCACTGGAACGGCCGGTCGTACATCGACTCAGCCGCGAGGCTGTAGTGGCCGTAGCGCTCCACCTCGTCGCGGAAGGGGCGGACCATCTGGGAGTGGCAGACGTAGCAGCCCTCCCGGACGTAGACCTCCCGTCCCTTGAGCTCCAGCGGCGAGTAGGGCCGCACCCCGTCGACTTCCTCGATCGTATTGTCGAGGTAGAACAGGGGTGCGATCTCTACGACGCCGCCGATGGTGACGGTGACGAAGGCCGCGGCGAGAAGCAGTGTGGCGTTCTTCTCGAGCTTCTGATGCTTATCCATAAGCCCCATGACGTGGCCCTCCTTACTCGGCCGGCTGCGCGGCGTGGGTGGCGGCGGAAACCATCGGCTTCTCCTCCCGCTCCTTGCCGCGGATCGTCTGGTAGATGTTCCAGGCCATGACCAGGGCGCCCGCCAGGTAGAGCAGACCGCCGAAGACCCGAAGCGCATAGTAGGGATGCATGGCCGCAACCGTCTCCGCGAAGGAGTAGACCAGGAAGCCCTGATCGTCGTACTCGCGCCACATCAGACCCTGGGTGATGCCCGAAACCCACATCACGGCCGCGTAGACCACGATGCCCAGCGTCGCCAGCCAGAAGTGCCAGTTCACCATGCGCAGGCTGTAGAGCTGACGCCGGCCGAACAGCCGCGGGATCAGGAAGTAGATCGCCGCGAAGGAGATCATCCCGACCCAGCCGAGCGCGCCGGAATGCACGTGCCCGATGGTCCAGTCGGTGTAGTGGCTGAGGGAGTTGACCGTCTTGATCGACATCATCGGCCCTTCGAAGGTCGACATGCCGTAGAAGGCCAGCGCGATCACCATCATCCGGATCAGCGGGTCGGTGCGCACCTTGTCCCAGGCGCCCGACAGCGTCATCAGACCGTTGATCATGCCGCCCCAGCTGGGCATCCACAGCATCACCGAGAACACCATGCCCAAGGTCTGCGCCCAGTCTGGCAGCGCGGTGTAGTGCAGGTGATGCGGACCCGCCCAGATGTAGAGGAAGATCAGCGACCAGAAGTGGACGATCGACAATCGGTAGGAATAGACCGGCCGCTCCGCCTGTTTCGGCATGAAGTAGTACATCATGCCGAGGAAGCCGGCGGTCAGGAAGAAGCCGACCGCGTTGTGGCCGTACCACCATTGGGTCAAGGCGTCCTGCACGCCCGCGAAGGCGGAGTAGCTTTTCGTCCCCATCAGCGAAACCGGGATCGCCAGATTGTTCACCACGTGCAGCATCGCCACCGTGACGATGAAGCTGAGATAGAACCAGTTGGCGACGTAGATGTGCGGCTCGCGCCGTTGAATGATCGTGCCGAGGAACACGACCAGATAGGCGACCCAGACGATGGTGAGCCACAGATCCACATACCATTCCGGTTCGGCGTATTCGCGGCTCTGGGTCGAGCCCAGCAGATAGCCGGTGGCCGCCAGAATGATGAAGAGCTGATAGCCCCAGAAGACGAACCAGGCGAGATCGCCGCCGAACAGCCGCTGGCGGCTGGTTCGCTGCACCACCCAAAAGCTCGTGCAGATCAGCGCATTGCCGCCGAAGGCGAAGATCACCGCCGAGGTGTGCAGCGGACGCAGCCGACCGAAGTTCAGGTAGGGCTCGATGTTGAGCTGCGGCCAGGCCAGCTGGGCGGCGATCACGACGCCGACCAGGAAGCCGACGATCCCCCAGAACACCGTCGCCACAGCGCCGTACTTGATCGGCCCGTCCATATAGGCGGTCGCGCCGCCTTCGCCGCCGCGAAGCGGGATCTGCGCCGGATCGGCGGAGGTCTTGCGTTGCAGCAGCAGATAGGACGACGCGACCAGCACGAAGAACAGGATCCAGGCGTGCGCCTGGAACAGCTCGTCCCGACCGAACGCCGCACCGAACAGGGCAAGGATCGCCGCCGCAGCCACCGCGATCACTTGTGCAGCATGTTTCATCTCTTTGGTCCTCGCTTGAGGCGGCCGGTCTTCGCGGCCGTTTCTGATCTCGAAGAGTGAAGCGCTTCTCCCCCGCCTGACGGCGGACACACTCCTCCCTCGCCTCGTGCCGCGGACTATGGTCGATACGGTCGGATCGCTCCTTGATCGAGATCAACGAAAAGCTGCGCGCCCGTCGCCATGATGAGACCGCATCGCCCGGATTTCCCGGCGCGGCGGGGCGCGCGGCGCCTGGGCGCGGACTGACAGCGTCGAATTGTCGCGCAGCAAGACGGAACGGACGCCATGATCGAGCACTCGCCCAAGACCAACGCCAAGACGACGCCGCACGGCGCCGTCGTCGCCGGGCCCGGGGCCGCCGTGGCCCAGAACGTCGAGATCATGCGCGCCCACCACGAGCGAATCCTGCGCTTGTGCGACGAGTTGGAGGCGATCGCCGATTCCTTGCCCGAGCGCGTGGACGTGCGGGAATGCCTAAAAGTGGCGCGCGCGCTCGCGCCGACGGTGCGGGCGGCCCACAGCTTTGAGGAGGAGACCTTTTTTCCGCTGGCCCGCGCCGTCGCCGGCGGCGGCCGGGCGCGCTTCGAAGAGAATGTCCGCCGGCTTCTGGGCGAGCATCAGGAAGATGAGAGCTTTGCGGAGGAGGCGGCCGAGGCGCTGCTGGACTGGGGCCTGTGCACCGATCGGCGCGGCTCGGAGATTACCGGCTACATGTTGCGCGGGCTGTTCGAGACCCTGCGCCGGCATGTCGCCTTCGAACGCGAATACCTGATCGCGCCGGTGGAGGCGACGCTGGCGACCTGAGGCCGGCGTGCGTCCTTGATCGGAAAAACCCTGTGATCCCGTCCGGAGCCCGGCGGAGAGCCGGGATCTCGGCGCGCGGGCGGATCCTGCGAGATCCCGGCTCGGCCTGCCGAGCGCCCGGAACGCCGGCCTTCCCATCGCCTAGCCCGCGAGCCGCCCCCTCCCCGAAAACCGGGACGTGGGGCCGAGAGGCGCCCCTCAGGACGCGCCGACCTTCGCCTCTTCCATCATCCCGACGAAGCGCTTGAAGAGATAGTGGCTGTCTTGCGGGCCGGGCGAGGCCTCTGGGTGGTACTGCACCGAGAAGACGGGCTTGCCCTTCAGACGGATGCCGGCCAGCGACTTGTCGAAGAGCGAAAAATGCGTCTCCTCGACCTCGGCCGGCAGGCTCTCCCGTTTGACCACGAAGCCGTGATTCTGACTGGTGATCTCCACCTTGCCGGTGGTCAGGTCCTTGATCGGATGATTCGCGCCGTGATGGCCGAGATGCATCTTCTCGGTCTCCGCCCCCAGCGCCAGCGCCAACATCTGATGGCCGAGGCAGATGCCGAAGGTTGGAACGCCCGATCGCACCACCTCCCGGATCATCGGGACGGCGTATGCGCCGGTCGCCGCCGGATCGCCCGGTCCGTTCGACAGGAAAACGCCGTCCGGCTTGCGGCGCAACACGTCGTCCGCCGTCGCGCTCGCCGGCAGAACGGTGACCGTGCAGCCGAGCGCCGTCAGATTGCGCAGGATGTTGCGCTTGATTCCGTAATCGACGGCCACGACGTGGAAACGCGCCTCGCCCGCCGGCGCATAGCCGGAGCCGAGGCTCCACATCCCCTCCGACCAGTCGTAGGGTTGCGTGCAGGAGACGTCCTTGGCGAGGTCCATGCCCTCAAGCCCGGGCCAGTCGCGCGCCAGCGCATGCAGCGCCGCCGGATCGATCTCGCCGTCGGGCGCGACTTGCAGCGCCCCGTTCGGGGCGCCCCGGTCGCGGATGCGCCGGGTCAGCGCGCGCGTGTCGACGCCGGCGATCCCCGGCAGGTCATGCGCCTTCAGCCAGCCGTCGAGATGCGAGGCGGCGCGGAAGTTCGACGGCTCCGTCACGTCTGCGCGAATGACCGCGCCGCAGGCGGACGGCGTCGTCGTCTCGACATCCTCCATATTGGCGCCGACATTGCCGATGTGCGGGAAGGTGAAGGTGACGATCTGTCCGGCGTAGGAGGGGTCGGTCATGATCTCCTGATAGCCGGTCATCGCGGTGTTGAAACAGACCTCGCCGACCTTGGTCGTCGCCGCCCCGACGCCGCGGCCCCAGAAGACGGTCCCGTCGGCCAGCACGAGAGCGGCCGTCGCCCCGTCAGGCTTCGGCGGATAGGCGGGGGCGTCGGTCATAGCAGAGAACTCCAGCGGTCGGGCCGGTGGGAGAGATACGGCAAGAGTTTTGCGCGGTCAAGCCGACCCGCCCGGCCTCACTTTTTCGACAATTCAATTATTTCAGACACTTAAACCCTTTCGCCTTTGTTGCGCGTCTGCCCGCTTTCCCATATCGTGCTGCGCCGGCCGCGGATGCAACGCGGCCTTTTATCTTCGTTAGGGCAGGCGAAGGACCGGCGGGATGGCCGACACCATGCGCGACAAGCTGAACGAGGCCTTGAAAGAGGCCATGCGCTCGAAGGATCAGCGGGCGATTTCGACGCTGCGACTGATCCTGGCGGCGCTGAAGGACCGCGACATCGCATCTCGCGGCAAGAGCGCTGACGGGCGCATCACCGACGACGAAATTTTGCAGATGCTGCAGTCGATGGTGAAGCAGCGCGAAGACTCCATCGCCATGTACGAGCAAGGAGGCCGCCTTGAGCTCGCCGAGCAGGAACAGGCCGAAATCGACGTCATCCGGCGCTTCCTTCCCACGCAGATGAGCGAAGACGAGATGCAGTCCGCCGTCGACGAGACGGTCGCGGAGCTCGGCGCCGACTCGCTCAAGGAAATGGGCAAGGTCATGGCCGCGCTGCGCAGCCGCTACGCCGGGCGCATGGATTTCAGCAAGGCGTCGGGTTTGGTGAAGAAGAAGCTCGGCGGCTGAGAGGTCGACCCCTTCCCTCATCGCAGACTCCCCGCGAAGGCGGGGACCTCGCGAGGCCCGCACTGGCGATGGCGCTTGCTGAGACAAGCCCCCCGCCTTCGCGGGGGCGCCCCTGGCCGACGTCCTGGAGCGCGCGCCCTACAGCAAGTCGCGCAGCAGTCCGATCAACGGCTCGTCGGCTGGCGGCATGGGATAGTCGCGCAGGCGCGCCGGCGGCGCCCAGGCGAGATCGGCGTGCTCCAACGCCTGCGGCTCCCCCTCCCAGACGCGGCAGGCGAAGACCGGCATCAGCAGGTGAAAATCGTCATAGCCGTGGCTGGCGAAAGCGACGGGGGCGAGGCAGCTGCTGCGCGTCTCGATCCCCAGCTCCTCCTTGAGTTCGCGGATCAGCGTCGCCTCCGGGGTCTCGCCGGCCTCGATCTTGCCGCCGGGGAACTCCCACAGACCGGCCATCGCCTTACCCTCCGGGCGCTTGGCGATCAAAACCCGGCCGTCCGCGTCGACCAACGCGGCGGCGGCCACCAGAACGATCGGCGCGGACCGGCCCGCCTCGCGGCTTTCCGCCCGCCAACACCCGTCCAGGATTTCGCGCTCGTCCATCGCGCTCACGGGGCCCTCAGGTTCGGTAGTCGGCGTTGATGTCGATGTAGCCGTGGGTCAGATCGCAGGTCCACACCCGCGCCTTGCCGCGGCCGATCCCCAGATCGACGTCTATCTTCACGTCTCGGCCCTTGAGATGTTCGGCGACGGGGGTCTCGTCGTAATCGGCGACGCCTTCGCCCTTCTCGGCGATCACGACGCCGCCCATGGCGACCGTCAACCGGTCGCGATCGGCCCGCTCGCCCGCCTTGCCGACAGCCATCACGATGCGGCCCCAGTTCGCGTCCTCGCCGGCGATCGCGGTCTTGACCAGCGGGGAGTTTGCGATCGACAGGCCTACGCGCCGAGCCGCCTTGTCGGAGGCCGCGCCGGTCACGTCGACGGTGATGAATTTCTGCGCTCCCTCGCCGTCTTTCGCGACAAGGACGGCCAGGTCCGTCATGACCTGGGTCAACGCCTCCCGGAAGCCCTTCAACGCCTTGTCGGACGCCTTCTTCGGGGCCTTGTTGCCAGCCGCGCCGGTGGCGGCGACCAGCACCGTGTCGCTGGTCGAGGTGTCGCCGTCCACGGTCATGCAGTTGAAGCTCTTGTCGACGGCCTTGGTCGTCAGCTTCTGCAGCACGGCCTGGGGAATCGCGGCGTCGGTGAAGAGGAACGCCAACATGGTCGCCATGTCCGGCGCGATCATCCCGGAGCCCTTCGCGAAACCCGCGATCGTGACCGGGACGCCGTCAATGGTGCAGCTCGCGCTCGCGCCCTTGGGAAAGGTGTCGGTCGTCAGGATGGCCTGGGCGGCGCGGCTCCAGCCGTCGCTTTTCAGGCTCTTATGCAGTTTGGGCGTTGCTTTGGAGATACGGTCGGCCGGCAGCTTGACGCCGATCACGCCGGTCGAGGCGACCAGCACCTCCTTCGGCTTGCAGCCCACCGCCTCGGCGGCGGCGTCCACCATGACGCGCACCGCCTCCATCCCCGCCTTCCCGGTGAAGGCGTTGGAGTTGCCGGCGTTGACCAGAATCGCCCGCGCCGAGCCCTTCTTGAGCACCTGCGCGCACCAGTCCACCGGCGCGGAGCGGGTGAGCGAGCGCGTGAGCGCGCCGGCGACCACCGTGCCGGGCGCCAACTCGGCCATGAACAGGTCGGGCCTGCCCTTGTATTTGACCCCGGCCGAGGCGCCGCCCAGGCGGACGCCGTCGATCGGCGGCAGTTTCGGAAAACTCTTCGGCGCCAACGGCGATCGCGCGGTCATGGCCCGCCTGCTCCCCCCTCGTCCAACCCGTTTATCAAGGCCGCCGCGTCGCGGCGCTCACTGCAGCTGCGGCTTCGCCATCTCGCCGCCGTCCAGATCGAAGCGCTGCACCTCCGCCTCGTCGACAATCTCGTCGGCCACCTGAAACGCCCGCTCTTGGCCGAGCGCGGCGACCAGGCGGGGGCGCATCTCCTCGAAGCTCGCCGGATCGACCGTGCGTTTGTCTTCGACCAGAATCACGTGCCAGCCAAACTCCGTCTGAATCGGCTCGGCGGTGTAGGTGTTCGGCTCCAGCCCGAAGGCCGCGTCATTGAAGGCGGGCACCATCTGGCCGCGCTGGAACCAGCCGAGATCCCCGCCTTGGGCGCCGCTCGGGCCCATCGAATGCTCCTGCGCCAGCGCCGCGAAGTCCGCGCCGTCGCCCATCTGACGGATCAGATCGGCGGCCTGCTCCTTGGTGTCGACCAGGATGTGGCGGGCCTTCACCTCTTCCCGCGGGGGATTTTGCTGCAGCCAGCGCTCATATTCCCCGCGCAATCGCTCCTCGCTCAGCGAGTCCTCGACCGCACGGCTCAAGTAGGTGTCGCCGATGATCCGTCCCTCGACCTCGGCCAGACGCTCCTGGACCTCGGGATCGCTCGCCAGGCCGGCTTCGCGGCCGCGCTGCTCCAAGACCTTCTGCTGCACGAGGTTCTCGACCAGCGAGGGGTAGATCGCGCCGAACCCTTGCGCCTGATATTGCTGCGGCAGGCTGCGATAGGCGTCGCGCACCTCGCCCAACGTGATCGTTTCGCCGCCCACCACGGCGGCGGGCTGCGCCGGATCGAGACTCTGCGCGGCGGCGGGCGACGGGCCCGCGACGCTCAAGCCCGCGGCGAGGGCCAGGGCGGGGATCAGGGCGGCGACGGTGCGGATCATCGGATGGCTCCTCGGGTCCGGGACGGGGTTTGGGACGGGGTTCGGGCTCGGCCGCGCGGCGATCGCGGGCTTAAGCGATATAGCGTGCGCACGAAACCACACTCGCCGCCGCTTCACAAGCCGCCGGCGGCGCCTGACGGCGGCCTGAAACCCGCGGCGTTCCGCGGCTGTCGTTGACAGCGCGCCCCCCGCCCCTTATGTGCTTCAAGCGATGAAATCGCGCCCCTGTCAATGCGGCGGCGGGCAGGGCGGGCGCCCGCACGTTTCATACCGCAAGCCCTTAGCTCACGGCGGAATTACTTGATGCTCTCCGGACTGCTCAAATCCGTATTCGGATCGGCCAACGACCGCGAACTGAAAGCGCTCCAAAAGAAGGTCGAGGCGATTAACGCCCTTGAGCCGGAGATGGAGGCGTTGGACGACGCGGGCTTGAAGGCGCGCACCGACTGGCTGCGCAAGCGTCTGGCCGACGGGGAGAGCGAGGATCAAATCCTGGTCGACGCCTTCGCCACCGTGCGCGAGGCGGCCAAACGCACGCTCGGCCAACGCCATTTCGATGTGCAGCTGATGGGCGGCGTGGTGCTCCACCAGGGCAAGATCGCGGAAATGAAGACGGGCGAGGGCAAGACGCTCGTCTCCACGCTGGCCGTTTATCTGAACGCGCTGGCGGGCCGCGGCGTCCATGTCGTGACGGTCAACGACTATCTCGCCAAGCGCGACGCCGCCTGGATGGGCGAGATCTACAATTTCTTGGGGCTGAGCGTCGGGGTGATCGTCCCGGGCCTGTCCGATCCGGAGCGCCAGCAGGCCTACGCGTGCGACATCACCTATGGCACGAACAACGAGTTCGGCTTCGACTATCTGCGCGACAATCTGAAGTTCCGCCTGGAGCAGATGGTCCAGCGCGAGTTCAATTTCGCCATCGTCGACGAGGTGGATTCGATCCTGATCGACGAGGCGCGCACGCCGCTGATCATTTCCGGACCGACCGAGGACAGCTCCGAGACCTACCGCACCGTCGATCGTCTGATTCCCAGCCTGCAGGAAGACGACTACGAGATCGACGAGAAGCAGCGTTCCGTCACCCTGACCGAACAGGGCCAGGAGCATATGGAGCGCCTGCTGCGCGAGCACACGGAGCTGCTGAGCGAGGAAGGCGGCCTGTACGACATCCAGCACGTAAGCGTCGTGCACCACGTCAATCAGGCGCTGAAGGCGCGTCTGCTCTTCACGCGCGATAAGGATTACATCGTCAAGGACGACAAGGTCGTCATCATCGATGAGTTCACCGGCCGCATGATGGAGGGGCGGCGCTTCTCGGACGGGCTGCATCAGGCGCTTGAGGCGAAGGAGGGCGTCAAGGTTCAGATGGAGAACCAGACGCTCGCGTCCATCACCTTCCAGAATTATTTCCGCATGTATCCCAAGCTCGCCGGGATGACCGGCACGGCGATGACGGAAGCGGGGGAGTTTGAGGAGATCTATAAGCTGCAGGTGGTCGAAATGCCGACCAACAAGCCGATGCAGCGCAAGGATTTCGACGACGAGGTCTACCGAACCTCAGCCGAACGCGACGCCGCCGTGATCGAGCAGATCAAGGAAGCGCATTCGCGCGGCCAGCCGGTGCTTGTCGGCACGGTGTCGATCGAGAAGTCCGAGGACTTTTCCCGCAAACTCGAGACGGCGGGCCTCAAGCACAACGTCCTCAACGCCCGCCATCACGAGCAGGAAGCCTACATCATCGGCGAGGCCGGCGTGCCGGGCGGGATCACCATCGCGACCAACATGGCCGGCCGAGGCACCGACATCCAGCTGGGCGGAAATTACGAGCTGCGGGTTTGGAAGGAGCTGGCCGACGTCCCCGACGGGCCGGAGCGCGAGACGCGCGAAAAGCAGATCGCCGAGGACATCCAGGCCAAGCGCCACAAAGTGCTGGAGGCGGGCGGCCTGCTTGTCATCGGCACCGAACGTCACGAGAGCCGGCGCATCGACAACCAGCTGCGCGGCCGGTCCGGTCGTCAAGGCGATCCGGGCGCATCGACCTTCTACGTCAGCTTGGAAGACGACCTGATGCGGATCTTCGGCTCTGAGCGGATGGACTCCATGCTCGGCAAGCTGGGGATCGAAGAAGGCGAGGCGATCGTCCACCCGTGGGTCAACAAGGCGCTTGAGAAGGCGCAGCAAAAGGTCGAGGCGCGGAACTTCGAGGTGCGCAAGCAGCTTCTCAAGTTCGACGACGTCATGAACGATCAGCGCAAGGTCATCTTCGAGCAGCGCATCGAACTGATGCGCGCCGACGACGTCTCCGAGACCGTGAAGGACATGCGCGCCGAGACGATCGACGACCTGATCGCCCGCACCATTCCGCAGCAGGCCCTCCCCGATCAGTGGGAGATCGACTCTTTGCATGAGGAATGCCTGCGGCTGTTCAATCTGAATCTGCCGGTCGCCGACTGGGCCAAGGAAGAGGGCGTCGGCCGCGAAGAGATGCGCGAGCGGATCGCCCAAGCGGTCGACGAGAAGATGGCGCAGAAGGCGGCGAATTACGGGCCGGAAATCATGCGCATGGCGGAGCGCAGCCTGCTCCTCCAGCTGCTCGACAACGCCTGGAAGGATCATCTGCTGCAGCTCGACCACCTGCGCCAGGGCATCGGTCTGCGCGCCTACGCTCAGCGCGACCCTTTGAACGAATACAAGTCCGAGGCGTTCGATCTGTTCGAGGCGATGCTGTCCAATCTGCGCAGTCAGGTGACCAGCGTTCTCGCCCATGTCGAGCTGCGGGTCGAGGGCGGTCCCGAGGCGCTGCAGCCGCGCGAGGACTCAAGCGCCGCGCGGCGTCAAGAACTGCACCCGGCGGCCGACGCCGATATTGAGGCCGTGGCGAACGCAGGCGGCGGCGCGTCGGTCGAGCCCGCGCGCGCCCCGGCCGCCGCTGCGACAGGGGCCGGCGTTCAGACTGCGGAGCGCCCGCCGGCGCCGGCCGAAATCCCGGATCACTGGGTCAAGCATGAGGATACGGGCCGCATGCTCGACCCGAACGATCCGCAGACCTGGGGCAAAATCCCGCGCAACGCGAAGTGCCCCTGCGGATCGGGCAAAAAGTTCAAGCAGTGCCACGGAAAGGCGTGAGCGGCTGATGACGCGCGCCCGCTGAGGCGCGGGAACCGAGCGCGTCTGACCGGATCGCCTTTCCCGGCGACCGGAAAAGGAAAGGGCGGATCGTCGGCTCGGCCGTGAGCCGGGCCAACCGGTATGGGCGCCTCGCTCGGTCTCCGATTATCCCGGCTCTTGGGCCGAGATGACGGTACTCAGCCGCCTGACGCCCTTCTCGCCAGCGGGGCCCGCCAGCCGGACCCGCCAGCCTACCGCCGAAAAGAAAAAAGCCCGCCGACGGCGCCGTCGGCGGGCTTTCTCGTTTCAGCCGTAAAGCCGGGCTTAGTGCTTCTTCACGTCCGCCCAGGTCTGGCGCTTGACCGCAATCAGCAGGCCCGTGAACAGCGCCAGGAAGATCAGCACTTTCACGCCGGTCTGCTTGCGCTCCTCCAGCTTCGGCTCCGACGCCCAGGCGAGGAAAGTCGCCACGTCGTAAGCCTGCTGTTCGACGGTCGCCTCGGTGCCGTCCTCATACTCCACCCCGTCAGGATAGAGCGGAGGCGGCATGGCGATCGCGCCGCCGGGCATGTACTCGTTGTACCACTGGCCGGGCAGCAGATCGACGCCTTCCGGCGCGTCGACATAGCCGAGGCCGAGCAGCGCGTGCATGTAGTCCGCACCCGACGAGAAGCCCTTGATCTGCAGCATCGCCAGGAAGTTCTGCCCGATGCCGCCGAAGCCGTGGGCGCGGTTCTTGATGATCAGCGACAGGTCCGGCGGATAGGCGCCGCCGTTGGCCGAACGCGCCGCCTGCTCGTTCGGGAAGGGACTGACGAACTTGTCCGACGGCTCGGCCGGGCGGAAGAACATCTCGCCGAACTCGTTCGGGCCGTCCTCGACCTCGAACTGCGCCGCGAACTCCTTCACCTGGTCTTCGGTGTAACCGATGTCGGTCAAGTTCCGGTAGGCGACCTGCTCCAGCCCGTGGCAGCTGGCGCAGACCTGGGTGTAGACCTGCAGGCCGCGCTGGGCCGAGGCGCGATCGAACGTGCCGAACGGCCCCGTCCAGGACCACTCCATCTGCGGCGGCTTCGCGGCCTCGCCCGCGGCCTGGGCCGGCTGGGCGAAGCCGAGGGTCCCGACGAGCGCCGCTGCGGCGGCGACGAGACCAGCGCTTTTGAACGCGTTACGCATTACGACTTCTCCATCTTCGCGGCCGTCGCGCCGGCCATGCCGCCGCCGCCGGCCTTCAGAACCGGTTCGGAGATGCTCGCCGGGAGCGGGCGCGGACGCTCCATCCAGCCGACCAACGGCGTCAGCACCAGCAGCGAGAAGAAGTAGTACAGCGTCGTCCACTGCGCGATCGACACGTAAGGCTCTTCCGCCGGCTTGCCGCCGACCCAGCTGAGGATCACGAAGTTGATCGCGAACGAAATCACGATCCACTTGTTGATCGGGCGATAGCGGTTGCTGCGCACCTTGGAGGTGTCGAGCCACGGCAGCAGGGCCAGCACCACCAGCGCGCCGAACATCGCCAGCACGCCCGCCAGCTTGGCGTCCATGATCCAGCTGAGGAACCAGCTGAAGAACCACCAGTCGTCGGTGAACGAGCGCAGGATCGCATAGAAGCCGAGGAAGTACCACTCGGGCACGATATGCGCCGGGGTGACCAGCGGATCCGCCTGGATGTAGTTGTCCGGGTGGCCCATGTAGTTCGGCGCGAAGAACACGAAGAAGGCGAAGACGATCAGGAAGACGCCGAGACCGACCGAATCCTTCGCCGTGAAGTACGGGTGGAAGGGCACGGTGTCCTGCGGACCGCGGACGTCGATGCCGTCCGGGTTGTTCGACTTCGTCACATGCAGCGCGACCACGTGCAGCATCACCACGCCCAGAATGATGAAGGGGAACAGGTAATGCAGCGCGAAGAAACGGTTGAGCGTCGGGTTGTCGACCGAGTAGCCGCCCCACAGCCAGACCACGATGCTGTCGCCGACGACCGGGATCGCGGAGAACAGGTTGGTGATGACCGTGGCCCCCCAGAAGCTCATCTGGCCCCACGGCAGCACGTAGCCCATGAAGGCCGTGCCCATCATCAGCACCAGGATGACGACGCCCAGGATCCAGAGCAGTTCGCGCGGCTGCTTGAAGGAGCCGTAATACATGCCGCGGAAAATGTGGATGAAGACCACGATGAAGAACATCGAGGCCCCGTTCATGTGCACATAGCGCAACAGCCAACCGAAGTTGACGTCGCGCATGATGCGCTCGACCGAATTGAAGGCGTGGTCGACATGCGCGGTATACTGCATCGCCAGCATGATGCCGGTCAGGATCATCACGACCAACGTGACCATCGCGAGCGCGCCGAAGTTCCAGAAATAGTTCAAGTTCTTCGGCATCGGGAAGGTGCCGTATTCGGCGTGCATGTAGCTGAACACCGGCAGGCGGGAATCAACCCAGCGGATCACCGGGTTCTTGAAAGTGGGCTTGGACTGGCTGCTCATGGCTTTCTATCCCCTACCCGATCGTGATCGCGGTCTCGGAGGTGAACTCGTACCCAGGCACCGGCAGGTTGGACGGCGCCGGGCCTTTGCGGATCCGACCCGAGGTGTCGTAGTGCGAGCCGTGGCAGGGGCAGAACCAGCCGCCGAACTCGCCCTTCGGATCGCTCGGCTTCTGGCCCAGCGGAATGCAGCCGAGATGCGTGCACACGCCCACCATCACCAGCCACGGGGCTTGCTGGACCCGCTCCTCGTCCGGCTGCGGGTCGGGCAAGGCGGCGACCTCGACCGAGCGCGCGGCCTCAACCTCCTCCTCCGTCCGGTGGCGGATGAAGACCGGCTTGCCGCGCCACATGACGGTGATCGCCTGGCCGGTTTCGACCGGGCTCAGATCGACGTCGATGGAGGCCAACGCCAGCACGTCGGCCGACGGGTTCATCGAATCGATTACCGGCCACAGAAACGCGCCGGCGCCGACGGCGCCGGTGGCCACGGCCAGGTAGTTCAGAAAGTCGCGGCGTCCGCTCTTCGCGTCATCGCCGCCGTCGGGCTGGGTCGCATCAGCCATCCGTCATCCCCTTAAGCTTGCCGCTTCGGGCCAACCGCCCGCAGACTCACAAATCAGAGCGTTCGGGCCGGATCGAACGTTTATCTAGCGTTCAAAGCCCGCGGGACGAGCCGGTTTGCGACAACACGCCGCAAGGCGCTGACAGCTATCGCGGCCGGGCCCCCGCCCCAAACCGGCGCACCTATACCCGATGGAGATCGGCTTGCAAAGTCGCGATTGGACGGGCTAACCCCTCATTCCATGAGCATTTCGCCGCACCTCGCCCTCTACCAGCCGGACATCCCCCAGAACGCCGGGTCCATTCTGCGTCTCGCGGCCTGCATGGGCGTCGGGCTGTCTGTGATCGAGCCGGCCGGCTTCGTCTGGTCGGACCCGAAGATGCGGCGCGCAGGCCTCGACTACATCGCCAAGGCCCATCTGACGCGGCATCTCGATTGGGACGCCTTCAAGGCGGCGATGGACGGGCGCCGGGTCGCGCTGTTCACCACCAAGGGGGCGACGCCTTACACCGAGTTCGCCTTTAGACCCGACGACGTGCTGCTGTTCGGCAGCGAAAGCGCCGGCGTCCCGGCGTGGGTGCACGACGCCGTCGACGCGCGCCTCGTGATCCCGATGCGCCCCGGCTTGCGCTCGCTCAACGTGGCGCAATCGGCGGCGATGGCGCTGGGCGAGGCGTTGCGCCAAACAGGCGGCTTTCCCGCCGCGCCCGAAGCGGATTAAAGTGCCGTCCATGACAGAGACGCATCCTGACCGCCGCCCGCCCGAAACCGCCACGCCGCTGCCCGACGCGGCCGCGATGGAGGACCGCAAAGCCCGCGCCAGCGCCTGGTTCCGCGATCTGCGCGACCGGATCTGCGCGGCCTTCGAGGAGATCGAGGCCGAGCTCGATCCCGGCCAACCCCACGCCGACCTGCCGCCCGGTAAATTCGAGCGTAAAAAGTGGAACCGCCAGGACGAGGCCGCCGACGCAGGCGCCAATCCCGAGCTCGGCGGCGGCGGCGAGATGGGAATCCTGCGCGAGGGGCGCGTGTTCGAGAAGGTGGGCGTCAACATCTCCACCGTGCACGGCCATTTCTCGCCCCAGTTCGCCAAGGAGATTCCAGGCGCCGACGCGTCCGACGGCGCTTTCTGGGCCAGCGGGATTTCACTGGTGGCGCACATGCGCAGCCCGAAAGTTCCCGCCGTCCACATGAACACGCGCATGATCGTGACAGGACGCAGCTGGTTCGGCGGCGGCTCCGACCTCAATCCGATGGTGGAGGTCGCGCAGGACACGGCCGATTTCCACCAGGCCTTCAAGGCCGCGCTGGATCCCTACGACCCGGCGTACTACCCGCGCTTCAAGGCGTGGTGCGACGACTATTTCTTCATCAAGCATCGCGGCGAGGCGCGCGGCGTCGGCGGCGTCTTCTACGATTATCTCGACAGCGGCGATTGGGAGCGCGACTTCAACCTGACCCGCGACGTCGGCGCCGCCTTCCTGGCGATCTATCCGGAGCTGGTGCGCCGCCATATGCAGGAGCCCTGGTCCGAGGCCGAGCGCGAGTGGCAGCTCGTCAAGCGCGGGCGCTACGCCGAGTTCAATCTCGTCTACGACCGCGGCACCCGCTTCGGCCTGATGACCGGCGGCAATCCGGAGGCGGTGCTGATGTCGCTGCCGCCGGAGGCGAAATGGCCGTAGGTCCGATCTACCACCTCGCAAAGGCGGAAGGCTGGACGCGCGCGATCGCAAGCGGCCGTTACGACGGACTGCCGGCCGATCGCGCCGACGGCTTCCTGCATTTTTCCACCGCCGATCAGATCAAAGAGAGCGCGCGCCGCCATCGCGCGGGCGAACCCGATCTGATGCTGCTGACCGTCGACCCGGAGAGCCTGCCCGCCGGCGCCCTCAAGTGGGAGGAATCCCGCGGCGGCAAGCTGTTCCCGCATGTCTACGCCGCCGTGCCGGTGGAGGCGGTCGTCTCGGTCGATCCGTTGCCGCTCGACGAAGACGGCGCGCACAGCTTCCCGGACCCGCTGCCCGGCCGCGAGGGCTGATCCGGATGGCGCTGGGCGACCTGCTGGCGCCGATCGGGCTGCCGCTGTTGCGCGCGCTCGACGCCGAGCGCGCGCACGGCCTCACGGTCAAGGCGCTCAAGGCGGGCCTCGGCCCGACGGCGCGGTCGGACGCCCATCCGGCCCTCGCGCTTGAAGCGTTCGGCCTGCGATTCCCGAATCCGATCGGGCTCTCAGCCGGCTTCGATAAGAACGCCGAAGTCATGGGGCCGATGCTCGACGCAGGGTTCGGCTTCGTCGAAGTCGGCTCGATCACGCCGAAGCCGCAGCCGGGAAACCCGCGCCCGCGCGTCTTCCGCTTGCCCGCCGATCGCGGCGTCATCAACCGCCTCGGCTTCAACAATGAGGGCGCGGAGGCCGCGCGACGGCGCCTGGAGGCCTTTCGCCAAGAGCGCCCCGCAGCGATTGTCGGCGTCAATCTGGGAAAGAACAAGGACAGCGCGGACGCGGCCGCCGACTATCGGATCGGCGCGGAGAAACTGGCCTACGTCGCAAGCTACCTTGTGGTCAACGTCTCCAGTCCCAACACTCCGGGCCTGCGCGCCTTGCAGTCGGTCGACGATCTGCGGCGCCTGACGGAGGCGGTGCGCGACGCCCGCGACCGGGTCGTGACCGGCAGGCCGGTCCCCGCCGTCCTGGTCAAGATCGCCCCCGACCTCGCGCCCGCCGACGAGGAGGCGATCGCCCGCTTCGCCCGCGACGGCGGCTGTGACGGCTTGATCGTCTCCAACACGACGATCGCCCGTCCGGACGGGCTGGCCGACAAGGCGAAGGCGCAGGAGACGGGAGGGTTGAGCGGGCGACCGCTCTTCCGACGATCGACCGAGGCTTTGGCGCGCATGGCGGCGCTGACGGACGGCGCGGTCCCGATGATCGGGGTCGGCGGCGTCGGCTCGGCCGGGGACGCCCGGGCGAAGCTGGCGGCCGGGGCGACGCTGGTGCAACTCTATTCCGCGCTGGTCTTTGAAGGGCCGCAGCTGATCCCGCGCATCCTGGACGGGCTGGCGCGCGCCGACTGACGGCGCTCGCGACGTCGCCGCAAACCTAGCCTTCCGTGCGGTTTCGTTTTATGACAGGCGGAAGACGCGCGCGGTCGGCGCGTCGAGGGGCTTGGGCGCGACGGGGATCGATGGGCGCTGCCGGACAGACGGTTCTGACGACGCTTTACGCGCTGGCGGCGGCCGGCCTCGCGGCGACGACCGCGTGGCTCGGCTGGCTGAGCGCGGGACAGGCCGCGTTGGCCGGCCTGATTCTGTTTCTGACAGCCTTCACGTTGCACGAGCACGTGCAGCGCCGTCGAGCGGAGGCGCAAGCCGTCCGGCGGATTCTATTGCTGAAGCGCGCGCACGACCGATTGGCGCAAGAGTTGGCCGTCAGCCGAGACGAGATCCGGCGCCTGTTTGAATTGATCGAGACCGAAGACGGCGACGACGTGCTCGCCGCGATCCGGGCGGCGGCCCAGGAGGCAGGCCGGGAGACCGGTCCGGCGGCGGGTTGGGACGCAGGGTGGGACGCAGGGTCGGGGTCCGGCCGACACGACGCCCGGGACGCGGCGCCGGCGGCGGGCTCGGATCGGCCGCCAGGCGGCCCCGGCGCGGCGCGGCGCGCGTCTGACGATCCAGACGTCGAGTCGGAAGTGCGCGTCCTGCACCAACTGGTCGAGCAGCTCTACGCCGACGACGCCCCCGCCGCGGTGAAAGGCCCGCCGGCGGAGCGCCCGCTCGCGCCGCCCCGCCAGGGACGCGGGACGGAACCGCCCGGCGAAGCGCGGGCTGAACCGCGGACCGAACCGCGCTTGGGGCGCGCCGCGCCGCCGCCGCGCGAACGCTCGCGCCCGCCCTTGCGGGTGGTGGCGGACGGCGGGCCGAACGCGCTGAGCGAAGAGCGGGTCTTGGAGATCGTGCGCGACGGCTTGCGCCAGGATCGCGTCGACCTTTACCTGCAGCCGATCGTCAGCCTGCCCCAGCGCAAGCGACGGTTCTACGAATGCTTCAGTCGGATCCGGGCGGAGGACGGGACCGTCGTCACGCCCGACCAGTATCTCGACCCCGCGCGCCGGGCCGGTCTGTCGACCGCCGTCGACAACATGTTGTTGTTCCGGTGCGTGCAGTTGCTGCGCAAGGTGCGTCGGCGCGACGCGACGACCGCCTTCTTCTGCAACATCTCCCCCCATACGTTGGCGGATCGCGAGTTCTTCCGCGATTTCATCGCCTATATGGAAAATCATCGCGAACTCGCCTCCAGTCTGGTGCTTGAGATGGCGCAGGCGGATTTCGACCGTCAGCGCGAGCGCCTAGCCCCCGACCTCAAGCGCATCGCGGCGATGGGCTATCGCTTTTCGCTGGACGCGGTCGATCGACTCGATCTCGACCTCGACGAGTTAGAGGCGCTCAACATCCACTTCCTGAAGATCGACGCCGGGCTGATCCTGGAGACGTTGGACTCGGGCGGGGATGCGGCCAGCAGCCTGCGCATGCTGAAGCAGCAGCTCGACGCGCGCGACGTTGACCTAATCGTCGAGCGCATCGAGACCGAACGCATGCTGGTCGAACTCCTCGAGTTCAACATCGACTTCGGGCAGGGCTATCTCTTCGGCGAGCCGCGCCTCAGCCGCGATCAAGGCGACGGGGCGGAACGCCGCGGCGCGGAGTGACGGGGTCGGCCGCCGGGCGCGCTTGACCCGCCCCCCTCGCTCCGCCATCTAGCGTCGCGAGCGTGCAAGCCTGAGGGGAGCGTCATGAGCATTGAGGTGATCAAGGGGCTGGGCGAAATCGCCGAGCGCTACGGGCTGTTCGTCATCGATCAATGGGGCGTGCTGCACAACGGCGTCGAGGCCCACCCGGGCGCGATCGACGCGATGGAGCGCCTGCGCGCGCTTTCGACGCGCACGGGCGCAAAGATCGCCCTCCTTTCGAACTCAGGCAAGCGGGTCCAGGAGAGCCACAAGCGGCTCGCAGCGATGGGCTTTCCGCGCGCGCTCTATGATACGGTCGTCACTTCGGGAGAGGAAGTCCATCGCGGGCTGCTGCAGCGCGGGCGCGCGGATGCGGACGACCCGTTTTATCGCGATCTGGGTCCGAACTTCGTCGGCTTTTGGTGGGACGACGACCGCGGGATTCTTGAGGGCTGCGACGTGCGCGAGGTCGAGACGGTCGAAACGGCCGACTTCCTGCTGTGCTCCGGCACCGACGACGCTCACCTCGACGCCTATCGGCCCGCCTTGGAGGCGGCGCTGGCGCGCGACTTGCCGATGACCTGCGCCAATCCGGACCGGGTCAGCGTGCAGCCGGACGGGACGCTGAAGATGTGCCCGGGCGAGGTGGCGGCCGCCTATGAGGCGATGGGCGGGCGCGTGCGCTGGCACGGCAAGCCGCGTCCGGAGGTCTATCAGCGCATTCGCGACGCGCTCCGGACCGACGCGCCGGGGCTTGGGATCGGCGACAGCCTGCAACACGACATCCAGGGCGCGCGCGACAGCGGCTTGGACAGCCTCTTCATCGCCGGCGGCATCCACAAAGACGACCTGCCGTCGCCGTTGAGCGCCGAGGCGGTCCAACGGCTGGCCGAGGCCCGCGGCGTCGCGCCCAGCTACGCCGCGACGGATTTCCGCTGGTAGGCGAGCGCCCGCGACCGTCTCGAAGACGTGCGCGCGGGCGCCCTCAGTCCGCGAGGATGCGCTTCAGCCCGGCGGCAAGGCGCTCGTACTCCGCCGCCTCGTTGTAGAGATAGGCGCAGACCCGCACCCAAAGCCGACCTTCGAAGGCCTGAACGTCCGCCTCGACGCCCTCCTCCGCCAGCAGCCGACGGCGCAGGCGATCGGCTTCAGCCGGCTTCGCCGGCGGCCCCTCGGGCAGGGCGACGGTCGCCATGAAGCCGGTCATGGAATCCGGCCCCCCGCGCTGGGTCCCCAAATCGCGGGCGATTTGACGGGCCGCCTCACGGATCAGGCCGCCGCACCGCTCGGCGATCGCCGCCTCGCCCCAACGCGCCCGGAAGTCCAGCGCCGCGCCGGTGCACAGCCAAGGGGTGAAATCCTTCGTCCCAGGCCAGTCGAAGGCGGCGGTGAAGCCGTCGGCGACGAAATGGCTGATCGTCGTAGGCCGAACGTAAGGCTGGCGCGCCGGCGTCGCCCACAGCATCGCGGCCCCGCGCGGCGCGCCCAGCCATTTGTGGCAGTTGGCGGCGTAGAAGTCGGCGCCGAGCGCCTCAAGATCGAGCGGCAGCATGCCCGGGGCGTGCGCCCCGTCCACCAGCACGGCGACGCCGCGTTCGCGCGCCTCGGCGACGATCTCCTCGAGTGGGAAAACAAGCGCTGTCTTGGAGGTCGCGTGATCGATCACCAACAACCGCGTGCGGGCGCTGAGCGCGCTGACCACCGCCTCGGTCACCGCGCCCGGATCGTGAATCGGGAACGGCACGTCGGCGGAGATCAGCCGGGCGTCGGCGCGATCGCAGACGAACTCCAGCGTGCGCAGGACGGCGCCGTAGCAATGGCTGGTCGTCACCACCTCGTCGCCCGGCATCAGCACGAACGACCGCAGCACCGCGTTCATCGCCGTCGTGGCGTTGTCCAGGAAGACGAGGTCTTCGCCGCGCGCGCCCACATAGGCGCCCAGCCGATCGGCCGACCGACGGATCAGCCCGGGCAATTCATCGCGCATGAAGCGCGACGGCTGGCGCTCGATATGGGTGCGCAACGCGGCTTGCGTTTCCGCCACCGGCCGCGGCGAAGCGCCGAAAGCCCCGTGATTGAGATAGACCGCCTCGGGCTCGAGCATGAACAGCCCGCGCGCGCCGACGCCGAAGGCCGGCGCAGGGTCGGAAGCGGGGGCGGGCTTCGCAGGATCGCCCGGATGCGCGGCGCCTTCGGGCTCCATCGCGGATCTGTCGTCGTTGAGGCGCATGGCCGCGCCGGTTCCTTCGTCTTGGCGGCGCCGCCGCTCGAAGCGTCCGGTCCGAAGGCCGGGCGTCGCGGAAAGCACGGGCGCTGCACGCTACGACGAATACTTTCGGGCGGGGATGCGGACCCGTCAAGCCATGCGAGGCCCGGCGCTCGGCGCGCGCCGGCGCGGGCGCGCGTTATTTCGCCTCGCGCCGCCAGGCGAAGGCCATCAGCGCCAGCGCCGACGCCAGCAACAGCCAGCCCGGCATCAACGAGGCCGTGGCGACGCCGGTCACCACATAGTCGCGGTTCTCCCGCAGGCCGAACCAGTCCGCGCCGCCGGCCGGGCGATCCGCGTCGACACGCCGCAGGGTCGGCAGAGCCGGCCCGGCGACGGCCGCCTGCAGATCGCTCCCCTGCGCCGGCGCGAACCGCGCGAGCGAGCCGCCGGTCGCGTCCACCAGCGGGGCCAGCGGCCGGGCGTCGGCCGACAGCGCCGCCATCTCCAGAGGATTGAGCGCACCCGCCGCGGCGAGCGCCGTACGCTCCCCGTCGGTCACGCTGTAGAGGCCCGTGCGCTCCAACGGCAGCGCCCCGGTGTAGCCGCCCGCCCCGTCGCTGGAGAGAGTCAGATTGCGCATGGTCCCGTCGGGGCCGGTCACCTGCACCGTCGGTTCGACCATCGGGTCGAGGCTGCGCAGCCGCACCTCCAGCCGGTCGCCGTCGGCGCGCGCGCGCAGGTCCTCCTCTTCCAGCTCCGGCTCCTTCATCAGCCAATGGGCGAGGCGGCGCAGCAGTTCCGCCTGCGGGCCGCCGTCTTCGAAGCCGCGCGCCCACAGCCAAATATGGTCGCTGTTCATCTGCGCGATCCGCCCCTCGCCCACCCGGTCGAGCAGCAGCAGCGGCAGGTCCTCCGCCCCGGTCATCAGAGTCTCGCCGGCGCGCGCGTCGGTCTCGATCTGCCGAAACCAGCGTCCCCACACCGGGTCCGAGCGGCGCGCGGTCACCGCCGCCCCGTCGCGGTTCAGCGTCACGCCCGGTCCGCCCGGCAGATTGGCGGTGACCGGATGGCGCCGCCCGCGGTCGGTCACCTGGGGCGTGAAGCCGCGCTCGATCACCGCGCCGGTCGGCGCGCCCGGCATCATGCGGCCGAGATCCGTGCGGAAAAGACTGTAAGGACCGGCGAAGCCGGGCCCGACGGCCTGCAGCAGCGCGCCGCCTTCCTCCACGTAGCGCACGATGTTGTTTAGATAGATGGCCGGCAGCACGCCGCGCCGACGATAACGGTCGAAAACCACCAGATCGAATTCGTCCAGCTTGATCTCAAAGAGCTCGCGCGTCGGGAACGCGATGAGGGACAGCTCATGGATCGGCGTGCCGTCCTGTTTCTCCGGCGGGCGCAGAATGGTGAAGTGCACCAGATCCACCGACGGGTCGGACTTCAGCAGATTGCGCCAGGTCCGCTCTCCCGGATGCGGCTGGCCGGAGACCAGCAGAACCCGAAGCCGGTCGCGCACGCCGTTGATCGACAGCACGGCTCGGTTGTTGACCGGCGACAGCTCGCCCGGCCGTTCAGGCGTGGCGAGTTCGACGATCGACGGGCCGCGATGCGTGGGGGTGACGCGGATCTCCGTCGTCTGGCCGATCGGCGCGCGCACGCCGCGTTGCGGCGCGCCGTCGAGGGCGAGCGTGACGCGCGCCGTCTCGCCCGGCGCGGCGGCCGGATCATCGACTCGCACCCGCAGGGTCACCGGCTCGTCCACCAGGCCGTAGCCCGGCGCCTCGACCACCGTGAGCCGTCGATCCGAGGCCTCCTCCTCGCCCACGATCAGGGCGTGGATCGGCCCGGGCAGACCGCGCGCGACATCGCCGGTGGCCGGATCGGGTTGCGGCACGTCGTGCACCTGGCCGTCGGTCACCAGGATGGCGCCGGCGAAGCGCCGCGTCGGCGTGTCGGCCAACGCGCCGCGCAGCGTCGCGATCAGCCGCGTTCCTTTGGCGCCGTCGGCGATCGAGCCGTGGCGCACCGTCAGGCGGCGCACCTCCAAACTGTCGTCATAGCGCCGGAGCCGCGCCTCCATCTCGTCCGCCGCCGCGCGCGTCGCCTCAAGCCGCCCGGCGGTCTCCTGGCTCGGCGTTTCGTCGACCACCAGAATCGCGACGTCCTTGATCGGTTGACGCTGCTCCTGAACGGCCGAGGGGTTGGCGAGCGCCGCGAGGATCGCCGCCGAGAGAAGCCCGCGCAACGCCGATCCCGGCGCCCCGGCGGCCGCGCCCAGGACGAACAGCGCGAACGCCGCCGCGCCGAGCGCGCCGAGCGCGCCCCAAGGCAACAGCGGATCGAAAACGATTGTGAGACCGTCGATCATTGGCCGAGCCGCTCCAGGATCGCGGGGATGTGCACCTGATCGGCCTTGTAGTTGCCGGTCAGGGCGTACATCACGAGGTTCACGCCGAAGCGATAGGACAATTCGCGTTGACGATCGCCGCCCGGGCTGACCGGAAACAGCGGTCGGCCGGCGTCGTCGATCGCCCACGCGCCGGCGAAATCCGCACCGCCGACCAACACCCGGGCCACCCCGTCATTGACCGAGGCCGCGCCCGGCTTCTCGATCCACAGCGTGTCGCCGGTCCAGCGGCCGGGGAAGTCCTGCATCAAATAGAAGCTCTTGGTCAGCACATGATCCGGCGGAACCGGCGTCAGTTCCGGGATGTCGACGCCGCGCGCGATCCGCCGCAGCCCGTCGGACGCGGCGCTCATCCGTCCCGCCGAGAGGTGGGCGTCGCGGGTGTCGAACAGGATCGTGCCGCCGTTCGCCAGGAACTCGTTCAGCCGGTCGACCGCCCCCTGATGCAGGGTCGGCTGGCCGTCGGTCACCGGCCAATAGAGCAGCGGGAAGAAGGAGAGATCGTCCTCCCGCACGTCGACGCCGAGCGGCTCCGCCGCCTCGACGGCCGTCCGCTGGCGCAGGATCATGGCGAGGCCTTTCAGCCCTGCTTCGCTGATCCGGTCGATCTCCGGATCGCCGGTCCTGACATAGGCGAGCGTTGTCGCGCTCGCCGCACGCAGCGCGAAAGCTTCGTCCGTGAGCCGACCGTCCGGACCGCGGGCGTCCAGGTCTGAGCTTTGACCGACGCCGGGCCCCACTTCCTGAGTCTCATCAAGCGCGTTCTGCGCCGCCGCCCCGCCGGGCGCGACCGCCAGAAGAGCCAGGGCGAGGCCGGCGGCCGCGACGCCGCCGCCGGCGCGCCCGCGCGACAGCGCGCCGAGACCCGGGGCTTGGCCGCGCAGGACCAACGTCACCAGCCCGTCCAGCAACAGCAGAAGGAAGGCGGCCAGATAGATCCACTGCGCCAGCGGCCGCTCGGCCGCCGGCGCGTAGCCGGCGCGCGCGACGCCGGGCGGCGTCTCGGGGAAGGGACGGAAATCTTCGATCGTCGGCCCCAGATTGACGGCGTGGCGCGCCGTCTCCGTCCCATAGAAGCCGGGCGGGTGGGCGGGTCCGATCGGCGCGCTCGCCAACTGGTCGGCCGGGATCGGGCGCGCCGTCACCGGCGCCTGCACCAGCCGACCGAAGCCGTCCAGCGTCTGCACCGGCGCGAGCGGCCTGTCCGCCGCCCCCGGCGCGGCCGAGGCGACGCCCGCGCCGAGTTCGGTCAGCCGTTGCAGCATCTCGACGAAGAGCCCCGACAACGCCAGCGTCGACCATTCGGTGTTCGCAGTGGTGTGCACCAGGACGAGCCAGCCGTCGCCGCGTCTCTCGGCCGTCACCAGCGGCGTGTCGTCCTCGAGCCGCATCCAGGTCTTCTGCTCCAGGTCCAAAGAGGGTTCGGCCAATACCTGCTGCTTCACCACCGCTTCACTGTCGAGGTCGAGGCCGGCGAAGGGGCCGAAGTCCGAGACGGTCCCGATCTTCGCCGGCTCCGTCCATTGCAGCGCCCCGGAGAGTTGGCGGCCGCCGCGACGCAGCGCGACGGGCGTGAGCGCGTCGTCCCCCGCCTGGGCGAGCCGCGGCCCGGCGAAACGCACCAGGACGCCGCCCTCTTCGATCCAGGCCTGGAGCTGCGCGCGCTCGCCCGCATCGATCGGGGTGGAATCGGGCAGGAAGATCGCCGTTTGGCCGCTGCGGATAAGGATGTCGGCGGGGGCGCGGCTCAAATCCCCGACCGGCGCCAGCGCGCGATCGAGATAATAGACCTCCGAGAGCAGCGCGAGCCCGACGTCGCGCCCGGCGTCGGAGACCACGCCCACCGGACGGCGCGCCCAGCGCTCGTCGAACAGCGCCGTCGCCGCCGGGCCGAGCGGGGTCGCCACCCGCTCCGCCGCCTGGCGCGCAGCCTCGTCCGCGACGCCGTCCCCGGTTTCGGGCGCGGCCCCGGGAGCTTCCACCGTCACCGCGGCCAGATCGTTGCGCACCGCCCGCGGAATATCGAGAACCGGGTCGATCTCGCGCTCTCCCGCCTCGAAGCGCGCGCTCTGCCGGGCGAGCGGCCGACCGTCCGGACCGCGGGCGGTCAGCGTCACCTCGCGCACGCCCTGCGCGTCGGCCCGGCGCACCGTCACGGCAAGATCCGAAACGCCGGCGCGCGGCGGGATCGCGAGCAGCGGAGAGAGACGGTCGTCCGGCGTCAGTACGCTGAGCGCGCCGATCGCCGTCAGGCGCTCCACCAAAGCTTGCGTTCCCGGCCCGTCCAGCCCGTCGGCGGCCCACACGATCGCCGCTTGCGCGCCCTCGAGGCTCGCCGCCTGAAGCGCCGCCAACGCCGCCTCGCGGTCGCCGGGCCACGGCTTCGGGCTCAGCGCGTCGATCGCATCGACGGCGCGCGCCGCCGGCATGGCGTCGGAGATCTCGGGCGGGGCCCCGTCAGGCGCGCGCGCGGTCGTCAGGATACGCACGGGGCGCCCCTCCCGGCCGGCGATTTCCGCCAACGAGGCCAGCCGCGCCTGCCGATCGCCCCACGCCGGCGCGGCCGCGTAGCCGTCGTCGACGATCAGCACCAGCGGCCCCTCGCCGTCAAGGCCGCGTTCGGGATTGAGAACGGGCGAGGCGATCGCCAGGATCAGCAACGCAGCAGCCAGCAGCCGCAGAAGGATCAACCACCAGGGCGCGGCGTCCGGGGTCTTCTCCGGGCTCTCCAAGCCGAACAGCAGCCTGATCGCCGGAAAGCGCACCGTCTTCGGCGCCGGCGGCAGAACCCGCAACAGCCACCACAGCACGGGCAAGGCCAACAACCCCGCCAGAAGCCAGGGTTGCAGGAAGGCGAGCGGGCCGAGCGTCAGCATGGTCTAGCGTCCCCTCCCATCCCGTCAGCCGGCGCCGAACCGGGCGCTGTGCGGATCGTCGTGCGCCATCGCCATATAGAGCGTGAGAAGCGCCTGTTCCGGCGGCTGGTCGGTGTGGTGGACCAGCAGGCGCCAGCCGGCGGCCCGGCAGGCGTCCTCCAAAGCGGCGCGGTGGGCCGTCATTCTCTCGGCGTAGGCCTCGCGGAGGCTCTCGACGCGGCCGACGACCAGATCGCCCTCCGCCTCCATCCCTTGAAACCGGGTCCGTCCGACGAACGGCAGCGCCTCCTCGGCCGGGTCCAGCACTTGAACCAGCGCCCCGCCCACACGGTGCGCGGCGAAGCCGGCGAGGCGCGCCGCGATTTCCTCCGCCGGCGACAGGAAATCGCCGAACAGCAGCGCCTGCGCATGACGCGGCAGCCGCTCCTCCGGCGGAAGGCCGAGGCTTAGCGTCGCCGCCGGATCGCCGGACGGATGCAGCAGCAGCCGGTCTGCGATCCGCTCCAGCGCCAAACGGCCCATCCCGGGCCGATCTTCGGCCCCCATCAGCGCGACGCGCTCGCCGCCGCGCAGCAGCAAGGCGGCGCTCGCCAGAAGGAGCAGCCGCGCGCGGTCGCCCTTCATAGGAAGACGGCGCCCGGACGCGTAACGCATCGACGCCGACGCGTCGGCCCATAGCCAAACGCTCTGCGCGGCCTCCCACTCGGTTTCGCGCACGAAGAGGCTGTCGGAGCGAGCCGAGCGCCGCCAATCGACGGCGGACGCCGCGTCATGCGCTTCGAACGGCCGATATTGCCAAAAGGTCTCGCCCATGCCGACGCGGCGTCGACCGTGCACGCCTTGCGCCACGGTCGCGGCCACCCGCTCCGCCTCAATCAGCAGACCGGGCAGGCTTTCGCCCAGGCTTTCAGCCCGAGCGCGGATCGCATCGCCGTCCAGGCCGGCGCTATCGGCGGGCGCGTCGCTTATGGCGGCTCTCCCTCTCGGATCCGGCAGGCTCAGGCCAAGTCGGCGGTCAGCCGCTCGATCACGGAATCGAGGGTGACGCCGTCGGCGCGAGCGGCGAAGTTGAGCGCCATGCGATGGCGCAGCACGGGTTTGGCGAGCGCCGCGATATCCTCCGTCGACGGGGCGAGTCGCCCGGTAAGAAGCGCGCGGGCGCGCGCCGCCAGCATCAAGGCCTGGCTCGCCCGCGGACCGGGACCCCAGGCGACGTTTCGGCGGATCTCCTCGATCTCGCTGGTCTCCGGTCGGCCGTCGCGCACCAGCCTCAGGATGGCGTCGACCACCGCTTCGCCGACCGGCGCCTGACGCACCAGACGCTGGGCCGCCTGCAGCGAGGCCCCGTCGAACACGGCGCCGGCGCGGGCGGCCTTAAGACCCGTGGTGCGCAGCACGATCTCGCGCTCGCTCGCCGCATCGGGATAACCGATGTTCACCTGCATCAGGAACCGGTCGAGCTGCGCTTCGGGCAACGGATAGGTGCCCTCCTGCTCGATCGGGTTCTGCGTCGCCAGGACGTGGAAGGGCGCCGGCAGGTCGTGCGGATGGCCGGCGACGGACACTTTTCGCTCCTGCATCGCCTGGAGCAGCGCCGACTGGGTGCGCGGGCTCGCACGGTTGATCTCGTCGCCCATCAGCAACTGCGTGAAGACCGGTCCGGGCACGAAGCGGAAGGACCGGCGACCGTCTTCGGCCTCCTCCAGCACCTCCGAGCCCAGGATGTCCGCCGGCATGAGGTCCGGCGTGAACTGGATGCGCCTGTTGTCGAGACCGAGGACCCCGCCCAGCGTCTCAACCAGCAGCGTCTTGCCGAGACCCGGCACGCCCACCAACAGCAGATGGCCGCCCGCCAGGATCGTGGTCAGCACCTGATCGATGACGTCTTGCTGGCCGTAGATGACGCGCCCGATCTGGGTGCGTACGTCGGCCATGCGCTGGCCCAGCGCCTCCATATCCTCGGCGAGTTGGGCGGCGCTCAGCTCCGCTTCCTCGCTGACGGGCGCGGAGGTCTCGGCGATCGACGGTTGGGTCACGGGCGCTCTTCCTTCCATCAAGGCTCACGGGCAAGGCTCACGGGCACGGCTCACCGGCATTGCTCACGGGCGCGGCTCCCATCGCGACGGGCGGTCGCCGCTCCCAAGGGACGCTTGCGCAGGCGGCTAAAGCATCCTTAATTCATCCCAAGAGAATAGGGCGGTATTTTGTCGGGGCGATAGGGGCGACGTCGCAGCGCCGCCTGTCGGATCGCCCCGCATCTCCCGCCCGCCTCGCCGACCCGCGCAAGCGCGCCGGCGCGGCGTCCCTTGACCGACGATCCGAGGATGACGGGCGGAGTATGACGGCGCAAGAGAACAAGCCGCGAAGTCTCAAGCAGTTGATGGAGGAAGGCGGCGGCCTGAGCGGCTTCGCCTGGCCGGAGCATGAGCAGGAGTTCGGCATCTCGATCGACCGCGACGGGACGTGGCGCCACCAGGGCGAGCCGATCAGGCGCGAAAAGCTGGTGAAGCTGTTCGCCACCGTGCTGCAACGCGACGACGACGGCGTCTATTGGCTGGTGACTCCCGGCGAGCGCGGTCGGGTGACGGTCGAAGACGCGCCGTTCGTCGCCGTCGAGCTCGACGCCGAGAGCAAGCCGGGCGTCCTGCGCTTTCGCACCAATCTGGATTATTGGGTGGAGGCCGGCCCGGACCGCCCGATTCGCGTCGCGGTCGACCCGAAGACCGGCGAGCCCTCGCCCTACGTGCTGGTGCGCGACCGGTTGGAGGCGCTGATCGCGCGCTCCGTCTTCTATGAGCTGGTCGAGCGGGCCGAGGAGCGGCTTGATGAGACCGGCCGGCCGGTGCTGGGCGTCGAGAGCGCCGGGACCTTCTTCCCTCTCGGCGCCGCCGACGACGGAGCGCAAGACGGGTGAGCGAAGGCGCGCTCTCCCCCGAGCGGATCGTCGCGCGGCTGCGCGCCGCCGCAGAAGCCCGCGACGCGGCCGTCGACGAGGAGGCGCCGCGCCGCGGCGACGACGACCTCAATCCCGGCATGACGCCGACCCGCGCGACGCTGACGCCGGCGGCGGTGCTCGTGCCGATCGTCCTGCATCGCGCGGGTCCGACCGTTCTGCTGACCCGGCGCACCGACCATTTGCGCGATCACGCCGGGCAGGTCAGCTTCCCCGGCGGCCGGATCGATCCGCACGATCGCGACGCGGTCGACGCCGCGTTGCGCGAGGCGGAGGAGGAAGTCGGCGTCGCGCGCGAGCGGGTCGAGGTGATCGCGCCGCTCGACCCCTACATCACCCGCACCGGCTTTCGGGTGACGCCGGTGGTGGGCTTCCTAACGCCGCCGATCGATCCGAAGCCCGATCCGTTCGAGGTGGCGGACGTCTTCGAGACGCCGCTCTCGTTCCTGCTGGACCGTCGGAACCATCAGCGCCACAGCCGCGAGTACGAGGGCCGCACGCGCTACTTCTACGCCATGCCCTACGGCTCCTATTATATCTGGGGGGCGACGGCCGGCATGCTGGTCAATCTGGCGGACGTGCTGATGCGTGACGGCTCGCGACCATAGCGCCTGCGGCGGCGCGCCGCGCATCGCTTGGCGGGCGCGGCGCCGCAGCCTACATTGGCGACGGACCGCCGTTCCGACCGATTGGGAGAGCCGCCGCCCGTGCGCACCTTTTTGACCGTCGTCCTGCCGCTGATCGCGCCCACGATCGTCTTCTTCATCTGGGCCTGGTTCGCCAAGAAGCGCGCCGAGAAGGAGGAGCGGCACGAGCCGATCCCCGCCTGGCAGAATTGGCCGTGGGCGCGCCTCGTGCTGACCGGGGCTGTGCTGACGGCGTTGACGCTGTCCGCCGTCGCCATGATGCGGGAGGCCGCGCCCGGCCAACGCTACGTCCCGCCGCGGATCGAAAACGGCGAACTGATCCCCGGCCATTTCGTACCCGCCGAGCAGGATGAAAGCGGCGAAAGCAAGACGGGGCGCGAGTCCGAGACCTTCGACGGCCTTGGCACCGCGCCGCCGTCGCTGCCCAACCAACGCGAAGACTAATGCCCGCGCGCGCCGCCCAAGCAGACGTCCCCGAACGCCTCGAGCCGCAGGATCATCCGTGGATGACGGCGGCTGAGAGCCGCGCTGTGATCGAGGCGCTGACCGGCGGGGTCCGCGCCGAAGGCGGTCCGCCTACGGTCCGGTTCGTCGGCGGCTGCGTGCGCGACGCGCTGGCCGGCGCGCCGGTCGGCGACATCGACCTGGCGACCGACCTGGTTCCGGAAGAGGTTCTGCGTCGCCTGGAGGGCGCCGGCCTGAAGGCGATCCCGACCGGACTCGACCACGGCACGATCACCGCCGTCGTCAATCACCGCCCGTTCGAGATCACCACGCTGCGCCGCGACGTGGAGACCGACGGGCGGCGCGCCGTCGTCGCCTATACGACCGACTGGCGCGAGGACGCGGAGCGGCGCGACTTCACCATCAACGCGCTCTCCGCCGACCCGGACGGGACGCTGCACGACTATTTCGACGGACGGGCGGACCTGGCCGCAGGGCGCGTGCGGTTCGTCGGCGAGGCGGACCTGCGCATCCGGGAGGACGTGCTGCGCATTCTGCGCTTCTGCCGCTTCCACGCGCGCTTCGGCGTCGGCGCCCCGACGGGACCCGATTACGCCGCCTGCATCAAGCGGCGCGACCTGTTGCCGCAGCTGTCGGCCGAGCGGGTTCATCATGAGCTCGCCCGGCTGCTGGCGGGAGACGCCCCGAGCGAGACGGTGCGCGCCATGATCGCCGACGGCCTGCTGGCCTGCTGGCTGCCCGAAGCGGCGGCGCCGGACGTCCTGGCCGCGCTGGTCGGGCGCGAAGGCGCGGCCGGGCGGCGCGACTGGCTGCGCCGGCTGGCCGCGCTGTGCCTGCGCCCCGACGCTGGCGCAGGATCGGCGGAAGGGATCGCCCGGCGCCTCAAACTCTCGAACCAGGAAACGGCGCGGCTGACGCTGCTGGCCGCGCCGCCGCATTCGTTCGATCCGCAGGCCGATGCGCTGCAGCGACGCGAGGCGCTCTACCGGCTTGGGGCCGACCGCGCCTGGGATCTGGCGCTGCTCGGCGCGGCGCGGGCGGAGGCCGAGGGGCGCGACCCGCAGGCGTGGGAGCGCCTGACGCAAGAGGCGGCGGATTGGCGGCCGACGGAGTTGCCCGTTTCGGGAGCGGACGCGCTCGCGGCAGGCTTGACGCCGGGGCCGGCGGTCGGGCGCGCCTTGAAGGCGGTGGAGCGCTGGTGGCTTTCGGAAGCAATGGCGCCCGAGCGCGCGGCCTGCCTCGAACGGCTGAAGGCGGAGGCCGCCGCGCTCTCCGCCGCGCAAGACTGATCTGAACCAGACCACCGGGGGAACCTCGCACTCATGACCATCGCGCGCATCTGCTTCGTCGGCGACAGCGTCACCGTCGGGACCGGCGACGCCGCCTGTCGCGGCTGGCCCAACCGGCTGTGCGCGGCCGAGATCGAGGGTCGCGGACACGATCTGTCCTGCTACAATCTGGGCGTGCGGGCCGAGACCAGCGAGATGATCGCGGCGCGCTGGGAGCGCGAATGCCGCCCGCGCCTGCCCGACCATGTCGACGGCCGCCTCGTCTTCATGTTCGGCCTGAACGACATGGCGGACGAGCAAGGGGTCGGCCAGCGGGCGCCTTTGCCGAAGTCCGCGGCGACCGCGCGCTCGATCCTGTCGCGCGCCGCCAGCTGGAAACCGACCCTGTGGATCGGTCCCACCCCGCCGCAGCGGGACGCGCCGGAGATCAGCCCTGGACCGGGCGTGGTCTACCGCTTTTACAGAGATCGCGTCATCGAGCTGAACGACGCCTATCGCGCGATCGCCGAAGAGCTCGGCGTCTCCTATCTCGATCTCTTCGCGACGCTCGGCGACGATCCGGCCTGGGACCGGGTCATGGCCGAGGGCGACGGCGTCCATCCGACCGGCGAAGGCTACGCCAAGATCGCCGAGATCGTCGCCCAGTGGGACGCCTGGCGGGCGTGGATGGGGTGACGCGCCCCGTCGCAAGCGCCCCCGTCGCAAGGGCCCCCACTGCAGGCGCCCCGGGGGCGCCTGGCGGCGCAGGACGTCGTACGTCTTCTGGTTGGCGGCGGCGATCTGTTTGAGGCGGGCTTCGCGGGCCGCGTCCCCCGGGGTCTTCGGCCGCGCGCCGAGGCTCGGGTTGCGCCGCCTTCGGGCCTCCTCGGCGCGCGGTCGGGCGTCCCGCCGACTCCGCTGGCGCCGCGCCGGGAGTCCGCGCGAAGGCGGGGACCGCTCTCGGCGTCACGCTGACGGCTGAGCGGGACGCCCAAGGCCCCCGCCTTCGCGGGGGGCGTCGGAGCTGATTGGGGACAGTGCACGGCCTCAGCCGCCCCGCTTGAAGAGAGAGGACAGCGCCTGGAAGCCGTTGGCCTGCACGAAGGGCGGGACGCCGGCGGCGGTTTGCTTCTCCTGGCTGCGCTTGTAGACGTAGATGCCGAGCACGCTGAGGCCGACCGTCCAGATCGTGCCCAGCGAGCCGAGCGCGGAGACGACGGCGCCGGCGGCGGCCGGATCGGTCGCGATCACATAGGCGACCGCCCCCATCTGCGCCGCCCAGGTGAGCGCGACGACATAGCCGAAGGTCGGGCGCATGCGCCGGACATACGGGTCGTCGCTCGCCACCTCGGCGCGGATCGTCTTGTTGACCTGGGCGAGCCAGGCGCGGTCGGTCTCGGCGTCGAGATCGGCCATCGCCTCCAGATGCCGGTTCGCCTCCGCCAGGTCCGCGCCGGAAAGACGGCCGGCCGAGATCTCGGCCTCGACCCCTTTCAAGGCCTCGCCGGCCGCCTTCGCGGCCTCGTTTCCGGAGGAGGCGAGCGCGCCGCCGACGGCCTTCACCAGCAGCGGCAACCCGATCTGGGCGAGGAGCGCGGGGATCATGCCGGTCGCCCTCCCCTCACCCGATGTTCCGGTAGAAGACGTGCCGGCCGATCTTCTTCACGGGCGCGCGGCCCTTCGCCCACCACGGCAGCAGGGCCTCGTGATGGTAATGGGTCGCGCCGTCGGTGGGATCCTTAAGCGCCCCGCGGATCGCGCGGCGCGCGATGCGCAGGCAGGAGGGGAAGATCGGATCGTCCTCGCCGACCGCCAGCAACTTCTCGCGGTTGGGGTCGGTCTCGTTCCAGCAACTGAACTGCCACGGGGCGCGGCAGACCTCCACCACGGTGGAGCCCCACCAGTGACCGCCGCGCGCCTCGGCCTTGGCGACGCGGTTCATCACCACGGCGGCCACGGCTTCGCGCCCGCGCACGGGCTCGCCGCGCGCCTCCCCCCAAAGGGTGCGGGCGAGGGTGTCGACGGCGGGACCGTCGTCGGCGGCCGGGCAGGCGAGCGGGGGCAGGTCTTTGTCGAGCTTGGACACGGCTTTCACTCCTTTTTCCTGAGATCGTGTATTGTCGAGCTTGGATTCGATGCGCAGCAGGTGCGCGGTCAGGCGCCGCTCCACATCCTTGAGCGCGGAGATCGACGCGTAGGTCTTGGCGACCTCCAGCTTGTAGGCGGAGAGCGCCTCGCGGGCCTGGGCCAGCGCCTTGTCGATGGTCTGTCGATGGCGTTGGATATCGTCTTCCTGGTCGCGGCGGTTGCGCCAGATCAGCCAGAAAAGGCCGGTCAGCACCGGCACCTCCACGGCGGTGATCCACCAGACCGCATCCAGGGTCGCGGCGGGTTCGGTCATCAGAGTTCCTTTCCGGGGGTCATAGGTCGAAGTCGGTATCGGCGCGATGGCCGCCGCCCCCGCGCCAGGCGGGGCGCACGGCGTCGACCGGCGGCGTGCGGGGCAGGCGGACCGGCTCGTCGCTGAGGCAACCGGCCAGCGCGTCGAGGCCGTCGTCATGGGTCTTGCCTGCTCCGTCGGGGCGCCACTCGCGCATCTCCTGCGGCAGCGGCGTGTCGAACACGCGGCGATGCGCGCGGATCTGACCGGCGGCCAGCGGCGCGTCCAGCGCCTCCAGAATCCGCGTCTCCTTCCGCGCGCTCGAATGTCGCTCGATCACGCCGATCGAGAGCCCGAGCGTGCGGATTTCCGCGCGCAGCAGCCCGGGCAGGAAACGGCCGACGCCGTTGGTCTCCACGGTGACGGCCGGCAGGAAGTTGCGCTCCGCAAAGCGCGCGACCGCGCGGCATTGCTGGCGCGCCGGGTCGAGGGCCGCTTCTTCGCTGGCCGAGAGATAGGCGGCGTCGTGCAGCCAATAGCCGCCCGCCTCGTCGGTGAAGACGCAGACCACCACCGACCGGTCGCCGCCCGCGGTCGCGCCGTAGGCGGGATCCCACCGGCAGCCGGCGGAGGTCAGGCGGCGGCCGTCTAGTTCGAGCGTGGCGAGACGGTTACGCTCGGCGTAGACCAGCTCGGCGTCGTACAGCGGCATCCGGTCGGGATCGAGCCGGCAACCGGCGACGTTCACCGGCCGCAGCATCATCTGGCTGTCGAACTTGGCCGGGCCGTGGCGCGCCCGCAGCGCCTCGATCGCGCTGCGATCGTACTTCTCGGGCCAACGCGATTTCCCGCCCGCCGTCAGGATCGGCAGCGTCAGGCGGGTGAAGCCGTCCAGGAACGGCGCGCGCTCGCCGGTCTCCGGCCGCAGCGAGTCGGCGTAGATCGTGTAGTAGCTGTGCGGGGTCCCGACATAAAGCTGCAGCCCGCCGGGCGTCAGAATGTAGTCGGTCTCGCTCAAGCGTTGGCGAAGATCGAAGCGCTTCGGCGCCGTGTCGCAGGTGTTCGGCACCTCCACATCGTCGCAGATCAGCACGTCCGCGCGGCTGCCCGTCAGGTTCGCGCCGACGCCGCGGGCCAGCATGGACGGGTCGCGGCTCTCGCGCGCGCGGGCGACGGTGAACTGATCCGCCGCCCACTGCTCGGCCTTCTCGGGTTTGAGGTGGCGGGTCAGCGGATGACGCTCGATCACCCGCTTGACGTTGCGCGCCATCTTGGCGGCCAGGTCCTGCTCCGCCGCGAGCACGAGGATCCGCACGCTCGGATCGCTGAGCAACAGCCAGGCGCAGAACAGGCCGACGATCGTCGACTTGCCGCTGGCGCGGAACGCCTGCAGCAGCAGCCGATTGTCGCCGGCCCGCCAGCGGGCGTTCAGCCACCGCGCCATGCGGACGTGCAACGCCGGCGTCGTCTGCCCCTGGGTTTTATTCCAGATCCACAGGAATTCCGGGAAGGAGCACGCCGTCATGGCGCATCCTCCCCGACGTCGGGTTCCGACGGCGCGGGCGCGCACTCCTTCAGCGCGGCGCGCGCCTCCGCGACCAGCCGTTCGGAGTCCGCGGCGCGCGGCGTTTCCGCCGCCGGGGCCGCACGCAACACGGTCTCGGCGAGCGCGATCAGCTGCTCGATATGCGCCAGCGCCGCCTTGGCGCCGGTCTGGGTGGCGGCGAAGCCTTTCGGATCCTCCCCGCCCGCCTGATCGGCGATCCGGCCGTAGGCGGCGATGGCGGCGTCCAGCATCTCCGGCAGCCGCTCGGCCAGGCGCGCGCGCAAGGCCTCGGTGCGCGCTTCGGCTGAGGCCGCACGGGACCTGCGGCGGGACGGCTTGCGCGCGCGGCCCTTCTTGACGGACGTCATCGTCCGCCTCCCGGCGGACGGTCGTTGAACCCGGCGAACATGACGATCTGCTCCTCCTCATCGGCGCTAACGAAAACGGCCCGCCGAGGCGGCGGGCCGTTGGAACCTGCGGGGCGACGGCGCGGCGTCACGGCCACTCCGGCGCCTGGGGGACGGCGACGCTCTCGCCCGCGCGCAGTCGGTCCTTGATCGCCTTGGCCGCAAAGACCAGGGCGCGCTCATGGGCCATGTAGGCCTGGGCGAAGGCGATGACGCTCGGGGCGTCCATCGGTACGAGGCTGTTGTCGGCGGCGATCCAGACGAAGTCGGCGCTGGCATCCGCCCAACGCAGATCGCCCGGCGCCGCGCCTTGGAGCGTCATCGCGACAAGCGCGGCCGAGGCCGCGCCCGCGATGCGTTTGACGCTGTCGGCATCGGTCTGGAACCGGCGGCCCTGGAAGGTGAAGCCTGCGGCGATGCGCCGGTCGCGCTCGCGGTTGACGGCGCGCAACGCCGCCTCGAGCGGGGTCACGGCCGGGCTCTCGGCGGCGGCGAGACGGCGGACGGGAACTTCGTCGAAAGGGGCCGCGCCGCGGGTCAAAGTCTTCATTTCGTCAGCTCCATTGCAGGGTCCAGGCGTGCAGCCGGACGTTCTTGGCGGTTGCGGCGCGCGCGCGCAGCCGCATGGCGGTTCCGGAGGGTTGGCCGCTCAAATCGACGGCGTCGCTCGTGTAGATGCGCGACTGCGCGTCATAGGGGCCGTCGTCGGCGAGGGCCGCAGCGGACCAGCTGGTCCCGTCGTCTCGGGAAATCTCGACGATCAGATCCTGGTCGGGCGTCACCGCATCGATCGGCTCCGCGACGACCAGCGCTCGGCCGGAACCGGGCGCGGCGTCCGCCGACTGCGCGATCGAGCTCAGCGTGAAGGGCGCGGCCGTCATGGCGGAGCCGATCACGACCGACGAGACGCGCCCGTCATGCGCAGGCGAGCCGTCATGCTGATGCCACCAGCCGAACCCGGAATCGGCGCCGTTCCACGGCGACGCGTTCGGCGGGGCGGTCGCGATCACGCCCGAATTCGAGCCGGCCGGCGCGCCGTTCACGAAAAGCTCAACCGAAACCGGCCCGGCGACGCAGCCGGAGGGCTTCGTCACCTGAAGCTCGACGTCGTACCAGAGGTTGTTGACCAGCGACAGGTTCGGCACGGTCCAGGCCACCCCGTTCCATTGCACCACAAGCGCGCCGTTGTTGGTGTAGAAGCCGACCTCCTGTCGCACCGTCGGCGCGGCCTGATCGTCGACCCACCCGACGCTGAAGCGGTTGCCGTAGGCGGCGTAGCCGCTTTGCACGGCCGATCCCGAAAAGCCGATCGAGAAGACGAGAAACTCACTGTCCCGCAGGACGTCGTTCTGCGCCGCCGCGAAGGGATGGTGCGCGAGCCAAGGCGACGGGCCGGAGGTGCGGCCGACCCAGCACTGGCGCCCGTCGTGAACCGCGGTGACGAAGTCCGGCGTCCGCCGGAAATCCCACGGGGGTTCTGCGGGGGCGGTCGCGAAGTCGCTCGGCGCCCAAAGGTCGGTCCCCGGACTGAGGATCGGCCCATAGAAGGCGCCGGAGGCGTGGTATACCGGATCGACGCTCGCCGCCGGGTCTACGCCGGTCTCGTCGGCGAACGCGTCGGCGAAGCCGTCGATCATCGAGAAGAGGCTCCAGCCACGCTCGATCGCGTCGCGCAGCGTATTGAGGGCGAGGCGCGTCTCAAGCCGCCCGAGCGACGCCTCCAATGCGGCGCGATCGGCCTCCAGCGCGAAGGCTTCGGACTGGAGGCCGTCGAGCATGTCGGCGTCGAGACCGGTCCCGGCCCCCTGGTTGCCGGCATGCCAGACGGCGGCGCCGTCAACCCGTACGTCCGGCGCGTCGAGCGGGCTGATCATCGGGGCCGATCCGTCGCGCATCAGGTAGCTGTCTGCGGGCGTATGGGTGTGGCGCCAGTCGCCGGCGCCGGCGTCGTAGACCCGCAGAACCTGCATCGTCGCGTCGTAGTAGAGATCCCCGGCCTGCAGCGGCGTCCCGTCGGCTCGGGCGGCGGGCGGCGACGCCGCGGCCCCCAGATAGGTGTCGGCGTAGTTCCGCAGATCATCGAGATTGGCCGCGACCACGTCGATCGCATTGAGCGCCGCCGGCGTTTCCGGCGCGCCGTCGGCGTCGAAACTCAGGATCCGGTTCGCCCGCACGTCGGCCGGCGGCAGGAGCAGGGGTTGATCAAGGTCGCTTGGGGCCGCGCGCAAGCCCTCTTCGACGCGCGCTTCCAATTGCTGAAGCAGCATGGTCAGGCGGTCGAGCTCGCGATTCAACGCGCTCGCCCGGAACGTGCCGTCGTCGAGGAAGTCCGTCACACGTTCCACCGGCATGTCGCGCCAGACGCTGATGCGCGCGCCGACCGGCGGGGCGGCCTCGAAGGTCAGGCGGGCGCCGTCGGTTTCGGTCAACCGGTCGACGCTGTAGGTCGCCTGGTTCGGCGGTCCGTCGTCGATCGCGACTTTCACGTGATCGGCGTGCAGGACCGCAAAAGGCAGGTCGAAGGTTCGAACCCCCGCGTCGGTTTGCAGAATTTGCAGCCGCGGGCGGACGTCGTTTATTTTCAAGTCGCTCACTGTCGTGTCTCCTTATCGACGACGCTCAGTTTCCGGGGATTGCGCGGATCACCTGCCGGCCGAAGCCGGCCAGAGCTTCGATCGTCGGGCCGTCGTCGTCATCCAGCAGCGAGACGGATTGCGCCGCCAGCGCATTGCCTTGACGGACGTCGAACAGGCGTTGATCCGCATCGCCGCGAATGCCGGCGAAAATCGCGTCCGCCGAGCCGCCGGAGCCGCCGACGCCGGCGGCCCCCATTCGGGCGCGCTGGGCGGCGATCTGTTGATCGCGCTCGCGCGCGATGCGGCGTTCTTCGATCCGCTGCGTGAGCGCGCGCTGCTGCTGTTCGGCGGCGATGCGCTGGCGTTGGGCGGCGGCTTGCTGTCGCTGGCCGGCGACGCCGGCGGCGGTGCTGACGCCGCTGAGGGCCAAGCTGGCGAGCGCCATCGGTTCTGCTCCTGACATGGTCTTTCCTTTCGTCAAACGGGTTTAAGAGTGGGCCGAGATCTCGGTCATCACCGAGAGCACGGTCAGCGGAAGCGGCGCGTCCTGGTCGACGCGCCACAGCGGCCGGCTGTCGCCCTTGGTCCAGCCGAGGGCGCGCACGGTCTTGTCGACGGTGACGGGGTCGGGCGCGACCGGACCGGTCAGCCCGTCCCGGCGCGCGAAGGGCGCGGGCCGCGGTCCGCGGCCGACATCGACGCTGAGCGCCCGGCTGTCCTTAAGGCGGAAGACCGCGCGCACGAGGCGGACGGCGACGCCTTGGGCCGCGCCGCCGCCGCCGCTCTGGACATAGACGGGCAGCGGGGCGATCTCGGTCCGGAACGCCAGACCGACTTCCAACAAGGCCGCCGGCTCGTCGAGCGTGAGCGCGCCCTCCGTCACCGGTCGGGCCGCCTGCGGGGCGCCGTCCGCGAGCACGCTGACGACCCGTCCCTCCAGCGGCGCGAGCGCGGGGTCGCTCCAGACTCTCTTCGGCGTCGCCGAGACGAGCGCGACGGACGCGTCCGTATTTCGCGTCGGATCGAGGCGCTCCACCGAATAGACGCCGTCGCGCTCGACCAGAACGAAGGGCGCGTCGTCGAGGACGGCGATGGACCGGAAACGGCCCTCGGTCTCAAGGGTCGACCAGGCCGTCACCTCTTCCTGCCGATACTGGGTGACGGCGGCGATCCCTCCGGCCGCCATCACCACGAAGACGACCCGCCGCCGGGCGTCGTAGGCCTGATCGATCGGCCGATCGATCAAATGGCGCACCAGAGCCGACAGATCCTTCGCCTCATACGCCTGGTCCACGTCAGTGAAGAGGAACTCGCGCAGGCTTGCGCCGTCGCGCGAGGAGAAGATCGTGCCGCCGTCGACGTCGCAGGGCGGCACGTTGCGATCCACCGGCGAGCCGATTCGGGTCTGCCGGCGGAGTTCCAGATTGGTCGGCGTCAGCGGTTCGCCGGTCACCATCCATTCTGCGCCCGTGGTCAGCACCTGCAGGTGGCGGCTGGAGAAGACGGCGCGGATCCCATTGACCTGGTCGGAGAGGATCGCGAACTCGATCGCCTCGTCGTCCTCGCCGGTTCCGAGATCGAAATTAAACAGATCGGAGGATTTCGAGAGCCACAGCCGATTGGGCAGGTCGCGCGACCCGCCGATAACCAATCGATCCTGGTGGAAAGCGCAGCAAAGCGGATGGCCGCGCACGGGACTGAAAGCGGCTTCGGTCCAATCCTTGGCGGCGCCGGTCGAGACGAGCGTCTGTTTAGTCTCGGCGCTCGCCTGGGTCGGGCTCGATACGGCGGTGATCTCCACCTCTTTGTTTTGGAGGCGGAAACGCACGCCGACGTGGCCGGCCTCGAACAGGTCGGCGCTTGCGCTCAGCGTGATCGCGCCGCTGGTTCCGCTCGGCTGCAGGGTGACGTCGTCGTCGGCGAACTTGTGATGCGGCTGCTCGATCCGCCCTCCCTCCTCAAAGAAGCGCCAGTCCCTCAGTTCGAAGCTCGTCGCGTCCAAGCGGACCAAGCGCTGCGGCGGATGCTCCGGATGGACCAGCAGCAGAGTGTCGGCGCTTTGAGCCCAGCTGAGCCGGGCGATTTCATCCGCCGACCACGGCGCGGCGATGTCGGCGATGGGACTCTCCGTCTCGTCGATCACCGCGATCGCGCCGCCGGTGACGACCAGCAGATAGGTCTGCTCGGTGTTGAACTGGAAGGGGATCAGGCGGCCGTCGCCCGCAGCCGACGCCACGAAACGCAAGCCGGGGCGCCGGCTGACCCCGCCCGTCGGCGTGACCAGCACATTGCGCAGCCGCGCGGCGCCGTTGGTGTAGGCGCGCAGATCGCCGCGCCCCATCAGATCGCGGCCGATCTCACCGGCGGTGAAGTTGGTTTTGAGAATGGTGAGGCGCGCCATCACTTACGCACTCCCACCAAGCTGAAGTCTTCGAACCGGCCGGGCACGTCCTGCTGGGCGTCAATCAGGCGGGCCCGCTTGAAGGCGTCTTCGGCCAACTTGTGCAGACTGTCCGCGCGGCTGGTGCTTTCCGTGATCGGCAAACAGAACTCAGCGGCCAGCCGGGCGATCAGCGCCTGATCGAAGAACGGCGGAAAGGCCGTCTCCATCGGTCGGAAGATGTAAGTCAACGTGACCGCGCCGGCGTTGGTGTGCAGCCGTCGTTCGACGATCCGGTAGTCGAGGCCGCGCCCGTCATGACCGTCGCCGGCGGACAGCGCGCGCAGAAAGTCGGCGGGCAACTGATAGGCGTAGTCGAAATCGACGATCGGCCGCGCGACGAGGCGCGCGAGCCGGCGCTGCGCCGTCGCGAAGCTCCACGGATGGGCCGAAAGCAAGGCGTCGCGCGTGGAGGCGTAGAGCGTTGCGGCGACGACGCTCTCGGCCGTGCCGTCGTCAAAGCCGGAGATCGGCTGCGCGGCGATTTTCACGAGCGCGCGGTTCACGAGCTCGATGCTGGTCAAGGCCATGGGAAAGGCTCCCTGTTGTCGGGGTAAGAAGGGGCGCCCCGTCGAGGCGGGAGCCTCGACGGGGCGGCCGGTCAGTCGGCGTTCGCCGCGCCGACCTGGGTCAGGTCGTCGACGTCGACCGTCGTCCCGTCGTTCGACGAGACGTGCAGGATGCCGGAGACGAAGGCGCCGGCGACGTCCGTGTTGGCGAGGATCATGTCGCCGCGACGAAGCATGTCGGCCGCTTCGTTGAAGTAACCGGCCGTGTCGACCGCGGCCGCGCCGTCGGCCGTGGCGTAGTGCCAGAGCGTGAAGCCGTTCGCGTAGGCGATGACGCTCAGATCCTTCGCTTGAAAGGCCATGGTCTTAGCTCTCCAGGCAGGGCATGCGGATGATGCCGGAGGCGTCGATCACGCCGGCGCCCTGGCTCATCATATTGTTGACGAAGTGCGCGGCGCGGTCGCCGTGCCAGGTGATGTCGGTCTTGACCTCGTGACCGACGGCGTGGCCGACGGCGGTCTTGTGGTACCAGTAGCACTGGCGCACGGACGTCGAGAGCGTCAGGCCCGAATGCGGCATCCACAGCGCGCCGAGCCAGCGCTTCGCCTGCGTGCCTTTCCAGGGCAGATTGTCGTCGCCGACATAGTCCGCGTCAGCGAACTCGGGGATCTGCAGAAGATCGCTCCACTGCTTCCATCCGACGATCGCATAACGCTGGCCGTCGTCGGGCACGTCGGCGGCGCCCAGCAACTCGAACGCCTCCAGCACCTTCGCCTTGGTCAGACCGTCGGCGTTTGTGCCGGCTTCGACCACGCCGGCATCGGCGTCGCAGGCCTCGATGATCAGGGAGTCGGTCTTGCGGCCGAGGGCGTAGGCGCCGGCGTTGGCGACCACCGCCCGTTCGTCGTGATTGACCTTCACCTCGTCGAGCGCGTCGACCCAGTCGCCGGCGTAGTAGTCCTGCAGGACCACTTCGATCGGCTCGTGGTCGATGTTCATGACCGGCACCTTGCCGTGCCGGGCCTTGGTGGAGGCTGCGCCCTTGCCGACCTTCTGGAAGGTCGTGGACGAGCCTTTGACATTGTTCTTGGTGCGCACGGTGTTGCGCAGCTTCGAGCCCATGCGCTGGTAGGACTCGTGCACCTCCGCCTGGAAGTGCCGCGTGAAGCTGTCGACCACGGATGTGGACATGATCTCTCCTCGCTGTCGGTTTCAGGGCGGCGCCGGGACGATCCCCGGCGCCGGGGTCTGTGCGAACGGGCGGGGCGCGCGGCGGGTTGTCGCGACGGCCGGCCAAAGCCGCCGCGGCCCGCAAAGAACGACGCGCCCCGCTGCATCGGCCTTTGCGACCCGGGCCGGGCGCGCGCTGCGGCCCGCCGTCCGCCGTCGACCGCGACGCGGGATCGCGGGCCGTCCGGGATCGCTGATCGATCGAACGGCCGCGCGCCGGCGCGGATCGACGATCGGACGGCGCGCCGCCGCTATGCGGGCGCCCGGTTGTCCGGGTCGTCGTCAAAAGGACCAAAAGAACCTTTGGGCGGCTCCGCACCGCCCCCCCGATGCGGCGCGGGCGCCGCCGCGCCCCGCACGCCGGCGCAGCCGGCCGACTTCTGGGCTGGAAGCCGTCCGGCGCGCCTCTCGTTCGGGCGCGCAGAGCGCGCGTCGTCCGACGGCGCGGCGGGCGAGGATCGGGTGGGACGAACCGATCCATCGCCCGCCGCCGGCCGTTCGCTGGGCGACCGCATCGGGGGGCCGGCCGTCTACCCCGCCGATCGTCCGCGGGGAGGGGCGGACGACCGCGAGGCCGACGGAACCGAAGAGCCGACGCGCCTCGACGTCGCGGAATGAAAAAAGGGCGGCGACCCGTCGGTCGCCGCCCCCGCTTCGCCGGTGCGCGCTCGCTCAATACCGTATCGTGTAACGCGTGGCCTGAAACGCGAAACGCCCCGCCGGTCTGGCGGGGCGCCGCGCTTTGGACACAGCTGTGGTGTGTGTCGCAGGACCATTCGTATACGGTTTTGTTCCTTCTTGTCAACTTAAAAATAAGCTATGCGTAATTTTTTTGGGAACAAATATGGTTTTTCCGATGGAAACGGCGAAAAGTCGCCGGCGTTCAAGGCGTTGGCGGCGCGCCGGCCATTGCACGGGCGGCTCGCCCGGCCTATTTTCCGGCGCGCGTCAGGCCGTCGCCCCCGCCGGGGCGGCGCGTCGCCCGGCGCCGTCCCGGACGCGGTCGCCCGCGTCCCGCCCTCTTGAGGATCGAGCCTGCGCCGCCATGACAGACCTGTCGCGCATCCGGAACTTCGCGATCATCGCGCATATCGACCACGGAAAGTCGACCCTCGCTGACCGTCTCATTCAGCGGTGCGGCGGCTTGAGCGACCGCGAGATGAAGGATCAGGTCCTGGATTCGATGGATCTGGAGCGCGAGCGCGGCATCACCATCAAGGCGCAGACCGTGCGGCTGCTCTACAAGGCGGAAGACGGGATCGAGTACACCCTGAACCTTATCGACACGCCGGGGCATGTCGATTTCTCCTACGAGGTGAGCCGCTCGCTCGCCGCCTGCGAAGGCGCGCTGCTGGTGGTCGACGCGAGCCAGGGCGTGGAGGCCCAGACGCTGGCCAACGTCTATCTGGCGTTGGAAAACGATCTTGAGATCGTACCGGTGCTGAACAAGGTGGACCTGCCGGCGGCCGAGCCAGAGCGCATCAAGCGCCAGATCGAGGACGTGATCGGCCTCGACGCCTCGGACGCGCTGGAGATTTCGGCGAAGAGCGGCCTCGGCATCCCCGACCTGTTGGAGACCTTGGTCCAGCGTTTCCCGCCGCCCGCCGGCGATCCGAAGAAGCCGCTGCGCGCGCTGCTGGTGGACAGCTGGTACGACGTCTATCTGGGCGTGGTGACCTTGGTGCGGGTCGTCGACGGCGAGCTGAAGAAGGGCATGCGCATCCGCATGATGTCGAACGGCATCGCCCACGACGTCGACCGCGTCGGCGTGATGACGCCCAAGGGGTTGGAGGTCGACAGGCTGGGGCCGGGCGAAGTCGGGTTCATGACCTCCGGCATCAAGCAGGTCGCCGACACCAATGTCGGCGACACCATCACCGACGACCGCAATCCGACGGCCGATCGTCTGCCCGGATTTAAGCCCAGCATTCCCGTCGTCTTCTGCGGGCTGTTCCCAGTCGACGCCAGCGACTTCGAGGCTCTGCGCGAGGCGGTCGGCAAATTGGCGCTCAACGATTCCAGCTTCCATTACGAGATGGAGAGCTCGGCCGCGCTCGGCTTCGGCTTCCGGTGCGGGTTCCTCGGTCTGCTCCATTTGGAGATCATCCAGGAGCGGCTGGGGCGCGAGTACGATCTGGACCTGATCTCCACCGCGCCGTCGGTCGTCTACAAGATGTGGCTCACCAGCGGCGAATATATCGAGCTGCACAATCCGGTCGACTTCCCGGAAGTCACCAAGATCGACCGCATCGAAGAGCCCTGGATCAAGGCGACCATCATGCTGCCGGACGAGTATCTCGGGCCGGTGTTGGCGCTGTGCACCGAGCGGCGCGGCGAGCAGGTCGAGCTGACCTATGTCGGCAACCGGGCGATGGTGGTCTACAAGCTGCCGCTCAACGAGGTCGTGTTCGACTTCTACGACCGGCTGAAGTCGGTCAGCCGCGGCTACGCCTCGTTCGACTACGAGATGGAGGGCTATCGCGAGGGCGATCTGGTCAAGGTCTCGATCCTGATCAACGGCGACCCGGTCGACGCGCTGGCCATGATAACCCACCGCACGCAAGCGGAGTATCGCGGTCGCCAGATCATCGCGCGCTTGAAGGATCTGATCCCGCGCCAGCTCTTCAAGGTGGCGCTGCAGGCGGCGATCGGCGGCAAGGTGATCGCGCGCGAGACGATCGGGGCGCTGCGCAAGGATGTGACGGCGAAGTGTTACGGCGGCGACGTCACCCGCAAGCGCAAGCTGCTCGAGAAGCAGAAAGAGGGCAAGAAACGCATGCGGCAGTTCGGCAAGGTGGAGATCCCGCAGTCCGCCTTCCTGGAAGCCCTCAAGATGGGCGACGAGTAAGGCGGGCGCGAGCTAGTCCCGGAAACCGGACGGTCGGCGGCGTTTACGCCCGCCCAGCAGCAACACGCCGCCCAACGCCAGCCCGCCGATCACCAGCCACAGGATCGCCTCCCAGGCCGGGCGCTTGAGCAACGGCACCACCGCCTCCTGCCACAACCAGGGCAGTCGGAGATGCCGTTCTATCAGCACCTGGGCGCCGTTCAGCGATTCCAGATCCATGGAGAACCAAAGCTGACCGGCCTGCTGCGTCACATCCGCGCCGCTTAACCAGAGCCAGAGCCCGAGCCCCAGCACGGCCAGCGCCGCCGCGACGAAAAGCCGGCCGAAAAAGGTCAGAACGACCATCCGGCGCAGAACTCCTGAACGCTTGTCCCCCCACGCTCGGGGGCGAGCCTAACACGCCGCGCGAGCGCGACGAAACGTCTAAGACAACCCGGGTCGCACGCCGCGGCGCGCCCTCTTCCCCCCGATCCGGCCGCCGATCGTGTCGAGACGCCCTTGCAAGCAGCCCGGCGGCGTCTATGCACAAGGCGGCGGTCGCCGTCGAGAAGTCGCCGCTGGGCCGGGCGGCAAGACTTTCAGCACGCTCGACCGCGGCGACGGCGGACGGGCGATCGTCTTTCAGATCCTCGCGACAGGTCCGCGGCGCCGACGAAAGCGGTCTCAAGGCCGCCTGCAGCGCCCAGGCTGGGACCCCCGAATCGAGGGAAAAAGAAGCCCTTTTCCGCCTTGATAGCCCGGGGGCGCTTGGGTACAGTCCCGCGCCGTTCGACGGGGCTCTCGCGCCCCGCGCTTCGGGCGTTCTTGCGGAGGGATGGCCGAGCGGCTTAAGGCGCACGATTGGAAATCGTGTTGGGGTTGATAGCCCCTCGGGGGTTCGAATCCCCCTCCCTCCGCCACAACGCCCTTTTCGCGATCGAACGCCAAGACGCAAGTCGCGTTCAGCGCCTCATGCCGAAGCTGTAACTGACGCCGACGCCCGCTCGGAATTGATCGGGTGAGCCTTCGACGTCGACCACCGGGCTGTCGGCGGCGTCGCCGATGAGGCGGGTGTAGTCGGCGAAGCCGGTCAGCCCCCATGCGCCGCTCAGTCGATAGCGAGCCGAGGCGCCGACGCCGACATCCTTGAAGCCGGCGTCCGCGTCGTAGCCGGAAAGGCCGCTGCGCGCGGAATCGGCGGCGTCGACCGAGAAATAGGCGTCGGAATAGTCCGCATCGGCGTAGCTGGCGGAGACCGACAGGCCGAGGCGCAAATCCGGCGCGGCGGCGAAATCATAGCCGAGGCCGAAGGCGACGACCGACCCGTCATGCCCGTCGCCGACACCCGTGTCGGCCTGCAGGTCGACGGAAAGCTCGTCGCGCGGCATCATGACGTCGCGGACCGGGACCCGCACGAACAGGCCGGCCTCGACGGCGGCGTCGACCTCCGCCATCCGACTGACGGCCGCGCTCTCGACGTCGTCGTCCCGCGCGCCCTTGTAGGAGAGCGCCGGGCCGAAATCGATCGCGTCCGACGCGACGATGTTGGCGCGCACGCCCAGGCCGCGGGTCTGGAGGTAATAGCCGTCGTAAGCGAGCCGCGCCGCCGCGAAGGGCAGAGCCTGATAGTCGTCGGAGCCTTCGTAATCCGGCGTGACGAAGCCGCCGCCCCCGATAAAGCCGCTCCACTTCCCGGCCGCCTCCTCGGCGCCCGCGGGACCGGCGGCGAGAGCCGTAAAAGCCGCGCCGACCAGCGCGGCTTTGAGCCCCAGGGCCGCCGGCGCCGTGAGCCGCGCCGGCCTCTCGGTCTTGCGATCCGCCCCGTCCAGTCGCCTCATCTCGCGTCCTTTCGCGTCCTTTCGCGTCATCACCGACCCGTGCGTTTCGTCGCGCGTGCAAAACGCGCGCCGCGGCGCGCGCCAGGGGCCAGATAGGCCCCTTCTTCGGCGCCGGCAAGGGGCGGCTGCGCATAAAGGGCCGGCGGCGCGCAACGGGCCGGTTCGGGCGGCGCGTCCCAGTCTGCGGGCCCGCCGCACGCCGCACGCCGCACGCCGACAGATCGTTGCGAGGATGACAGGGCGCGCTCAGGCGTCCGCCGGCCGGTCGGCGGGGCGCGCGCCGCGATAGCTGGTGGTCTCGAGGTTCTTCTTGCGGCTTTTGAGGCGCGGTCGCCCGCGCCGAGCACGACGTTGGCCACGCTGAGCGCCATGATGGTCCACAAGGCCTCCCACTCATAGGCCAGCGCCTGGTCGAGGGCGGCCCGGCTCGCCTCGCCGGCCAGGATGCGGTCCGCCATCGCGGCCGCGTAGTCGGCCTTGGCGCCGACCACGGTCAGGACGCTCTTGAACATCAGGATGCCGAGCGCCGCCTTCACCCAGACCCAGCGCTTGTCCATATAGGGCTTGTGAACGGCCATCGAGAGCAGGCCCGAGACCAGCGCGATCCCGAGCGAAGGCAGCAGCAGCCAGTTGCTGATATCCGCGATCACCCCGCGCAGATCGGCGTAGGCCTGCGGCGTGCCCTGCGGCATGGCGATCAGCAGGATCATGTAGGCGGCGAGCCCGCCGATCAGCCCGCAGGAGGCGATGGTGTGCAGAATCTTTATGAATTGACGCATGGGGTCCGCCTCGCTCGACCGCTCCGGGCGTCAATCTAGCGCAGCCGGCCTCACACGACCACCGCCGCGCCGTCGCTGCGCGGATCGTTCGCCGCCTCGACCACGCCGTCGGGACGCATGGCGACGGCGCCGGCGTGACCCATCATGCCGGTGAAGGGGGCGACGATTTCCACCTCATGACCGGCGCTTTTCAGGGCGTCGATCACGGCGCCGTCCATGCGGCTTTCTATCTTCAAGCTCGTCGTCTCCTCGCCCCACGTCTTGCCGAGAAGCCAGCGCGGCGCGGTGATCGCCTGCTGCAGCGACTGGCCGAAGACGGCCGCCCGGGTGAAGACGGCGGCCTGACTCTGAGGCTGGCCCTCGCCGCCCATATTGCCGTAACTCAACACGGTTCCGTCCTTGAGCCGCGCCATCGCCGGGATCAGCGTATGAAAAGGCCGCTTGCCCGGCCCCAAACAGTTCGGGTGGTCCGGGTCGAGGGTGAAGCCGGCCCCGCGATTCTGGAACACGACGCCCGTGCCGGCGGGAACCACGCCCGACCCGTATTCCCAGAAAGTGCTTTGTATGAAGCTGACGACTCGGCCCTGGGCGTCGGCGCAGCCCATCCAGATCGTGTCGCCGGGTTTGGCGACTTGCGGCCACGGTGCGGCGCGGGCCGCGTCGATCCGCCGCGCGAGTTCGTCGAGATGTTCGGGCCTCAGCCACTCGCGGGGATCCTGCACCATCGCCGCCGGATCCGCGAGGCGGGCGTTGCGCAAAAGGAAGGCCTGCTTGGTCGCCTCGACCAATCCGTGGACATGGGCGAAGCCCTCGGCCTCCGTCACCTTCAGCCGCTCGAACAGGCCCAGGATCATCAGCGCGGCGACGCCTTGCGTCGGGGGCGTCATGTTGAACAACCGCCCCCCGAACGCGTCGAGCGACAGCGGCTCCGCCCGACGGACCCGCATCGCCTCGAAATCGCCCAGACGCAGCGGGCTGCCGACCGCCTCGAGCCCGTCGGCGAAGGTCCGCGCCAGATCGCCGCGATAGAAGTCGTCGAGGCCCGCCTCCGCCAGCCGCTCGAAGGTCGCCGCCAGACCCGGCTGCTTTAGGACCGCGCCGACAGCGGGCGGGCCGCCGTCTTCGGCGAGGAACGTCTCCTTGAAGCCGGGGACGTCGGCCAGCTGGTCGAGCTTCTCGGCCGTCACCTCGCTCTGCCCGCGGGTGACGACGACGCCGTCGCGCGCGCGGCGGATCGCGTCGCCCAGCAACTCCCCGGCCGGCCGGCGCGCGCCCCAGCCGGCCGTCGCGGCCAGCGCCTCGCTCCAGGTTGCGATCGCGCCGGGGACGGTGAGCGCGGCGAGCGGGCCGCGGGCGGGAATGGCCGCGCGCTCGCGGTAGAGTTCGGGCGTCGCCGCCTGCGCGGCGGGACCCGAGCCGTCGATCGCGATCGGATCGCGCCCGGGCTCGGCGATCAGCCAGAAGGCGTCGCCCCCGATCGCATTCATGTGGGGATAGACGACCGCGATCGAGGCCGCCATGGCCACCATCGCCTCGACCGCGTCGCCGCCCTCTCGCAACACTTCCGCGCCGGCCTCAGCGGCCAAATGATGGGGCGCCGTGGCGGCGCCGGCGAGACCGCGTCGGGTGTGAAGCATGGGGGATCCTTTCACTGACTGACGTCCCGACCGGGACAAAAAGATATCTGCGCAAAACATGCGTCAGCGGCGCCCGCCGTGACAAGTCGCCCGGCGGACGGTTACGCTGCCGGGGCGCGTCTTTCTCGGGGTGAAGAGGTCCGGCGATGAAACTGTTCCCGAATCCGCTGTTGCGCGGCTACCGCGACTTCAAGGCGGGCCGTTTCACGCTGCAGCGCGAGGCCTATCGTTCGCTCGCCGAACGCGGTCAGGCGCCGGACGTGCTGGTGATCGCCTGCTGCGACTCCCGGGCGGCGCCGGAGACAATCTTTTCCGCCGCGCCCGGAGAGATCTTCGTGGTGCGCAACGTCGCCAATCTGGCGCCGCCCTACCGTCCGGACGGTGAGTTCCATTCGACCTCCGCGGCGCTTGAGTTCGCCGTCCAGAGCCTGCGGGTGAAGCATGTTCTGGTGCTGGGCCACGGGCGCTGCGGCGGGGTGAAGGCGGCGCTGGATCCGGCCGCCTCGCCGCTCTCGCCTGGGGATTTCATCGGAAAATGGCTCGAACTGCTGGGTCCCGCGGCCGCGGAAATCCGGACCAGAACGGATCTGAGCGAGGCCGAGCGGCAAACCGAGCTGGAGCGCTTATCCGTTCGCGCGTCGATCGAGAATCTGCGGACGTTTCCTTGCGTGAGCGAATTGGAGGCGCGGGGCAGGCTGACGCTGCACGGAGCGTGGTTCGACATCGCCGACGGCGATCTCTGGGTGTTCGACCGCGAAACCGAAAGCTTCCGCCCCTTTGACGATTAAGCCTTCGCGACGCGACGAAAGAGCCGAACCCGGACGCTCCAGCGGAGCGTCCGGGTTCGGCGTCGCGGCGGCGATCGCCGCCGAGCGCCCTAAAGGGCCCGGATCTTCGACAGGAAGTCGTCGACGCCGCCTTTCATCTCGCGGGCGCGCGTCGAGATCTCACCGGAGGCGGAGAGCAGCTGCGTCGCCGCCGCGCCGCTTTCGGTCGAGGCCTTGTGCACCGCCTGGATGCTGGTCGCCACCTCGTTCGCGGCGCCGGAGGCCTGGGAGACGTTCATGGCGATCTCCTCGGTCGCGGCGGTTTGCTCCTCCACGGCCGACGAGATCGACGACGTGTACTCATTCACCTGCGCGATGACCGAGGCGATGCTTTCGATCGCCTCGACCGAGAGCGCCGTTTCCGACTGCATGTCGGCGATCTGCTGGCGGATCTTGTCGGTCGCCTGCGCGGTCTGGCCCGCAAGCGACTTCACCTCTTCGGCCACGACGGCGAAGCCCTTGCCGGCTTCGCCGGCGCGCGCCGCCTCGATGGTGGCGTTCAGGGCCAGAAGGTTTGTCTGATCCGCGATCTCGTTGATCAGCTGCACCACGTCGCCGATTGATTGGGCGGCGGTGCGCAGCCGGGAGATCTTCTGTTGCGCTTCGCCCGCCGTGACGGCCGCTTCGCCGGCGATCGACGACGCGCCGCCGACCTGCTGCGCGATCTCGGAGATCGAGCTGCGCAGTTGATCGGCCGCGGAGGCCACGGTCTGCACGTTGGTCGACGCCTCCTCCGAGGCGGCGGCCACGGCCGTCGCCTGGGTGTCGGTGTTCTGCGCCAGGCCGCTCATCGTCTTGGCCGTGGTCTCAAGCTCGTCCGACGCCCGTGAGAGCGCGGCGGTCATTTCCGCCGAACGGCGGTCGAAGACGGCGATCAGCTCCTCCATCTTGGCGGCGCGGGCCTCGCGCCGTTCGATCTCCCGCCGCTCGGTCTCGCGCGCCTCTTCTTCGCGGGCGAGCGCCGCCTTGCGCTCGATCGCATTGCGCTTGAAGACCTCCAGAGCGTCAGCCATCCGTCCCACCTCGTCGCCGCGGCCGAGACCCGGCACCTCGACGTCGTCCCGGCCGTCGGCCAGCGTGCGCATCGCCCCCGTCATCTCGAGGATCGGCGCCGAGACGCCGCCTTTCAGCATGATGAAGGCGAGGATCGAGAGGACCAGCGTGACCCCCGCACCGACGATCGCCGCCGCCGCGGTGGTGGTGAAGGCGAGGTCCGTGGCGGTCTGCGTCGCAGCGCGCCGTTCGGCCGCGTACTCGGTCAAGGCGTCGACATGGCCGCGCAATCCCGCCAGGAAGTCCGCGCCCAGACCGTTCGCTTCCAGCACGCGCGCATGATCGACCGTCAGCGGCCGGCGCATCAGCTCGATCTGTTTGGCCGCGACATCCGTGCGCCAGGCCTCGGTGTCGGCTTTGACGGCCTCAAGGGTCTTGCGCGCCTCAGCGGACGGATTCGCGGCCATGATCGCCTCGAAGATCGCGTCGAAAGCGGCGCCGTGGCGCTCAAAGGTCGCGATCTCGCTGCGGTCGCCGGTCATCAGCAGGCCCCGAATGGCGAGCAACTGGGCCGATGCGTTCGCCCACAAGGCGTTGACCTCTTCGGCGAACTCGGTGACCGCGCGAGTCTCAGCCACCGCGCGGTCGGCGCTTTGGATCTTGAAGAGGGTGACCCCGCCGGCCAGGACGACGACGACGATCACCGCGGCGAACACGCTCGCCAGTTTGGCCGAGATGGACAGGCGGTTGAGAAGACGACTCATCTTGATGATCCTCTTGCTGTCGGACGTCCGCCCCCGATCCGCTCTCCCCGCAGGGCGGAGGAGGCGCGCATCCAGACGACGGGCCGACGCCTCTTAATTGCCAAGGAAGCGGTGACGCCGCGCGAGTTCGGTCAGGTTCACCTCGACCGTCGCGTGGCCGATCGCCAGACCGGTTTCGTCGTGCAGCGTCAGGTTCAACTGCGAACGCCAGCTTTTCGTCGCCTCGTTAAGCTCCGGCGCGTCCAGGAAGACCGCGCCCGGACCGACGCCGTAGGTCTTCTGGAACTTGGCCTCGTCGCCCTGCCAGTAATCGCCGGTGACCACGCTCTGGCCGACATTGAGCCCTTGGCTGTCGGTGACGAAAATCTCCGGGAACAGGCCGAGACTGTTCGCCTGAATGCGGGTCAGGTAGCTGGAGACGGGATTCGACAGAACCGAGGTGATCAGCGGCTGATCGTCGGTTCCGCGCTCCGCCCGCCACTGCGCGTCCAGCCGATCGATTTCCTCTTGCGGAAGATCGCCGCGCCGGGCGTTCTGATTGGCGACCGCGATCTGGACGACCGGGGTCTCGATCCAGCCGCGCACGTCCTCAACGAACGCGGCGTCGATCATCTCCTCCGCCGTCAGCCCCATGAACTTCATTTCCGCCTGAGCCGGGGCGGCGAGAGCCGCCGTCATCGCCAGAGCCGTGAGCGCGCCTCGCGTCCTTTTCATCCCGCCATCTCCGCCGCTGTTGTTAAGACCGATGCGGGCTTTATAGGGGCGAAGGCGTTGCCAAAGGATTAATACAAACGATGTGACGGACGCTCCGGCGGTCCGACCCAAAGACCGCCGTGCTTGGCCGTCCGCTTGTAGAGGGTCGCGTCGCCGATCCCGCGCGACGGCACACGTCCGCCGTCCTCAAGCCAGCCTCCTGCGCCTTTAAAATCCCGAGAATCCGCTCTACGGCGAACCGACGGCGCCGCATGAAATCCGTCTCCTATCGGGTGACGGACTCTACCTCAAAATGGCGGAGGAAACGAAGCGCAGGTCACTCCCTCTGCGTTTCCTGACGCAAAAAGCCCTTAGCGTGGAGTGCGCTAAGGGCTTGATATGATTGGTTGCGGGGGCAGGATTTGAACCTGCGACCTTCAGGTTATGAGCCTGACGAGCTACCGGGCTGCTCCACCCCGCGGTTGTCGGGTGGTTTTGACGGCGTGAGGGTTTATGCGGATTGGATTTGGGCTGTTTTGCGTTT
>NZ_JAVJQE010000011.1:0-17998 GCF_040218065.1 Marivibrio sp. | reverse complement strand
CGCCGAATAGTCAAGGAACGTCGCCCCGCCCGTCTCGGCCAGAACCTTCGTGATCGCAGCCGTCAGCGTCGTCTTGCCGTGGTCGACGTGACCGATCGTCCCGATGTTGCAGTGCGGCTTCGTCCGCTCAAACTTCGCCTTACCCATCTTTCCGTCTCCTTGACCGCGCGTCGTGCGCGCTTTTCGTCTCGTCTTCGCTCCGGCCCGGCTCCGGCCGCCTCCGCTTGAGGCGAAGACCGGCGGACCTCAACTCAATCAGGCGAACTTCGCCTTCACCTCGTCGGCCACCGCCTGCGGCACCGGCTCGTAGTGATCGAACTGCATCGTGTACTGGGCCCGACCCTGGCTGAGCGAGCGCAGCGTGTTGATGTAGCCGAACATGTTCGCCAGCGGCACTGTCGCGTTGACGACGCGGGCGATGCCGCGCTGATCCATCGAGGACACCTGGCCGCGGCGGCTGTTCAGATCGCCGATGATGTCGCCCATGTACTCTTCGGGCGTCACGACCTCGACCTTCATCATCGGCTCGAGCAGGCGCGGGGAGACCTTTTCCATCGCCTCGCGGAACGCCGCGCGGGACGCGATCTCGAACGCCATGACCGAGGAGTCGACGTCGTGGTAGGCGCCGTCCGTCAGCGTGACCTTGAAGTCGATCACCGGGAAGCCGGCGATCGGACCCGACTCCTTCGACTGCTCCAGGCCGCGCTGGACGCCGGGGATGTACTCCTTAGGCACCGAACCGCCGACGATCTTGCTCTCGAACTCGAAGCCTTCACCCGGCTCCCGCGGCTCGAAGTTGAGCACGATGCGCGCGAACTGGCCGGAGCCGCCGGTCTGCTTCTTGTGGGTGTAGTCGACCTGCGCGGCCTTGCCGAGGGTCTCGCGATAGGCGACCTGCGGCGCGCCGATGTTGGCGTCCACTTTGAACTCGCGCTTCATCCGGTCGACGATGATGTCGAGGTGAAGCTCGCCCATGCCGGAGATGATGGTCTGGCCGCTCTCCTCGTCGGTCTTCACGCGGAAGGACGGATCCTCCTGCGCCAGACGCTGAAGCGCGTTCGACATCTTCTCCTGGTCGGACTTGGTCTTCGGCTCGACCGCGATCTCGATGACCGGATCCGGGAACTCCATGCGCTCCAGCACGATCGGCTTGGCCGGGTCGCAGAGCGTGTCGCCCGTGGTCGTGTTCTTGAGCCCCGCGATGGCGACGATGTCGCCGGCCATGGCTTCCTTGATGTCCTCGCGGTGGTTGGCGTGCATCAGCAGCATGCGCCCCACGCGCTCCTTATCGCCCTTCACCGAGTTGAGCGTGTAGGAGCCCGCCTGCACCGTCCCGGAATAGATTCGGCAGAAGGTCAGAGAGCCGACGAACGGATCCGACATCACCTTAAAGGCCAGCGCCGAGAACGGCGCGTCGTCGTTTGTCTTCCGCTCCATCTTGGTCTCGGGATCGTCGACGGCCGTGCCCTGCACGTTGTCGACGTCGACGGGCGAGGGAAGATAGTCCACGACCGCGTCGAGCAACGGCTGAACGCCCTTATTCTTGAAGGCGGTGCCGTTGAGGACGGGCACGAAGGCGCCGCCGATGGTGCCCTTGCGGATGCAGCGCTTCAGCGCCTCCTCGTCGGGCTCGTTGCCTTCGAGATAGGCCTCCATCAACTCGTCGTCCTGCTCGACGGCGAGCTCGACCAGCTTCTCGCGGTACTCGTTCGCCTTGTCCTGCAGCTCGGCCGGGATGTCGACATACTCGAACGCCGCGCCCAGATCCTCGCCCTTCCAGACGATGTGCTTCATCTTGATCAGGTCGATGACGCCGTCATACTCGGCCTCGGCGCCGACCGGCAGATTCAGGACCAGAGGGGTCGCGCCCAGACGGTCGACGATCATGTCGACGCAGCGATAGAAGTCCGCGCCCATGCGGTCCATCTTGTTGACGAAACACATCCGCGGCACGCCGTACTTGTCGGCCTGACGCCAGACGGTCTCGGACTGCGGCTCGACGCCGGCGACGGAGTCGAACACGGCGACGGCGCCGTCGAGGACGCGCAGGCTGCGCTCGACCTCGATCGTGAAGTCCACGTGCCCCGGGGTGTCGATGATGTTGACGCGATGGTCGCGCCAGAAAGCGGTCGTCGCGGCCGACGTGATCGTGATGCCGCGCTCCTGCTCCTGCTCCATCCAGTCCATGGTGGCCGCGCCGTCATGAACCTCGCCGATCTTATGGGACCGGCCGGTGTAATAGAGAATGCGCTCGGTCGTCGTCGTCTTACCGGCGTCGATGTGGGCCATGATGCCGATATTGCGGTAACGCTCGATCGGGGTCTGCCGGGGCATAACGTCAGCTCCTTACCAGCGGTAATGCGAGAAGGCGCGGTTGGCTTCGGCCATCTTGTGCGTGTCCTCACGCTTCTTGATGGCGGCGCCGCGGTTGTTCGCGGCGTCCATGAGCTCACCCGACAGCCGGTCGACCATCGTGTTCTCGGAACGCTTCCGCGACATGTCGATCAGCCAGCGGAAGGCGAGCGCCTGGGCGCGCACCGGACGCACCTCCACGGGCACCTGGTAGGTGGCGCCGCCGACGCGCCGCGAGCGCACCTCAAGATGCGGCCGGACGTTCTCCAGCGCCTCGTGGAAGGTGCGCAGCGGATCCTGCGCGCCGCGCGACTTCATCTTCTCCAGCGCGCCGTAGACGATCGACTCGGCGGTCGACTTCTTGCCGTCCTGCATCACCGAGTTGATGAACTTCGACAGCACCACGTCGCCAAATACGGCGTCGGGCAGAATTTCGCGCTTTTCAGCTTTATGGCGTCGAGACATGCCTGTCGTCCCCTTACTTCGGCCGCTTGGCGCCGTATTTCGACCGGCGCTGGCGACGATCCTTGACGCCCTGGGCGTCCAGCGTGCCGCGGATGGTGTGGTAGCGAACGCCCGGCAGATCCTTCACGCGACCGCCGCGGATCAGGACGACCGAGTGCTCCTGCAGGTTATGGCCGACGCCCGGAATGTAGCTCGACACCTCGAAGCCGTTCGTCAGCCGCACGCGGGCGACCTTACGAAGGGCCGAGTTCGGCTTCTTCGGCGTCGTGGTGTAGACGCGGGTGCAAACCCCGCGCTTCTGCGGGCAAGCCTCGAGCGCCGGCACTTTCTTGGCCTTGCGCTTATCTTTCCGCGGCTTGCGGATCAGCTGGTTAATCGTCGGCATCTCGATTCCCGTCGCCTTGTTTCCAACCGTCGGCCTTGCAACCAGCGGCCCGGCCCCTTCGGCCGCGCCGGCGGATCGCCGCCGCCCATTCCCGGACGTCCCCGTCCGGAATGCGAAAGCAACCGCGCGACCGAGCGGCCCGCCCGACTTGTTTGTCGGCTGGCCCCGCTCTCGCGTGCGCACGGTTGACCTGAAAGACCGCAAAACCAATCGGCCGGGGCTCGCGCCCCAGCAAGCGGCCTGTCGTCCCGTCTCAATATCGCAAGGCCGTCTCCGGCCCCGTCACCTGATACCCGGGGTCTCCGTCTAGGCTCTTTCCGCTTCCGGACGGGCTACCGACGGGCCGGCGATCCGCAGGACGCGGTATCGTCGTCGCCATCGGGGTCCTGTCGAAGCGCCCGGGCGAACCCGGGTTGGGCCTACGGCCAGCCCCCTCTCAAGGCGCGCGGATACTATGCAGAGGCCTCTGGCCCGTCAAGGCCGGATATGCGGATTTTCGCCTGTTTTCAAAAGGGTTGATTGCGTCAATTTAGCGCCGGCTAGGCGCAATAAAATTTCGCCCTTGGTCGTAAAAATATGGTGAAGTCACGGATATGCGCTCTCCGCCCGCGGCGCGAGGCGGAAGACGGCGCTCACGGCGAGGGGAGAGGACGGATGATCAAAGGGCGTCGCACCGGTTGGATCGCGGCCTTCCTGGGGCTTTGCTGCCTGGTCGGCGGCTTGGGGGGCGCGCCGCCGAGCGCCGCCGCTCAGGGGCCGGTGCGAATCGCGGTCCTGGTTCCCGAAGGGCCCGGGGATCCATTTTGGGCGCGGACCCTGGACTTTATGAACGCCGCCGCCGCCGACCTGGGCGTCGCGTTGGAGCAGCATTTCGCCGACGGCGACCGGGAGGCGATGCGCGCCCTCGCCGAACGCATCCTCACTCGGGAGACCCCGCCGGACTATCTGGTCTTTCCCGCCTCCGAGCGGGTCGGACCCTACGTTCTGGACGTCGCCGAACGGCACGGGGTCTATGCGCTGTTGATCAACGCGGGCCTCTCGGACGACCAGCGCGACCTGACAGGCGGGCCGCGGGTCAACTACACGCGCTGGCTGGGCCAGATAACGCCGGACGATCTCTTGGGCGGCTATCTTCTGGGGCGGAACATGTTCCGGTACGCGCACGGCCGGGGGATCACCGCGCCCACCGGCAAGATTCAGTTGATCGGGCTGACCCACAGCGCGGCCGACGAAAGCGCGTTGGACAGAATCGCCGGGTTGGAGCTCTCGGCGGACGAGTTCTACCTGGCGGACATCGAGTATCTAGGCCTCGCGCATGGCAGCAAGGCGCGCGCCCAGCAGGTGATTCAGCGCGGCTATGAGAGCTATCCCGGCACGACCCTCTATTGGTCGACCGACGACATGCAGGCGCTGGGAATGATCGAGGCGCTCTCGACGCGAACCCGACGCGTCCCCGGGGTCGATGCGATCGTCGGCGGTTTCTACTGGAGCCCGTGGGCGCTGCAGGCCGTGCTCGACAATCAGATCGGCTTCCTCATGGGCGGGCACTTCATGATCGGCGGCGCGGCCGTGGTGATGCTCTACGACCACGCCAACGGCGTCGATTTCGCCCCGATCGGCAAGGAGCAGCGTTTCGGCTTCGGCATGCTGCACGCCGGCAACATCAAGCAAGTCGCCCCGCTCGTCTGGCGACGCGACTGGTCGTGGGTCGATTTCCGCAGCTTCAGCCGCGCGCTCAACCCCGAGCGCGGCGACTACGCCTTCTCCGCCAGCGGGTTCCTGCAGGCGCGCAAGAAGTAAAGCGCGGGCGACGCGGCGAAAACAAAAACCCCCGGCGCTCTCGCGAGCGCCGGGGGCTGATGTCGGCCGGAAAGCCGCTCGGCCTTATTCGGCCGCGTCGGAGGCCTCGTCGCCGCCGCCGGTCTCGTCCGCGCCGGCCGCCGCGGCCGCCTGGTCGCGTTCGGCCTGCAGGCGGTCCTGCTCGGCCTGACGTTCGGCCTGGATCTCCTTGTCGCGGCTTTGCGCCTCGAGACGCAGCCGCTTCATCACAGAGCCCGTGCCCGCCGGGATCAGACGCCCGACGATCACGTTTTCCTTCAGGCCCTCCAGCGTGTCCTCCTTGCCGTTGACGGCGGCTTCGGTCAGCACGCGGGTGGTCTCCTGGAAGGAGGCCGCGGAGATGAAGGAGTTCGTCTGCAGGCTCGCTTTAGTGATGCCCTGCAGGACCGGCTTGAAGGTCACGGCGCGCTTGTTCTCGGCCGCCAGCTTGTCATTCATCTGCTCGACCTCCTCGCGGTCCAGCTGATCGGCGGCCATGAGGTAGCTGTCGCCGGCGTCGACGACCTCGACCTTCTGCAGCATCTGGCGGACGATCACCTCGATGTGCTTGTCGTTGATCTTCACGCCCTGCAGCCGATAGACGTCCTGGATCTCCTTCACCAGATAATCGGCCAGCGCCTCGACGCCCATGACCTCCAGGATGTCGTGCGGCACCGGGTTGCCGTCCATCAGCATCTCACCCTTCTGGATGAAATCGCCTTCCTGAACGGTGATGTGCTTGCCCTTCGGCACCATGAACTCGGACGGCTCGCGGTCCTCCTCGGCGGGACGGATGACGATCCGGCGCTTGGTCTTGTAGTCCTTGCCGAACTCGATGTAGCCGTCCTGGTCGGCGATGACCGAATAGTCCTTCGGCTTGCGCGCCTCGAAGAGCTCCGCCACACGAGGCAGACCGCCCGTGATGTCGCGGGTCTTCGAGCTCTCCCGCGGGATGCGGGCGAGCACGTCGCCGGCCTTGACCTCCTGGCCGTTGGAGACGGACAGGATCGCGTCCACCGACATGAAGTAACGCGCCTCCATGCCGTTCGGCAGGCTGACGACCTCGCCGTCCTTGTCGCGCAGCGTGATGCGGGGGCGCAGGTCAGACCCGCGCGCCTGCTGCTTCCAGTCGATCACCACCTTGCTGGCGATGCCGGTCGCCTCGTCCACCACGTCGCGGACGGAGACGCCCTCGACCAGGTCGACATAATGGGCGACGCCCTCCTTCTCGGTCAGGATCGGTACGGTGTAGGGGTCCCACTCGGCCAGGGTCTGGCCTTTCACGACCTCCTCCGCGTCGTCGACGCGAAGCCGCGCCCCGTACGGCACGCGGTGCTTGGCGCGCTCGCGGCCCTGCTCGTCCTTCAGGACGACCTCGCAGTTACGGCCCATGACGACCAGCCGGCCTTCGGAATCCTTCACCACGTTCTTGTTGTTGAGCGTGGCCTTGCCGTCGATCGAGCTTTCGATCGAGTTCTGCTCGGCGCCGCGCTGCGCCGCGCCGCCGATGTGGAAGGTCCGCATCGTAAGCTGGGTGCCCGGCTCGCCGATCGACTGGGCGGCGATGACGCCGACCGCTTCGCCGATATTGACCTTGGTCCCGCGGGCGAGGTCGCGGCCGTAGCAGGCGCCGCACACGCCGCCCTTCGACTCGCAGGTCAGCACCGAGCGGATGCGCACCGCGTCGATGCCGGCGGTCTCGATCGCGTCGGCCAGGGCCTCGTCGATGATGACGCCCGCCTTCACGATCAACTCGCCCGACAGCGGGTCCATCACGTCCTCGGCCGCGCAGCGGCCCAGCACGCGCTCCGCCAGTCCCTCGATCAGGTCGCCGCCCTCGACGACGGCCCGGATCGTCAGGCCCTCCTTGGTGCCGCAATCCTCCTCGATGATGATCGCGTCCTGCGCGACGTCGACGAGACGGCGGGTCAGATAGCCTGAGTTGGCGGTCTTGAGCGCCGTGTCGGCCAAGCCCTTACGCGCGCCGTGGGTGGAGTTGAAGTACTCCAGAACGGTCAGGCCTTCCTTGAAGTTCGAGATGATCGGCGTCTCGATGATCTCGCCCGACGGCTTGGCCATCAGACCGCGCATGCCGGCCAGCTGTTTGATCTGGGCGGCGGAGCCGCGGGCGCCGGAATGCGCCATCATATAGACCGAGTTCAGGCCGTCTTTGCCGCCGCCCTGCATGATCTTCATCATCTCGTCAGCGACCTTGTCCGTGGTGTTGGACCACAGATCGACGACCTTGTTGTACTTCTCGAGCTGGGTGATCAGGCCGTCGAGATACTGCTGCTCGTACTCCTTGACCTGCTCCTGCGCCTCGTCGATCAGCTTCTGCTTGGTCTCAGGCACCAGCAGGTCGTCCTTGCCGAACGAGATGCCCGAGCGGCAGGCCCAGCCGAAGCCGAGATTCATCAGCTGATCGCAGAAGATCACCGTCTCCTTCTGCCCGCAGTGGCGGTAGACGATGTCGATGAGGTTGGTCACCTCCTTCTTCGTCAGCACCTTATTGATCAGGCTGAACGGCACGTTCGGATGCTTCGGAAGGATGTTCGCGAGCATCATGCGGCCCGGCGTCGTGATGACGCGCTGCTCGAGCTTCTCGCCGTCGGCGTCGACCGTCTCGAAGATCGTCTTGATGCGGGTCTGCAGGGTGATCGCGCCCTCGGCCATCGCATGCTCGATCTCGGCCATCGAGGCGTAGAGCGGCACGCGATGCGCCGCCGCTTTGCCGTCCGTGACCATCTTGAAGGCCTTCTTGGGGTCGGCCTCCTCGATGACCTTGGTGCGATCGTCGGCTTCCGTCAGGATCACGTCATGCCGCTCGACGCCCGCCGCCAGCGCCTCGGCGCTGTCGACATAGGCGGTCGGCCCGACAGCGTCCGCGCGCTCGTAGGTGATGTAGTAGAGGCCGAGAATGATGTCCTGCGAGGGCACGATGATCGGCTTCCCGTTCGCGGGCGAGAGGATGTTGTTGGTCGACATCATCAGCACGCGGGCTTCCAGCTGCGCCTCAAGCGACAGCGGCACGTGAACCGCCATCTGGTCGCCGTCGAAGTCGGCGTTGAAGGCGGCGCAGACCAGCGGGTGCAGCTGAATGGCCTTCCCCTCGATCAGCTTGGGCTCGAAGGCCTGAATGCCGAGACGGTGCAGCGTCGGCGCGCGGTTCAGCAGCACCGGATGCTCGCGGATCACCTCTTCCAGGATGTCCCAGACCTCGGGACGCTCCTTCTCGACCATGCGCTTGGCCGCCTTGATGGTGGAGGCGAGGCCGTAGAGCTCGAGCTTCGAGTAGATGAAGGGCTTGAACAGCTCGAGCGCCATCTTCTTGGGCAGGCCGCACTGATGCAGCTTCAACTCCGGCCCGACCACGATGACCGAGCGGCCGGAATAGTCGACGCGCTTGCCCAGCAGGTTCTGGCGGAAGCGGCCCTGCTTGCCCTTCAGCATGTCGGACAGCGACTTCAGCGGGCGCTTGTTGGCGCCCGTGATGACGCGGCCGCGGCGGCCGTTGTCGAACAGCGCGTCGACCGATTCCTGCAGCATGCGCTTCTCGTTGCGCACGATGATGTCGGGCGCGCGCAGCTCAATCAGCCGGCGCAGGCGGTTGTTCCGGTTGATCACCCGGCGATAGAGATCGTTCAGGTCCGAGGTGGCGAACCGACCCCCGTCGAGCGGAACCAGCGGGCGCAGCTCCGGCGGGATGACGGGCACGACGTCCAGGATCATCCACTCCGGCCGCGCGCCGGAATCCTTGAAGCCGTCGAGGAGCTTCAGGCGCTTCACCAGCTTCTTGCGCTTGGCCTCGGAGCCGGTCTCGCGCAGCTCCTCGCGGCAGGTCTCGATCGCCTCGTCGATGTCGATCTGGGAGAGCAGCGACTTCAGCGCCTCGGCGCCGATCATCGCGGTGAAGTTCTCCTCGCCGTACTCGTCCTGCGCGTCGAGATACTCGTCTTCGGAGAGAAGCTGCAACGGCTTCAGCGGCGTCAGGCCCGGCTCGGTCACGACGTAGTTCTCGAAATAGAGGACGCGCTCAAGATCCTTGAGCGTCATGTCCATCAGCAGGCCGATGCGGCTCGGCAGCGACTTCAGGAACCAGATGTGGGCGACGGGGCTCGCCAGCTCGATATGGCCCATGCGCTCGCGGCGGACCTTGGAAAGGGTGACCTCCACGCCGCACTTCTCGCACACGATGCCCTTGTACTTCATGCGCTTGTACTTGCCGCACAGGCACTCGTAATCCTTGATCGGCCCGAAAATGCGCGCGCAGAAAAGACCGTCCCGCTCCGGCTTGAAGGTGCGGTAGTTGATCGTCTCCGGCTTCTTGATCTCGCCGTAGGACCAGGAGCGGATGCGCTCGGGCGAGGCCAGCGAGATTCGAATCTGGTCGAAGCTCTGGGGGCCCTGAGGCTGGCCGAAAATCTGCATCAAATCGTTCATCGGGCTCTCCTTTGCGCCGCTCAAGCCGGGGATCCGCCGGCGGGCGCGTAAAAGCGCATAATCTGCACGAGGGGCCGCCGCCGGCCGCCGTCAAGGGCGGCCCGCGGCGAACCGGCCTCAGTATTCGCCCTGCTGCAACTCGACGTTCAGGCCGAGCGAGCGGAGCTCCTTCACCAGCACGTTGAAGGATTCGGGGATGCCGGCTTCGAAGTTGTCGTCCCCGCGCACGATGGCCTCGTAGACCTTCGTGCGGCCGGAGACGTCGTCCGACTTCACCGTGAGCATCTCCTGCAGCGTGTAGGCCGCGCCGTAGGCCTCCAACGCCCAAACCTCCATCTCGCCGAAGCGCTGGCCGCCGAACTGCGCCTTGCCGCCCAGCGGCTGCTGGGTGACCAGGCTGTAGGGGCCGATGGCGCGGGCGTGGATCTTGTCGTCCACCAGATGATGGAGCTTCAGCATGTAGATGTAGCCCACCGTGACCTTACGGTCGAAATACTCGCCCGTCCGGCCGTCGATCAGCGGCTGCTGGCCCGAACTGTCGAGACCCGCGCGGGTGAGCATCGCGTTGATGTCCTCCTCGCGCGCGCCGTCGAAGACCGGGGTCGCGATCGGCAGTCCGCCGCGCAGATTGCCGGCGAGTTCGACCACCTGATCGTCGTCCATCTCCTTGACCGATTTGCCGATCTCGGCGTCGTCATAGACCTCGGTCACCGTCTTGCGCAGATCGGCGAGCTTCCCGCTGTGGCGATAGGCCTCCAGCGCGTCGTTCACCTGCCGGCCGAGATTGGCGCAGGCCCAGCCCAGGTGGGTCTCAAGGATCTGCCCCACATTCATGCGGCTGGGCACGCCGAGCGGGTTGAGGACGATGTCGACGTGCGTCCCCTCCTCGGTGTAGGGCATGTCCTCGATCGGCACGATCCGGCTGATCACGCCCTTGTTGCCGTGACGGCCGGCCATCTTGTCGCCCGGCTGCAGCTTGCGCTTCACGGCCACGAAGACCTTGATCATCTTCATGACGCCCGGGGGCAGCTCATCGCCGGCCTGGACCTTCTCGACCTTGTCGTCGAAGCGGGCGTTCACCTTGGCGATCGCCTGATCAAACTGCTTGCGCAGCGCCTCCATCTCGTCGTTGACCTTGGCGACGTCCACGACGATCTGGCGCAGCTGCGCGGTGGTCAGCTCCTCCAGATCCTCAAGCTTCGCCTTGGCCCCGGTCTTGAAGCCCTTGGGTCCGGTCTCGACCTTGCGGCCTTCGACCAGTTCCAGGAAGCGATTGCGGAAGCTGCGCTCCAGGATCGTCTTCTCGTCGTCGCGATCCTTGGCCAGCTTCTCGATCTCCGCCCGCTCGATCGCCAGGGCGCGCTCGTCCTTGTCGATGCCGCGGCGCGAGAAGACGCGAACCTCCACGATCGTGCCGGTCGCGCCCGGAGGCATGCGAAGCGACGTGTCGCGGACGTCGGAGGCCTTCTCGCCGAAGATCGCCCGCAGGAGTTTCTCCTCCGGCGTCATCGGGCTCTCGCCCTTCGGCGTCACCTTGCCGACCAGGATGTCGCCCGCCTCGACCTCAGCGCCGATATAGACGATGCCCGCCTCGTCGAGGTTCTTGAGCGCCTCCTCGCCGACGTTCGGGATGTCCCGGGTGATCTCCTCCTGACCCAGCTTGGTGTCGCGGGCCATGACCTCGAACTCCTCGATGTGGATCGAGGTGAAGACGTCGTCGCGCACGATGCGCTCGGAGATGAGGATCGAATCCTCGAAGTTGTAGCCGTTCCAGGGCATGAAGGCGACGAGCACGTTGCGGCCCAGCGCCAGCTCGCCCAGCTGGGTCGACGGGCCGTCGGCGATGATGTCGCCGCGTTCGACCACGTCGCCGACCTTCACCAGGGGACGCTGCGTGATGCAGGTGTTCTGGTTGGAGCGTTGGAACTTCAAGAGATTGTAGATGTCGACGCCGCTCTCGCGGGCCTCCTCCGGATCCGTCATGCGGATCACGACGCGGGTCGCGTCCACCTGGTCGACCACGCCGGCGCGCTTGGCGGTGAGCGCGACGCCGGAGTCGACGGCCACGCGCTCTTCCATGCCGGTGCCGACCAGCGGGCTCTCCGCCTGCAGCAGCGGAACGGCCTGACGCTGCATGTTGGAGCCCATCAGCGCGCGGTTCGCATCGTCATTCTCGAGGAACGGGATGAGCGCGGCCGCCACCGAGACCAGCTGCTTCGGCGAGACGTCGATCAGATCGATGTCGCCGGGCATGGCGACCAGATAGTCGCCGCCGCGTCGGCACTGCACCAGATCCTCGACCAGCTTGCCCTTCGCGTCCGTGGGCGCGTTCGCCTGCGCGATGGTGTAGCGGCCCTCCTCCATGGCGGACAGATAGACGACCTCGTCGGTCACCTTGCCGTCCTTCACCTTGCGGTAGGGGCTTTCGATGAAGCCGTACTTGTTGACCCGCGCGTAGGTGGCCAGGCTGTTGATCAGGCCGATGTTCGGGCCTTCCGGCGTCTCGATCGGGCAGATCCGGCCGTAATGGGTCGGGTGCACGTCGCGCACCTCGAAGCCGGCGCGCTCGCGCGTCAGGCCGCCCGGGCCGAGCGCCGAGAGGCGGCGCTTGTGGGTGATCTCGCTGAGCGGGTTGGTCTGATCCATGAACTGCGAGAGCTGCGACGAGCCGAAGAACTCCCGCACCGCGGCCGCCGCCGGCTTGGCGTTGATCAGATCGTGCGGCATCACCGTGTCGATGTCGACCGAACTCATGCGCTCGCGGATCGCGCGCTCCATGCGCAAGAGACCGACGCGGTACTGGTTCTCCATCAGCTCGCCGACCGAGCGCACCCGCCGGTTGCCCAGATGGTCGATGTCGTCGATCTCGCCCTTGCCGTCCTTCAGCTGCAGCAGCACGTCGAGGATCGAAAGCATGTCCTCCTTGCGCAGCGTGCGCTGCGTGTCGGGCACTTGGCTCTGGTCGAACTCGAGGCGCGAGTTCATCTTCACCCGCCCGACGGCCGAGAGGTCGTAGCGCTCGCTGTCGAAGAAGAGGCTCTGGAACAGCTGTTCGGCCGTCTCCAGCGTCGGCGGTTCGCCAGGGCGCATGACCCGGTAGATGTCGATCAGCGCGTCTTCGCGGGACTGGTTCTTGTCGGCGGCCAGCGTGTTGCGCATGTAGGCGCCGACGTTGATCTGGTCGATGTGCAGGGTCGGCAGGTCCTTGACGCCCGCCTCCGCCAACTCCTTCAGAACCTCTTCGGTGATCTCGTCGCCGGCCTCGGCCAGCACCAGGCCGGTGTTGTCGTCGATCAGATCGGCGGCGGCGAAACGACCCGTCAGCTCCTCATCGGTGACGACCACCTCCTTGACGCCGGCGTCGACCAGCTTGCGCAGGCTGCGCGGGGTCAATTTGGCGCCGGCCTCGGCGACCACTTCGCCCGACTTGGCGTCGACCAGATCGTGGGTCAGCTTGACGCCCTTCAGGCGCTCGGCGTCGAACGGCGTTTTCCAGCCCTTCTTGCTGTGGGCGTAGGTGACGGTCTCGTAGAACGCGCCGAGGATCTCCTCCTTCGACATGCCCTGCGCTTCGGCCGGGTCGAGGGTCTTGCCCTCCTTCGCCAGCTCGGCGCGCTTGGCGGCCGTCTCGGCGCTGTCCAGCGCCATCAAGAGCGTCGTCGCCGGCAGCTTGCGCCGCCGGTCGATGCGCACATAGACGAGATCCTTCGCGTCGAATTCGAAATCGAGCCAGGAGCCGCGATACGGGATGATCCGCGCGGCGAAGAGATACTTGCCCGAACTGTGGGTCTTGCCCTTGTCGTGATCGAAGAAGACGCCCGGCGAGCGGTGCATCTGCGAGACGATCACGCGCTCGGTGCCGTTCACGATAAAGGTGCCGTGATCCGTCATGAGCGGCATGTCGCCCATGTAGACGTCCTGCTCCTTGATGTCGCGGATCGAACGGGAGCCGGTGTCCTCGTCGACGTCCCACACGACGAGGCGGAGGGTAACCTTGAGCGGCGCGGCGTAGGTCAGGCCGCGCTGCTGGCACTCCTCGACATCGTACTTCGGCGTCTCCAGCTCGTAGCGCACGAACTCGAGCTGGCTGCGGTCCGAGAAATCCTTGATCGGGAAAACGTTCGTGAAGACCTCCTGGAGGCCGACCACGCTGCGGTCCTTCGCGCCGACCCCGGTCTGCAGGAACGCGTCGTACGAGGTCTTCTGCACCTCGATCAAATTCGGCATCGACGCGACTTCCGGCAGGCGCCCGAAGCTCTTGCGAATTCTCTTCCGTGCGGTGAACGATTTCGCCATCGTATTCCTCGTCCCATTCCTTCTACGCCCCCGGCGGTGCGCCGGATGCGTGGGTCAACGCCCGCTCTTCCCGCAGCAGCGGCTGCGCGACGCGGGCTCGCGAAGCGCGGCGTCCCGCGTCTTCGCCGGCGGCGCCTCGAGACCGGCGGTTTTCCGCCCGATCCGGCCGTCATTTCGGCCGTCCGGCCGCCCCGCGTCGCGGGCGGCGCCTCTGAGGCGCGTCGAGGGGCGACGCCCTTAACGCTCGGGCGCGCCCCTCAAAACGCGAAACCCGCCCGTCGGCGGGGTCGGCATCGACCGGCCCCGCCGACGGACGAAAGCCGTCTTACTTCAGCTCGACGCTGGCGCCGGCCTCTTCGAGCTTCTTCTTCAGCTCTTCGGCCTCGGCCTTGTCGACGCCTTCCTTGACCGCCTTGGGCGCGCCCTCGACCAGGTCCTTGGCCTCCTTCAGACCGAGGCCGGTGATGGCGCGGACTTCCTTGATGACGTTGATCTTCTTGTCGCCCGCAGAGGCGAGGATCACGTCGAAGGAGTCCTGCTCCTCGGCCGGAGCGGCTTCGCCGCCGCCCGCCGGAGCCGCGCCCGCGACCGCGACCGGCGCCGCGGCGGACACGCCCCACTTCTCCTCAAGCATCTTGGCGAGCTCGGCCGCCTCGATGACGGTCAGGCTCGACAGCTCTTCGGCCAGTTTCTCCAGATCAGCCATTTCTCTTCACTCCGTAGTAGGCGTTGTCTCAAACGCAGCTTGTTTGGGTCCGAACCGCGACTTAGTCGGCGCTTCCGTAGGCGGCGAACACCCGGGCGAGCTTGCCCGCCGGGGCCTGAATCACACCCGCGACCTTGGTCGCCGGGGCTTGGAGCACGCCGATCAGCTTGCCGCGCAGCTCGTCCAGGGACGGCAGCTTGGCGAGATTGTCGACCTGCTCCTTCGTCAGGTTCTGTTCGTTCAGGCCGCCGGCCACGATCTCCAGCTTGTCGTTCTTCTTCCCGAACTCGGCGCACACCTTGGCGGCGGCGACCGCGTCCTCGGAGAAGGCGACAGCCGTCGGGCCGACGAACTGTTCCTCCAGATGCTCGAACTTCGTCCCCTTCAGCGCGATCTTCGCGAGCCGATTCTTGGTCACTTTGAACCCAGCGCCGGCGTCGCGCATCTGTTGCCGAAGGTCCGACACCTCCGCGACCGTGAGCCCCTTGTTGTGCGTGATGACAACGAGGCTCGACTTCTCGAAGGTCTCGTGCAGCTCGGCGACCAGGGCTTCCTTTTTCGATCGGTCCACTGATCGTCTCCGCTGTTTGACCGTCTCCCCGGCTCGCGCCGGATCGACGATCGGTTCCACGAACGGATCCGGTCTCCGGGGTCGCCCCCGTCGCGCCGGATCCAACCTTCCTGCCCGGGAGGATCGGTCCCCTAAGCCCGTTCGACCGCCGCTGTCGCGAGGCGAACGCCTACAGGAAAACTCCAATCCACCTATCTCCCGGCGGCCTCGGGGCCAGGCCCCTCATTTAAGCCCTCGGTCCGGTCTCCCGGCCCGACGGCGCCGCCGTTCTCGGACAGGCGCCGCACCGAAGTGCGGCCCCCCGCCGACCCGACCCGCTGTCGCGGACCCGATCGGCGGAAACTCTTGCTCGGCGCCTCGCCTTAGGCGGCGCCGGCCGACGCGGTCGCCGGGTCGATCTTCACGCCCGGTCCCATAGTCGACGACATCGAAACGCGCTTGATGTAAGTGCCCTTCGCGCCGGCCGGTCGGGCCGCGGCGATGGCCTGGACGAACGCGCGCACGTTCTCCTCGATCTGCGCTTCCGTGAAGCTCGCCTTGGCGATGCCGGCGTGCACGATGCCGGCCTTCTCGGCGCGGAACTGCACTTCGCCCGCCTTCGCCTTCTTCACCGCCTCGCCGACATTCGGCGTGACCGTGCCCAGCTTCGGGTTCGGCATCAGGTTGCGCGGACCCAGCACCTTACCCAGACGGCCGACGATGGCCATCATGTCCGGGGTGGCGATGCAGCGCTCGAACTCCAGGAACCCGCCCTGGATTTTCTCCATCAGGTCTTCGGCCCCGACGATGTCGGCGCCGGCGGCCTCGGCTTCCTCGGCCTTTTCGTTGCGCGCGAAGACCGCGACGCGGACCGACTTGCCGGTGCCGTGCGGCAGCGCGACGGCGCCGCGCACCTGCTGATCGGCGTGGCGCGGGTCGATGCCGAGGTTCATCGAGACCTCGATGGTTTCGTCGAACTTCGCGCTCGCGCGGGCTTTCACCGTCTTCACCGCTTCGCTCAGATCGAGCGCGGCGGTGCGGTCGATCGACTTGTAGACGTCCTGCAGACGCTTGCCGTACTTCGCCATGACCTTACTCCACCACCTCGATGCCCATGGAGCGGGCGGAGCCCTCGATGGACTTCATCGCCGCGTCCACATCGACGGCGTTCATGTCCTTCAGCTTCGCTTCCGCGATCTCGCGCACCTGCGCCTTGGTGACCGACCCGACGGTCTCCTTGTTCGGCGTGCCCGTGCCCTTCTTGACGCCTGCGGCCTTCTTCAGGAAGTAGGCCGCCGGCGGGGTCTTGGTCACGAAGGTGAAGGAGCGGTCCTCGTAGGCGGTGATGATCACCGGCGTCGGGGTGCCCGGCTCCGCGCCCTGCGTGGCGGCGTTGAACGCCTTGCAGAACTCCATGATGTTGATCCCGCGCTGACCCAGCGCAGGGCCGACCGGCGGCGAGGGGTTGGCCTGCCCCGCCGGAATTTCGAGCTTGATGTAGCCCGCAATCTTTTTCTTCGCCATAAACGCCTCTCTCTCATCAGAGTGGACGCCGCGGTCCGGAGAACGCTGGTCTTCGCGCTCGCCTCCCGCGGATTTCCAATGCGACCGCGACCGGAACGGACCCGCCGTCCCGACCTCGCTTACCGGCTCAAATCTTCTCCACCTGGGAGTATTCGAGCTCCACCGGCGTCGAGCGGCCGAAAATCGACACCGTGACCTTGAGCCGCGCCTTCTCCTCGTCGACCTCCTCGACCACGCCGTTGAACGACGTGAAGGGGCCGTCGGAGACGCGCACCTGCTCGCCCACCTCGAACACCACGGAAGGTTTCGGGCGGTCCACGCCCTCCTTCACCTGGTGCAAAATCTGTTGCGCCTCGCGATCGCTGATCGGCGAAGGGCGTTTGCCGGAGCCGAGAAAGCCCGTGACCTTCGGCGTGTCGGTGACGATGTGCCAACTCTCGTCCGTCAGCTCCATATGCGCCAGCACATAGCCGGGGAAGAACTTCCGCTCCGCGCTCACCTTTCGGCCGCGGCGCATCTCGACCACCTCTTCGGTGGGCACCAGCACCTCCTCGATCAGGTCGTCGAGACCGGCGGCGTGGGCGCGCTCCATCACGCTCTCCGCCACCTTCTTCTCGAACCCCGAGTAGACGTGCACTACGTACCAGCGCTTCGCCACGTCCTCTAACTCCAACCTTTTGGGCGCGCCGCCCGCCGAGAGGGCCCGGCCGCGCGCGCCGTCATGACGCTCTCTCAGGACCGACCGTCAGCCGAGTATGAGCTGGATGATCCACGCGATGATCTGATCGGCGATCAGAAAGAAGATCGCCATGATGAAGACCATGACGAACACCATCGCCGTCGCGACGCCGGTCTCCTTGCGGGTCGGCCAGGTGACCTTGCTGGCCTCCTGGCGAACCTCGCGCACGAATTTTGCGGGCGTCGTCTTCGCCATCGCCGCCTTCCGTCTCGCCTGTGCGGACCCTGTTCGTCGGGTCGCCGGGACTGTCCGCACCCGGTCCGCCGACTTGTTCGGGCCGGCTTGTACACCCGTTGGGCCGCAAAAAAAAGCACATAAAGAGGCTGACGGCTCCCCGACCTTGTCGGAGCCCGCCGGCCTCCCCGATCCGTCTATCGCGCCGCGCGCCGCCCGAAGCCTTTCGAGACTCAGCGCGGCGGCGGGCGGAAAACTGGCAGGGGCACTAGGATTCGAACCCAGGACCTACGGTTTTGGAGACCGTCGCTCTACCAACTGAGCTATACCCCTGCAATCCCGCCGCGCCGGACTATACTAGAGCGCGGCGGGATACCTCAACGTCTGAGACGCCGGCCTCGATCGGATCTTGCGACCTTACTTCGTGATCGAGGCGACGACGCCGGCGCCGACGGTGCGGCCGCCCTCGCGGATGGCGAAGCGCAGCCCCTCGTCCATGGCGATCGGCGCGATCAGCGTCACGTCCATCGTCACGTTGTCGCCCGGCAT
>NZ_JAVJQE010000010.1:0-287632 GCF_040218065.1 Marivibrio sp. | reverse complement strand
CGCCGAATAGTCAAGGAACGTCGCCCCGCCCGTCTCGGCCAGAACCTTCGTGATCGCAGCCGTCAGCGTCGTCTTGCCGTGGTCGACGTGACCGATCGTCCCGATGTTGCAGTGCGGCTTCGTCCGCTCAAACTTCGCCTTCGCCATTGTCTTCGCCGTTCCCTCGTTGGACTCGCCAGATCTCCTGGCCGCTTAACCCTGACCGCTCGTTCAACGCCTGAGCGGAGCGAGGCCCGCTCGGAGCGGGCGTTCCGCGTCGGACGCGATCCGCCGCCGCCTCGATCGAAGGCGCGCGAGGTAAACTGGAGCGGGTGATGGGAATCGAACCCACGTAACCAGCTTGGAAGGCTGGGGCTTTACCATTAAGCTACACCCGCACGATCCTTCGCGACGCCTGCGCCGCCGCATGGTCGCCCGAAGGATGCGCGAAAGCGACCGCCCGGCGACATCCGTCGCCCGACAGCCCGTCTCTCGCGCCGCCTTCAGCGCGCCGGCCGGTGGTGGAGGGAGTTGGATTCGAACCAACGTAGGCATAGCCAACGGATTTACAGTCCGTCCCCTTTAACCACTCGGGCATCCCTCCGTGACACCGGGCCCCGGCGCCGCGTCCCGCGGCGGGTTGGGGTTTAGGGGCCGCGCCCCGCCTTGTCAACGGAGAATCCGGACCGTCAGGCGGCGGCGTAAGTCCATGAGGTTGTTAGCACGCTTGGCGTTTGCGCCGACCCGGCGGAAGGAGTAGAGACCCACCCCATGAACTCGCGAAAAAACGCCCCGCCGAAAGGCCGCATCCAGCGGCGCGACAGTCAGCCCCAAGCGCCCGCCAAGGGCTCCGCCGGCGGAAAGCCGTCGCCCAAGCCGTCCGGCCGCAAGGGCGGCCAAGGGGCCGGCGGCGCGCCCCCGATCGCGCTCGACGCGATGGGCGCGCCGATCCGTCCGGAACGCGGCGCCTATTTTCTCTACGGCTTCCATCCCGTGCGCGCCGCGCTGGCCAATCCGGACCGTCGGGTCGGGCGTCTTTGGTGCACCCGCCAGGCGGCCGAGCGGCTGGTCGACGCGCTCGACGGCCGCGATCTCACCCCCCGCGCCGCCGACCGAGCGGTGCTGGATTCGCTGCTCGGCGGCGACGCCGTCCACCAGGGCGTCGTGCTGGAGGCCTGGCCGCTGCCCGAGCGCGCCATCGAGGACGTCAGCGCCGACGCGCCCGCGGACGCGCGCATTTTGGTGTTGGACCAAGTCACCGATCCGCACAATGTCGGCGCCATCCTGCGGACGGCCGCGGTGCTGGGGGCGCAGGCGGTATGCCTGCAGGACCGCAACGCGCCGCCGGAATCGGCCGTCCTGGCGAAAAGCGCCTCGGGAGCGTTGGAGCAGGTGCCGCTGGTGCGCATCGGCAATCTGGCGCGCGCGCTCGATCATCTGAAGGATGCGGGATTCTGGATCGCGGGTCTGGACGGCGAGGCGACCGATCGCTTGGCCGATCTCCCGCGCGAGCGCCGCCTCGCCCTGGTCCTCGGGGCGGAGGGCGAAGGCTTGCGCCGCCTTACGCGCGAGACCTGCGACATGCTGGTCGCGATTCCGATGCGCGACCGCCGGCTCGGCTCGCTCAACGTCTCGAACGCGGCCGCGGTGGCCTTGTACGCCGCCCTTCCCGATTGACCGGAATTTGACAGGCCGCGCGCGCGCGCCCACCTCCCCGCTAGGATGAAACCCCGAGGAGCGAGGAGGAGCAGCGGTCCGATGAAGCTGTGGAAGATCGAACCTGTCGCGCGGGCCGGCGATCCGCGCTGGCTGAACCATCCGCGCTTCGCGCGCGTTATCGTCCGCGCGGAGACGGCGGGCGAAGCCCGTCTTCTGGCCGCCGCGCAGGAGAATCCCGGCGCCCCGTCCGCGATCGGCAACGAAAGCCACGGCGACGTGACGGGTCTGGCCGACGAAAAGCTCTACCGGATCGCGCCGCTGCCCGACGAGGAGCGCGGCGCGCTTGCGGTCGAAGGCGGCCCGGCCGTGCTCAGCCGTCGGCGCGACGAGGGCTAGAAGCCGCTCTCCCGAATCAGGAGCGCGGCCGCGCGGCGCCAGATGCGCTCCGCCCAACTCTCCGCCGGTCCGTCCAGGTGCAGCAGCCCCCGGGTCGTCTTTGGCGGCGCGCCGGGCTCGTCCGGGTCGGCGACGACGCGGTAGACCGCGCCGAGCGGCGTCCACGCGCCCGACGCGTCCGCGCGCGCTTCGATCCGCCCGCCGAGCGGCGCGGCGAGATAGCCGCCCTCCAGCCGCGAGGCGCCGAGACGGTCGACCGTCCGGACCGACGCCTGACGCTCCGGCAGGCCCGGATCCTCCGGATAGAAGACGGCCGGCGCTCCCTCCTCGACGCGCTGCAGGTCCTGCTGCCCGACATAGGCGGTCAGCTTGCCGGACTCGCTGGTCACGAGACCGAGCGGGCTTTGGGGCGCCATCCACCGACCGACGACGAGATCGGCGGGCGCATCGCGCAGCACGCCGGAGATCGGCGCCCGCACAACCAAGCGCGCGGCGCGCGCCTCGATGCGATCCAGCCGCGCCTTGATGCGGGCGACCTCTTGCTCCAGCGAACGAACCACGCCGGCGCTTTGTCGGTCGGCGCGCGCCTGCTCCAGACGGATCTCGGCCACCGCCAGGCCGGCCTCGGCGAGGCGGGCGGCGGCGTCCATGTCGGGCGAGCGGAAGCGATAGAGCGGTTCGCCTTCCGTCACGACCGCCCCGGGCGCCGCCTCGATCGACGCCAGACGGCCGGGCAGCGCCGTCAGCACCGGGGCGGCGCTCTCCGCCTCCCAGACGGCGGGCGCACGGATGACCGTATCCCAGGGTTGGAACAGCAGCCAAAGCCCGGCGACCGCAACGGCCGAAGTGGCGGCGAGCTGACGGTTCGCCCGGAAGCGCTCTCTTAACGTCATCCAGGCTTTCACCTCCTTGGCGATCGGCAGCAGGATGAACCAGACGATCTCAATCACGAACAGCAGGATGCCGAGCGTCTTGAAAAATAGATGATAGACGATGAGCGCGATGCCGATGAACAGAAAGAACCGGTAAATCCAAGTTGCGAGTCCGTACAGGATCAAGGCCCGCCGCAAGCCCGCCTCCATCGGCTCCGGGGCCGGGAGACCGAGGCCGAACAGCGCCTCTCGCAGCCGCCACCGGGTGAGCGCGAAGGCCCTGGGCTGCAGGTTCGGAACGTCCAGCCAATCGGACAGCAGATAATAGCCGTCGAACCGCAGGAACGGATTGAGATTGATCAGCAGGGTCGAAATCCAGGTCGCGGTGGCGATCAGAAAGACCGCGCTGCGCGCCGGGCCTTCCGGCAGCAAGGACCACAGCAGCGTCGCCAGCAACGCCAACATCAGCTCCAGCCGGATGCCGGCCGCGCCGACGCGCAAGCGCCGCCCGCGGGAGGTCAGCCGCCAGCTGTCCGAGGTGTCGGTATAGAGGACAGGATAAAGCACCAGAAACGCAACGCCCATCGTCGGCACCCGGCAGCCGTAGCGCCGCGCGGTGTAGGCGTGGGCGAGTTCATGCAAAATCTTGGCGGCGGTCAGCGTCACGGCCGCCCAAACCACGCCCTGCCAATTCGCGAAGGCCATGAAGGTTGTCAGAAACTGGTCCCATTGACGCAGCGCCAGCACCACCCCCAGCGCGCCCAACGCCAGAATCGCGCCCTGCACCGGGCGCGAGGCGACCAGATCCGCGACCGGCTGGGTCGCCGCCAGGAAACGATCCGGCCGAACCAGGGGAATCCGCACGAAAAGATAGTTGTGGACCACCCACTTCCACCAGGTCGGCCGCCCGGCCTTGTCGACCCGGGCGAACTCGGCCGCAACCTCCGGCTCGGAGCGCTGCACCAGCCCGTTCGCCCGCAGGAACAAGACCAGCGCCGCGACGTCCGCTTCCTCCGGCGTCAGGACGGTCTCCGCCGCCACCGCCGCGACCAACCTGTCGGAGCGGCGGAGGCGCCACCGGCGCAGCATCTCGTAAGCCGCGTGGCCGATGCGGAAATAGCGGTTGCGCACGGGATCGAAGATGGTCCAGCCCGGCGCGCCGTCGCGATCGGCGGCGGCCGGCAACAGGCGCAAATCCTCACGCAGGGGCGGCAACGCGATCGGCCCCTCGTCGGCGGTCGGCGCGCGCGCGACGGAGTCCGGCGCCGTCCCGTCGATTCCTGCGTCGAGAACGCTCATCGCCGCCCGCCCGGCTTCGGCCCTAGAAGCCGAAGAACTGCCGCGCGGCCGCGATCGGCCGGCGGAAGAGGTAAAGCGCAAGCGGCGCGCGCTCGCCGTAAAGCTTCGCGCTGCCGCGCAAGCCGAGGCGCGGCGGCGCGACGCCCGCCTCGAAGCCGGCGCTGACCCGATAGGCCAGCACCCCGTCTGCGGTCTCCGTCGCCTCGAAGCTGGCCCGCTCAAGACGTCCCGGCACCGGGTCCAGCGGGGCGGTGTCGAGGAACAGCCGCACCTCCGCACCGGGCGAAAGGGCGATCGCGTCGGCGACCGGCAGCTCCACCTCAATGCGCGCGCGCGCCGGGTCGGCGATCGCCATCACCCGTTCGCCCGTGCGCACCGGACGTCCGCGGAACTCGTTCGCGTCGGCGAAGACGGCGACGCCGTCGGCCGGCGCGCGGACCTCCACCCGCTCGAGCAACGACTCGGCGTAATCAAGCTCCGCCTGCTTGAGGGCCGCTTCCGCCTGTTTGAGGGCCACCTCCGCCTTGCTGCGCGGGTCCCCGAAGGCCTGGCTTTCAGCGCGTTGCAGATCGGCCTCGGCGACGGCGAGAGCGCGGGCGGCGACCTCGCGGTTCGCCTCCAGTTCCGCAGGCTCGAAGGCGAACAGCAGATCGCCCGCCGCAATCGCTTCGTTCGGACTCACGAAGATCTCTCGCACCACGCCGTCCAGCGGCGCGGCGACCACCTGCGGCTCGCGTGGGGCGACTTGGGCCGGCGCAATCGCCGATTGGCGCACCGGGATCAGCAGCACGCCGAGCGCCGCGACGAGCAACGCCGCCCCGACCAGACGCTTGGCCGGCCCGCCCGCGCGCCTCCCGCGCAGCCCCCCGAGCGCCGCCCACGCGTGGGCGTAGGCGTCCGCCAATTGATCGATCAGGACGCGCTCCGCGTCGGTCCAAGGCGGCGCTTCGCGAAGCAGCAGCAAGCCGCCGCCGGGATGGCCGCCGCGGCCGCTCAAGGGAACCCAATGGACCTGGGCCGGCCACCATTCCCGCCAATCGGCGGCGAGCCTCTCCGGCAAGGCGTCCGGCGCGATCGGACCGGGTGTGTCGAGGCGCTCGGCGCGGTCCAGATGGCGCAGCACGGCGCACAACCAGACGATATAAGGGGCGTTGCGCTCGACCGTCGCGACATTGGAGACGGCCTCGACCTTGATCTTGCCGCGCGCCGGCCGCCGCACCAGCACAGCCTGCCGATAGGCGACCAGACGGCGCGTCTGATTGACGATCGTGTAGGCGAGTTCACGCGCCGTCTCGGCGCGCCGCGCCTCGCGCTCAAGGCCGAGCAGCAGGCTCCATGTCCGCTGTTCGCCGCCGGCGCCCGGACCGGCCGGCTCGGCGGAGGCGTCGACGGACGGCATCCGACGCGGCGGGGGTTGCGACATGAAGGTCCCTCATCCGTCCTGGTCCGGCGCGGCGAAGACCGCCCGACCGCTAAGGCCCGGAAGCCACCCCGGCCCCGGCTCCTCCAGCGCGCCGCGAATGACGACCGTCTGGCTCGCCGGATCGACGGCGGCGCCCAGGCTCTTGACCGTCGCTTGCGCGGTTTGCGCGCCGTCGGCTGCAGCCAGTTGAAAGCGCGCCCCCGGCTTGAGCCAGCGCATCCAGGCGACCGGCACGATGACCTCGACTTCCAGCCGCTCGACGCCGACGATCTCCAGAAGGGGCTCGCCGGCTTCGACCGAGCCGAAGGGGCGGGCCGTCCATTCCACCACGCGGCCGGCGTAGGGCGCACGCAGGATGCAGCGGTCGACCTGGACCTGATAAAGGCGCACCTCGGCCTGCGCGCGAGCGACCGCCGCGGCCGCCACGTCGACTTCAAGCGCGCCGGCGGACTGAAGCTCGAACAACCGCTTTTTGACCGCGAGCTGCGCCTGGGCCGAGGCGACGTCCGCCCGGGCCACGGCGCGCTGCGCTTCGTAGGCGGCGCAGGCGAAGCGCACCAGCACATCCCCTTCGGCGAAGCGCTCGCCCGGCCGCACCGGCATTTCAGATATGCGCGCCGCCAATTCAGACGCGACCGCGGTTCGGTCCATCGCCTGCACGAGCGCCGGCGCGCTCGGCCCGTCGACGATCGCGGGGGTCTGCGCCGTCGCAACGGCGGAAAGGCTTGCGAGCAGGAATGTAAGAGGAAAAGCGACGCGCGCCATACGAGCGCAAGCGCTCACCACGACGGAGCGCGCCGCCGCTCGACCGGGCGCGAGAGAAACCGGGCGGCGCGCCGCCCGGCCGGTCACGACGCCTCGCTCACGTCAAAGGAAAGACCCTGGCCGGGAAGCGTGAAGACCGCGCTGTCAGGCGGCGCGGCGGGGGTCGACCTCTGCACGGCCGCCGGAGCGAGCGGATCCGCGCCGCCGCGGCCGGGCGCCGTGAACCCGCCCGGCGCGACGTCCGCAGCCGAGGCGTGCGTTTGCGCCGCCCTCGCCGCCGGCGCGCCGTTCGACGACGGCGCCGCCGCGAGCGGCTCGCTCTCCGCCGGCGCGACAACGGGCCCGGCCGGCGATGCGCCGGCCGCCTCGTCCGTCTCCGCGGGGCGGGTGAGGGCGAGCGGCTCGCCGGCGTCGTCCGGCGACGCAAAGTCGCCCGCCCGCCAGGAGTCGAGCGTCCGCCGAACGGCGTCGGTGACCGCCGCCAAATCGTGACCGTCGGCCGACGCGACCATCGGATCGGCGCCGATCGAGGCGATCAGCCGGCCGTAGGCCGCCTGCAGATCGGCGTAGGCGAGATCGCGTCGCAGATCGGCCAACGCCTTTTCCACCTTGCCGCTGATCGCCTGACGGGCGCCGCCGGCCTGGGCCTGTCCCTGGTTGATCAGTTGGCCGCTGATGCGCGTCTCCACGTCGGCGAGGCGTTGGGCGAGTTCAAAGTCCCGCTGCGCTGCGGCGAAGCGCAACTGCGCGATGTTGGTCTGCGCGATCACCGCCATGGACAGAGCCAGCCGGCGCACCTCGCTCAACTCCTGCTCGGTCTCGGCCAGCTCGATGTTCCGGGGGCCGGTGAACAGGTTCATGATGTTCCAGGTAAGCGACAGGCTGCCGTCGTACCAGCGCTGGTTCGCCTTGTAGCTGTCGGACGTATAATTGATCCCCGCCGACAGATTCAGCCCGGGAATCATCTGCAGCAACGCCGCGCGCGCCTCACGCTGCTTGATGCGCAGCTGATACGCTTCGGAGCGAAGCTCCGACCGGTTCTCCAGCGCCGCGATCTCCAGCCGGTCGGTCGCCGCATTGATCGCCAACGCCTCCCCGAAGCCGCTTTGGGCCGCCGTAAGCTCGAAATCGGAATTCGGATGGACGTTCATGAGGACCGCCAATTCCGCGCGGGCGGCCCGCATATCGCGGCGCAGCGATTCCAGCTGGCGCATCGTGCGCAGCAAGTCGCGCTGATAGATCAACGCATCGAGGGCGCCGACGCCTTCCTGCGCCTGCCGCTCGGACGCCTCTAACGCGCCGCGCACCTCCTCCAGCAACGGCTCGAAAGACTGCAGCGCGCGCTCCGCCGCGGCCGCGCGCCAGTAGGCGGCGCGCGTGTCCTGCAGGATGTTGTGGATGACCTGGCGGCGGCGCTCCCGAACGATCAGCGCCAGATCCGCCTGCTGTTGCGCCCGGATATAGCCGATGCCGAAATCCAGGATGTTCCAGGAGGCGGTCAGATCGGCCGTCCGGAGCGTCTGATCGCTGGTGGTCGACGTGGAGGTGCGCGCCTCATTGAACGTCGTGTCGGAGTTCGATCGGGTGGAATAGCCGGCGTTCGCAACCACGTCGGGCAGCAGGTTCATGTTGGCGACGTCCAGCTGGCGAACGCTGACCGCCTCCTCCATCAGCTTGAGCCGGCGGTCGAGGTTGTATTTGAGCGCCCGCGCGATCGCCTCCTCCAACGTCAGAGGACCCGAAATCTCGGTTTGATCCAGAAAAAGAGTCTTCAGATCGCGCTCGACCCGGTCGGCGTGATCCGTCGGCGTGAACGGCTCCGGCGCGACCGGCGCGCAGGCGGCGAGGCCCGCCGCCAGCAGCACGGCGACACCGATCGCCCGGGAAAACCTACCGATACCCATCAGGCCCCTCTCTCGGCTGAACGGCTCCGCACCGTCGCACCACCCTTGCACTGCAACCCGGAGTATACACTTCTCCGGCAAAACTCAACATATATGCACTCGTATGAGTAATTTGTCTATATGTTATACGTCTCCATACGAGCGTTGCATGTGATATCCGAATTGGCGCGTCAGCGCCACCGTCTCGGGGGCTCTTCCCACCCCGCCGGCGCGAAGCGGCGCCGCGCGTTGCACCTTTGCCACAGCGACTAGGCCGCCGGCGGGGGCGCGTGCAGGGCGAGAGCCCGCGCAAGCGCGTCCGCCTCCAAGCGGCTGTCCGCGTCGATCGCCGCCAGCTGTTCGCTGAAGTCGAGGGTCGCGACCTGCGGCGCCGCATCGAGCGCGGCCGCAAGCGCTGCGCGCCCCTGGACGGAGGCCGCCTCGGAGGCGCGCGGCTCCCTCTCGCCGTCGTCCCGGGCCGTCTCGACCGGCGCCGGCGCGTCAGGCTGCGCGGCCGGCGAGGCCGCCGCCGCGTCGTCGCCCGCCGGACCCTCGCCCGCCGGACCGCCGCCAGCCGGACCGCCGCCAGCGCCAGGACCGCCGCCCCCAAGCTCACCGTCCAGGCCGCCGCCGCCCAGGCCGCCGCCCCCAAGGCCGCCGCCCGCCAGACCGCCGCCGAAGCCGCCGCCAAATCCGCCGCCCTGGCCGAAGCCGGCGCCGACGTTTTGGCCGCCGCCCTGGCCCTGCCCGAAGCCGCCGCCGCCCGCGCCGCCTTGCAGACCCGTCTGAACCGGCGCGCCGCTGTTGTCGAGCGGGCTCACAGAGCCGAGATTGCCGGTGACTGCGCTGTTAGCCCCAGGATTGTTCGCCGCGCCAACGCCCAACCCGAGGCCGCCGGCGCTTTGTCCGACCGGCGTACCGCTATCCGGCGGCGGCGCAGGCGGCGGCGCCGGCGGAGGCGCGCCCGCCGAGGGCGTCGGCGCTGGCGGCGGCGGGACGAACGTATCGCCGTCGTCATCGGGCGCCGGGAAGTTCAACGCGACCGTATCCGCCGTCCCGTTCACGGTTCCGTCGTTCGGCGTGACGGTCAGCGTGGCGTTGGTGGAGCCGGTGGGCGTGAATTCGATCTTGGTCGCATCATTCAGGTAGGCGTTCAGATTCGCCGCCGTGCCTTGCAGGGTCATCGACGTCGTCCCGGAGCCGCCTACCGTGACGCCCGAGAAAGGCCCGCCCGTACCGTCCGTGCTCGCGATCGTCCCGCTGTCGACCGCCAGGGTGAGGGTGATCGTCCCCCCCTCGACGTCCGCGACATCGTAGGCCGAGAGATCCACGGCCGTCGCCTGACCCGCCGTCAGCGTCGTGACGTCGGGCGGGCTTCCGCCCAGCGTCGGCGCGTCGTTGACGGCCGTGATGTCGATGTTGCCGGTCCCGAGCTGCGGATTGACCGTCCCGTCGTTGACGTTGACCGTGAAGGTCGCCGCATCGTTGCCGTTGGCGTTAGAAGCGCTGGTGTATTGGATGTTGGAGACGGTGTCCAAATAGGTGTTGATGTTCGCCGCCGTCCCCGCAAGCGTCAGCGAGCCCGTGCCCGAGCCGCCGATCGTCACCCCCCCCGAAGAGCTGGCGCTGAACGTCCCGGCCGAGGCGGCCAGCGTCACCGTCAAGCTGTCGCCGTCGACATCCGCGAAGGTCACCGCCGAGAGATCGAAATTGGAGGCGACGTCCTCCGTCACGCTGACGTCGCTCGGCACGCCCGTCGCGGTCGGCGCGTCGTTCACGGCCGTGATGTTGATCGTCACCGTGTCGGCGTCGCCGCCGATCGTGCCGTCGTTCGGCGTCACCGTCAGCGTCGCCGCCGTCGTGCTGTCGGCGACGGGCGTGTAGACCACCTTGGTCGCGTCATTCAGATAGGTGTTCAGGTCCGCGACCGAGCCCTGCAGCGTCATCGACGCGGAGCCGGAGTTGGCGATCGTCACGCCGGCGGTCGTGCCGTTCCCATCGGTGGTCGCAATGGTCCCCGCCGTCACCGCGAGCGTCAGCGTGACGGTGTCGCCGTCCGCATCGCCCACATTGTAGGCGGAGAGGTCGATCGCCGTCGCCGTATCTTCGGTGATGGTCGCGTCCGCCGGGGTTCCGCCCAAGGTCGGCGCGTTCCCGAGGGTCATGGTGAAGTTGGCGGTTCCGTCCTGGTCGCCGCTGTTGGCTGTGCCGTCCGCATCGTTCAGCGTCGCGGTGAAGGTCTGCGCGCCGGTGCCGGCCGCGGCCGACCAGGTGATGTTGCGCAACAGCGTCTGGACGCGGGCGTTGGTTGAGTCCGCCGCGAAGTCGATCTGCAGGCTGTTGCCGCCCTGCCCGTCATTGGTGGCGTGCACCGTGCCGATCGACACCCCGCCGACCTGGATGGTCTCGCCCGCGGCGATCGTCCCGTCGCCGCCCGAGGTCACGTTCGTCCCGTCGACCGCGAAATTCCCGTTGGCCGTGTTGTTCCCGCCATTGTCGGTGATGGTCAGCGAGCCGCCGTTATAATCGGCCGAATCCGCATTCGTCACGGTCGCGTTGCCGCCATTGTCGATGTTCGCCGCGCTTCCCGGCTGCAGCGCCGTGTTGTCGCCGCCCAGAGCGCCGATGACCGGCGGGTCGTTGACGCCCGTCAGCGAGACGGTGGAGGTCAGGTTCGGCGCGGCGGAGTCCGCCCCGCTGTTGGCCGTGCCGCCATTGTCGGTGATCCCGGTGATGGTGACGACGCGGTTGCTCGCCGTCGTCGGGTTGTCGCTGCTGTTGCGATAGGCCATGGCGTCGACCAGCGTCTGCATCTGCGCGTTGGTCAGGCTGGCGCCCGTGAAGCTGACCGTCGCGGTCGATCCCGTCACCGAGACCGACACGCTGAGCCCGTTCGTCGCCGTGTTGACGCTGTTGCCGTTGGTGAGCGCCACGTCGGAGCCGTCGAAGCGCAGGATCTCGCTGGACCCGTCGGAGACGTTCGTCACCGTCACGGTCATTGAGGCGAAGCGGTCGGTCGTGTTCGTCGTCTCCACCGTGTCGGCGGAGACGGTGTTGAACAGATCCGCGGCGCCCGCTCCCTCGACATAGGTCGGGTCGCCGCCGGTGGCGCTCAGCGTCGGCGCGTCGTTGACGTTGGTGACCGAGACGGTGGTCGAGCCCGTCGCCGTCTGCGCTCCGCCCGAGCCCTGGGCGGCCGAGCCTCCGTCTGAGAAGGTCCAGTTCAACTGCACCGAATTCGCCGGGTCGTTCGAATTGTTCTGATAGCGGACAGCCTGCATCACCTCGTTGACCAGCGCGGTCGTCGGCTGCGTGCCGTTGTTCTGGAAGGTGATCGTCACTTGGCCCGCGGACGACGTGTCAAAGCTGGCGATCACGTTGCCGCCCGACGAGATGTTGGAGCCCGCGACCGTCAGATTGCCGCCCGACTGGATCGAGAAGATGTCGGAGGCGTTCGCTCCGCCGTTGCGCGCGATGGTCAGCGTCGCGCCGGCGTAGGAGCCGTTGCCGCTGTTGATGAAGTCGAGCTCCGCGTCCGCCACCGTCACGTTGGAATCCAGCACGACGGCCGAGCCGCCCTCGGTGAAGGCGGGCGTTCCGTCGAGGCCGGTGAAGCTGGGCGCGTCGTTCACGCCCGCCACCGAGAGCGTGTTGTTGAGCGTGTTCGAATCCACCGTCGTGTCGTTGAAGACGACGCTGATCGTCCGATCGGTGTCGGTGTTCACCTGCGCCGGCGTGTCGCTGGTGGAGAAATAGACGGCCGAGCGCATCACGGCCTGAACGCCCGCCGTCGTCGCGCTGGCGTTGAAGGTGACCGTCAACGCCTGCGCGTTCCCGCCGCTGACCGTGCCGATCTGCGTACTGTTATAGGAGACCGCGCCGGTCCCGGAGTTGTAGGTCACCGTGCCGCCGCCGGACGGGCTGAAGCTGGCGGGGAAGCTCAGTTGGTCGCCGGTGCGGTAGGTGTCGAGCGAGAAGGTCATCGTCGCGCCGTTGAAGGCCGTCGTCGTGTCCGGGTCGCTGAAGGTCGAGGTCCCGGCCAGCAGCGCCGAAGACCCGCCTTCCGTATAACTCGGCGTCGAGGTCGTCCCCAGCACCGCCGGGTCGTTCGTCCCCGTGATGTCGATATTGCCGGAGCCGACCTGGGGATTCACCGTGCCGTCGTTCGCATTGATGGTGAAGGTGGCCGCATTGTCGCCGGCCGCGTTGGAGGCGCCGGTGTATTGGATGTTGCTGGCCGTATCGAGATAGGTGTTGATGTTCGCGACCGTGCCGGCGAGCGTCAGCGAGCCCGTGCCGCTGCCGCCGACCGTCACACCGCCGCCGCTCGACGCCGTGAAGGTCCCGGCCGAAGCCGCCAGCGTCACGGTCAGGCTGTCGCCGTCCACGTCCGCGAAGCTCACCGCCGACAGATCGAAATTCGACGCCTGATCCTCCGTCACCGAGACGTCCGTCGGCACGCCGGTCGCCGTCGGCGCGTCGTTCGCGGCCGTAATGTCGATATTGCCGGAGCCGACCTGCGGGTTCACCGTCCCGTCGTTGGCGTTGATCGTGAAGGTGGCGGCGTTGTCGCCGTTCACGTTCGAGGCGCCGGTATATTGGATGTTGCTGGCCGTATCGAGGAACGTGTTGATGTTGGCCGCCGTACCCTGAAGCGTCAGCGAGCCCGTGCCGCTGCCGCCCACCGTGACCGAGCCGCCGCTCGACGCCGTAAAGGTCCCGGCCGAGGCCGCCAGCGTCACCGTCAGGCTGTCGCCGTCGACGTCGGCGAAGGTCACCGCCGACAGGTCGAAGTTGGAGGCCTGGTCCTCCGTCACCGTCACGTCGGAGGGCACGCCGCTCGCCGTCGGCGCGTCCTGCACGCCGGTGATGTCGATATTGCCCGAGCCGACCTGCGGATTGACCGTCCCGTCATTGGCGTTGAGCGTATAGGTCGCCGCATTGTCGCCGGCCGCGTTGGAGGCGCCGGTGTATTGGATGTTCGTCGTCGTATCGAGATAGCTGTTGATCGCCGCCGCCGTGCCCGCCAGCGTCAGCGAGCCGGTGCCTGACCCGCCGATCGTCACCCCTCCGCCGCTGGACGCCGTGAAGGTGCCGGCCGAGGCCGCCAGCGTCACCGTCAGGCTGTTCCCGTCGACGTCCGCGAAGGTCACGGCCGACAGGTCGAAGTTCGACGCCGTATCCTCCGTCACCGAGACGTCCGCCGGCGCGCCCGTCGCCGTCGGCGCGTCGTTCACCGCGCTGACATTGACGTTGACCGTCCCGAGATTGACGTTGGTCCCGCCGCCGGCGCCGGTATTGCCGCCGTCGTTCGCGGTGACCGTCACCGTGGTCGCCGGGCTGCCGTTGGCGTTCGCGGCCGGCGTGTACTGAATGTTGCTGGCGGTGTTGAGGTAGGTGTCGATGTTCGACGCCGTGCCGGTCAAGGTCAGCGTGCTCGTCCCCGACCCGCCGATGGTCACCGACCCGCCGCTGCTCGCCGCAAACGTCCCGGCCCCCGCCGCCAGCGTCAGCGTCACGTTCGAACCGCCGGAATCCACATCCGCGAAGGTCGCGGCCGAGAGGTCGAAATTGCCCTGCGTATCCTCGGTGAAGCTGACCGAGGCCGGCAGGCTCGCCATCGTGGGATCGTCGTTCTGCGCGGTGACGTTGAGCGTCACCGTATCGGCCGTCCCGTTCACCGTGCCGTCGTTCGGCGTGACCGTCAGCGTCGCCGCGGTCGTGTCGTTGGTCCCGGTCGTGTAGGTGATCTTGGAGGTGTCGTTGAGGTAGGTGTTGAGGTTCGCGACCGAGCCCTGCAGCGTCATCGACGCGGTGCCCGAATTGTTGATCGTGATCCCCGTCCCGGCCGCGCCCGCGATCGAGCCGCGATCGACCGCCAGCGTCAGCGTCACCGTGTCGCCGTCGGCGTCGGAGATGTTGTAGGCCGACAGATCTATCGCCGTCGCCACATCCTCCGTCACCGTGTCGTCCGCCGGCGTCCCGCCGAGCGCGGGGGCGGAGTTGGCGGCGGTGAACTGGATCCCGTCGAGCGCCGGACGGGTGTCGTTGCTGCCGTCGGACCGCGCGATCGTGAAACTGGTGATGCCGCTCCAATCCAGATTGCCGCCGCCGGACGCGGTGATCGACACGCCCTGGTTCAGCGTCAAGTCGCCCGTATTGCTGACCGTGCGCGTCGTGCCGGTCCCGCCGGAAGGCGTGAAGATCCAGTTGAAGCTGGCGCTCGTCTGGGTAAGGAACTCGAACTGCGTGACGTTCACGCTGCTGCTGAAGGAAACGGTCCACGTTCCGCTGAGCGCTGAATTGCCGATCACCGAATTGCCGGAAATCGTCCCGAGCCCGTTCGCAGCGGTCGAGACGGCCATAGATTGGCTTCCGGCGTTCGTGATCGTCATCGTCACGCCGCTGACCGTTTGAGTGACGGTGGCGGTGCCGCCGCCGCTGGCGCTTGTGAAATCAAAGGTCGCCAGCGTAAAGCCGTACTCGGCCTGGGCTGCGTCAGAAACCGCAATCGCGGTCTCGATCTCGCCGACCGTCGCCTCCAGATCCCAGTCCCCGCCCAGGGCAGCCGCGCCGGTCTCGTCGGTGGAGGCGGCGACGTCTGCGCCGGTCAACTCCGCCATGCCGGCGATGAAGCCCCGCCCGGCGCCGTCGGCGCCGACGTTGCAGCCGTAGAGCAGCAAATCGCCGTCGGCGTTCAGCGTCGAGCCGATTCGCGCCAGCGCGTCGGCGTTCGCCTCCAGCGTGGAGAGCGTCAACGTCTCGCCTCCGAGGACGAGAGACCCGGCGCCGCCGTGGCTAAGAATATGGATCGCGCTCAGATCGGTGCGCCCGACCAGGGCGTCTGCAATCTCACTAACCGTGCCGGTGCTGTCGAGCATGATCACCTCGACGTCCGGGTCCATGCCGTCCAGCAAGGTCTGATAGTCCGCCACGGTCGGATCGACGATCACCACCTCTTTGCGGTTCTCGGGCGGCGTATGGGCGGCGACGGCCGCCTCGACGCCGTCATCGTCCGCTGGGTCGCCCGCGCCGTCGGCGCCGGCCGCAGCCTCGGCCTCCGCCGCGGCGTCCTGCGCCGCCTCCGCGCCGGTGGCGACGCCGGCCGCGTCGAACATGAACCGCGGCTCCAGAGCCAAGGGTGCGACATGGGTGAGCCCGCGCAAGGGCGCGCCCCCGCGCAGCGAACGCCCGGCCTGCAGATCGCGATTTTTGCCGAAGAAAGCGCCCGACAGCAGCGCGTCGCGGAAAGACATTGTCCCGTCACCCTCTCGCCATACGGGGGGCGGCGGCCTGCCGCCGTCCCCGGCGAAGGCCGCGCCCCTGACGCCCCGTCCCTCAATTCCTGCACAGAACCGCCTCAGCGGTAATGCGCACTTCTACAGAGTACGACCATTCAGCGCGCATTACAACAATGACACGAATTAAATCAACAATGTTTACCGTTTGCTGATTTTCTTAAAAGTTGCGCGTGGCTGTAACTGTAACTTATGGTCACACTCAAGGACCGGTTAAGCACAGGGATCGCCGTTATGGCTGAAAAGCGCACGTCGACGAAAAAGGCCGCCGCCAAGAAGGCTGCCGCCAAGAAGACGACTGGTAAGAAAGCGGCGGGTAAGAAGACCTCGTCGAGAAAGGCCGCTGCGAAAAAGCCCGCGGTCGCAAAGAGAGCGACCAAGGCTAATTCCATCGACACGCGGCGCGATTTGGGGACCGTCAGCGCCTCCGATTTCGAGCCGCATCTCAATCAGATTTTCGAGGCGCCCTTCACGGATAGGACGGTCGCCCTGCGCCTGGTGGCGGTGCATGAAAATCCCGCCGGCGCTCACCCGAATTCCGCTCGAACGCCTTTCAGCCTAATTTTTCATAATGAAACGGCGAGCGTGCTGCTCAACGGCGACGGCGGATACACGCTGCAACGAGAAGGTTTCGGGAGAATGGAGAACATTCTGATCACCCCGATCGTTTCGCCGGGAGAGAGCGGCGGCAAGACCGTCTACCAAGTGTGCCTCAGCTAGGTCGCCGCGCGCCTCGCCGCCCGGCTTTCGGTGCAGGCTTCACCTCAAGCGATTATTCTAACGGTTTTACGCTCAATCTGCTTGCCACCTTAACCTTTTTCCTAAACTATTTGCTCCTAATACGCGTTTCACACGGGCACGGGACGGAACGCGAACCATCGCAGTTCGGGGGAGAAAGCGAATGGATAATCCTTTTTATGGCATGTTGCAGGCCTTCGGCTTCAATTTCGCCCCGTTAAACTACGCGTTCTGCCAAGGGCAACTCCTCGACATCACGCAGCATACCGCGCTCTTCTCCCTTCTGGGGACGATCTACGGGGGCAATGGGACGACCTCGTTCGGTCTGCCCAATCTCATGGGCCGGGCCGCAGCGGGCCAAGGGGGGCGCCCCGGCGCCCCCAGCTACCCGATAGGCGCCAGCGCCGGCGCGGAAACGGCGTCGTTGACGATCTTAAACCTCCCTCCGCACAACCATTCGGCGCATTTTCAACCCACAGGCGGGTCCGCTTCGGTCGCGGTCAGCACCACGGCGGGCGCCGTCTCCACTCCGAGCGAGGGCGTTTACGCCGGCGGCGGCGGCCTGACGGCCGCGCAGCCGAATTACGTGCCGCCCGCCTCCGCGGGAACGACAGTGCCGCTGGGCGGCGTAACGCCAGCCCAAACGGACGGGGCTGTGACCTTATCGCCGACTGGGGCCAATGTGCCGATCAATGTGGTGCAGCCGGTCCTGGCGATCAGCTGGTGCATCGCCCTGCAGGGTCTCTACCCCAGCCGCAACTGACGCCCGGCTTTCCGCAGCAAGGAGGACGTTCGAACGATGTTGGACAAACTGAAGGCCGGCGACTTCAAAAAAGCGGTCGGCAAACACGGCTCCATCGTATTTGTCGACGGGCCCGATGCTCAGGTCGAATTTCTTGAGGTCAGCGAACACAAGGAATGCGCGATGCCGGACGCTCCGAAGGGGGCGCGCACGCCCTTCTCCGTTCTGCTTCGCTGCGACCAACCGCTCGGCCTTTCGGAGTGCGCCTGTCACGACCTGATCATGCCCGACGGGTCTCGGGTCGAGGGGGTCGCGATCGCACAGATCACGAGCCATCCGAACCCGAACGGCCCAGCGGACGAGACGCTGTCGCACGACATGCGGATTTTGCAAATCGTCTTCACCTAGAAACACCGCCTGAGGGCGCTTCGTTGCACCAACATTCGCCTTCCGGTCCCATCCCGAAAGGCGCAAGGGGGAGAGAAGAAAGATGGACAGTCCTTTTATCGGCATGCTCGCCAGCTTCGGCTTCAGCTTCGCGCCGCGCAATTGGGGCCTGTGCGCGGGCGCCCTTATCTCAATCGCGCAGAACCAGTCCTTGTTCTCGCTGATCGGCACGCTCTATGGCGGAGACGGGCGAACGGTCTTCGCGCTGCCCGATCTTCGCGGGCGGGCGGCGATCGGGTTCGGTCAAAGCGCGGGAACCAGCCATTATCCCATCGGACAGCGCTTAGGGTGGGAGACGCAAACGCTTTCGGTCAGCGAGATGCCGGCTCACACCCACACCGCGGCCTTCACGCCGGCCGGCGGGGGCTCCGCCACGGTTGAAGTCTCGACCACGCAGGGCAGCAATGCGACGCCGCAGGCCGGCGACTATCTCGGCGGCGGCGGGCTGACCGCGCCGCAGCCGCTTTATGTGCCGGCGAACCAAGCCGGCACGACCGTAGCCCTCGGCGGCGTGAGCGGCACGGGCGGCGACGGCGTCGTCGCTGTGCAAGACACGGGCGGGGGCCAGAGCTTCAGCGTCGTCCAGCCGATCCTGGCCATCAACTGGTCGATCTGCCTGTTCGGCCTGTATCCGCAGCGCAACTGACGGGCCGTCGCGGTATGAGGCCCATTTAAAACTACCCCGCCGATTTCGGCGGGGTTTTCTTTCGCCCGGCGCGCCGGCGGCGCTCACTGACGCATGGCGTCGGCCGTCGGCGTCCAGGTCAACAGGATGTGCGCGGCGCCGGCCTCCGGCGGCTCAGCCTCGAAGCCATGGCTTTGCAGGAAATGCAGCAGCGCCACATTGTGCGCCAGGCAGACCACCGTCAGCGGGCATTTCGACTGGCCGCAGGCCTGCAGAAGGGCCAGCACGACCGTCTGGCCGTAGCCCTTGCCTTGCGCCTTGGCGATGAACCCCAGATCCACGACCCGCGCCGCCTCGCCGTCCCAATCGAGGCTGAGCTTGCCGATCCGCTCGCCCGTCTTTTCGATCACGAAATAGACGGCGTTCGGGAACATCGCGCCGTAGCCCTGCGTCTGGCCCTGAAGCTGGATCTCCATCAGATGCTCCAGCTGATCGCGCGGGAGATCCGTGGTCGTCTTGAGGTCCGAATATTTGTCGTCGACCAGCTTGCGCAGGAATTGCTTGTCCGACGGCCGGGCGGGGCGGACGCTGAGGCCGTTGGGCAGGCGGGCCAGTCCTTGCAGCATGGGGCGGTCTCCTATGCGGGGGGAAAGTTGCAGCGGCGCTGCGCCCGATATTTTTGCGCGCATATCCCGTCAAAAACAACCGTCGAAAGGCGTGCGCGAAGGCTGGCGAAGGGGCGCGCATGGTGCTAGAAACGCCGCGGCGGCGCGCCCGTCCGGGCGCCCCGGGCCGGATTAGCTCAGCTGGTAGAGCAGCGGTTTTGTAAACCGAAGGTCGCGGGTTCGATCCCTGCATCCGGCACCAGCCGCCCGCCGCATTTTCCTGAGCCTCCCGAAACATCTGCGGTCGACAGCGCCGATCGACGCCCTACATGGGGAAGGGTCGGCGGCGCGACCGACTGTCGCGCCCGCCTTTGCGACATCGACCGTCAAGGCCGACCGGGCCGAACGCCAAGACCGAAACACCGCATGGGAAGGAGGTCTCACGAATGGCCGTCGAAAAGAAACCCGAGAACGCGCGTCAGGGCGAATCCCGCGGGCGCGTCCGTTGGATCCTCGTCGTCTCGCTGACGCTGGCCGTCATCGCTATGGCGGTTGTCGGATTCTCCGTAGGCTAAGGGCTAAGACTCGCGGCTCGAACCGCGCCTCTCCTCTGGCGCGCCGTTGCGTCGGAGGCTACCCTTCAATGCTGCACGCGCGCCGCAGCGGCGTGCGGATTCGGACTTGGTCGAGCTGCGCCGGAGCGCCGCTCCTCCGGTCCTCAAGCGCTGACGGGGGAGACACATGGACATCATCCGCATCGTGCTCGCGATCTTTCTGCCGCCGGTGGCGGCGTTTCTGACGGTGGGGATCGGGCTCCACTTCTGGCTCAATCTGATTTTGACGTTGTTTTTCTTCGTGCCGGGCATGATCCACGCCCTGTGGCTCGTCGTGAAGAACGCGGGCGGCCGGCCCTCATAAGTCCGACCAGCCGATGCGGCCGACCGCCAGATAATAGGCGAGACCCGCCGCCTCCCGCAGCGGCGCACGCCAAGCGGCGAGGCCGAAGACGCTCGGGATCGCATCGGCCGGCGTGAGCTTCGGGAAAGGACGCGTCGGCAGATAAGCGACGACGTCGACTCCGGCCGCGCGCAGACAGGCGGCCGCCCGGCGCAGATGGGCGGCGTCCGTCGCGACCACGGCCCGGGTCCAGCTTAGCCGGGCCGCAATCTCGGAGAACGCCTGCGCGTTTTCGAACGTGTTGCGGGCGGTGCGGTCGACATGCAGGTCGGCGGGAAACCGCAACCGCTCACGAATGACGTCAGCCTCAGGCGGCGCGTCGGCAGGCACGCGTCCGCCGCTCAAGACCAGCGGCAGGCCGGTGCGCGACGCCAAGTCGATCGCGCGCAGACTGCGCGCCACGCTCGCCGAACTGGGTCGCCAGCGGTCGTCGGGTCCGCGCCAGATCCCGCCGGAAAAAAGCGCGATGAAGGTCCGCCCGTCGGGCGCCGGGGCGTCCGCGTCGGCCGACGGGCCCTTGGGCGTCAGGGCCAGCGCGGCCAGTTTCGGCCCCGCCGGCGCCGAGAGGAGCGTGAGCGCGACCGCCGTCCCGCCCAAGAGGCCGATCAGGCTCATCCCCGCCCGCCGCGCGCCCGGGGCGGCGACCCGACGCCGTCGGCGCTCGCGCAGCCAGACGGCGATCGCAAGGCCCAGCAACAGCCAATAGGGCGCATTCGGCGCGACCAGTTGAAAGGCGTCCTTGGCGAGCGCGTACCAGTCCACGGGTCCGTCCTCACTGCCCCAGGCGGCGCGCCATTTCGAGCTGCGCGAGGACTTCCGCCCGACGCATTTCGATCAGTTGGCCCAGTTCGGTCCCGGCGCTGCGATAGCCCTGCATGGCGGCGAGATAGGGGTCGACGAACTCGGCGCGTTCGGCGAACAGGCGCGAGGCGCTTTCATAGTCGCTCGGCACGGCCGAGGGCAGACCGGCCTTCGCCTCCTCCAACAGCGCGAGCGCGCGACGCAGGTCCCGCTCGCCGCCGACGCCCAAAGCCAGCGCATCGGCCAGATTGAACTGCGCCGCCGGCAGACCCTGCCAGGCGGCGTTGCGAAACCACTCCAGCGCCTCCAGCTTGTCGGCCCGCGCGGTGGCGCGCATCAGCATCACGCCCAGCAGGTTCTGCGCCAGCGCGTCGCCCAATTCCGCCTGACGGCGGACGGCCGGGCGCAGCTCGGCGTCGTCGCCGCGCCCGGGGCTGTTATAGGCGCGGCGCAAGGCGAAGACGTCGCGCAGATCCGCCGCGGGAAGCGGCGCCGCCCCACTCTCCTCGGGCGCCGGGGGTCCGCCCGGCGCGTCAGGGGCGGGCGCGGTCAGCTCCGCGATCCGCGCGTCGGCCCTCGCTTTTACGGCGGGCTCGATCCGCTCGGCCAGCGCGTCGCGCTGATCGGCCGCGCCGGGCATGCCGGCGGCGGCGGCGCGGGCGAACCAGTAATAGGCCGCCCCCTCGTCCTGGGTGACGCCGTAGCCGTTCGCCAGCATCCAGCCGTAGTCGAGCGCAGCACGGGGCGAGCCGTTCTCCGCCGCGCGCGCGAACCAGCGGACCGCCTCGAAATCGTCGCGCGGGACCTGCGCGCCCCGTTCGTAGAGGCGGCCGATCTCATACTGCGCGGCGGCGTCGCCGGCTTCGGCGCGACCAAGCAGATCCGCCGGAATCTCCGCATTGGCGAGCGTCGGCGCGAGCCAAAGCGCTGCGGCCAGCAGCCACTCCGCCGGACGGATCGCGCGCGCGGCCCTCATCGTTTCTCCAATCTGAGCTCCTCGGCCAGGATCGGCGTCCCGGCGCGATTCAAATCCACGCGCCACAACAGCGCGCGGCCATCGGGGCTGAGTCGGCGGCGGCTCACAAGGTCCATGCGCGCGCCGAAGCGGTCGAAGAAATGCGCCTCGACGATCAGCGCGCCGTCCGCCTGCATGCGGGCGAACCATACTTCGTGATCAACGATCAGCCTGTCAGCCGGGACGCCGGAGAAGAAGTTCGCGCGTCCCACGCGACTGTAGCGCATGGAGGGCCAGCTCTTCTGCTCAACGATGTCGGGCGGGGCGATCTGATGAATCGCGAAGCCGTCCGGCTCTATCGCGATGCGCTGTTCGAAGCCGGCGCCGCGGAACCGGCCTTGCAGCACGCCTACCGCCGCGCGCCACTCATCGACCGAGCGCGCCGCCGCCCGCGAGGCCGCGCCGACCCCGAGAAGCCCGACGCCGGCTGAAAGGCCCGCGCGCAGTACGGCGCGACGGGTCGGCGGATCAGGGCGGCGGTCTCTTTCTTGCATCGACGTTTCCGCGAATCGCAGCGTATGCTCTGCGATTAAGACTACAAGGCGCGCGCCCTCGACGCAAAAGCGGCGAGCGGCGTCCGCCGGATCGACGAAGGGCGGACGCGATGAGCGACGACGAAGGTCCGACGCCGGTGCAGCAGGCGGCCGCCGAGGCGGTCTCGCGCAACGGCCGCTCCAGCGCGGTGCAGAACATCATGGTCGACCTGACCGCGGTGCTGGGCACGGCGGATATGAAGGTTTCGAACTTGCTCAAGATCGGCCGCGGCGCGGTGATCGAACTCGACCGCCGCGTCGGGGACACGGTGGAGGTGCGCTGCAACGGCATGCCCGTCGGCCGCGGCGAGGTGGTGGTGGTCGAGGACCATCTCGCCGTCTCGATCACCGAGATGTACAAGAGCTCCAGTCAGGCCGACTGAGGCGGAGCAGGCTTATTTCGGGGACGCAAACCTTCATCGGCGCGCCCCCGCAACAGGCGGACGGCCGGCTCAGGGTTTGCGCAACCGGATGGTGTAGACGCCGTTCGATTCGACGCTTTCCAGCAGGTCCGCGCCCTGCGCCTCGCAGAAGGCCTCGAAATCCTTGGGCGCGCCGGGATCGGTCGCTTCCACTGCCAGAACGGCGCCGCCGTCCAGCTGTTTCCAAAGCTTGCGGGCCTTGAGGACTGGCAGCGGGCATTTCAGGCCGGTCGCGTCCAGATGATGCTCGTCGGCCATTCGGCGTCTCCCTGCTACGGGTCCGCGAAATTCGGGACCTTGAAAATTGAGACGGAGCGTCGCATTGACGTATGGGCGCAAAAGGCGCTTTCTTGCAAGACTTCACCGCGTGCGGTCCGCATCCATGAGGCCGCACAGCATTCCTTCGACCGGCGACGACGGGCAAGCGGGGGCGGCTTTCGTCGATGCACATCTACCTGCCGATCGCCGAGATGTCGGTCAACATTTTCGCCATCCTCGGGATCGGCGCGGGCATCGGGGTGCTCTCCGGCATCTTCGGGGTGGGCGGCGGCTTCCTCATGACGCCGGTGTTGATCTTCATCGGCGTGCCCTCGCCTGTCGCAGTCGCGACCGGGGCGAATCAGATCGTCGCCTCCTCCGTCAGCGGGGCGATGGCGCACTGGCGGCGCGGCAATGTGGACGTGAAGATGGGGCTGATGCTGCTGGTCGGCGGCTTCATCGGATCGACCGGGGGCGTCTTTGTCTTCCGTTGGCTGCAGACGCTGGGTCAGATCGATCTGGTCATCAAGCTCTCCTACGTCATCTTCCTCGGGATCATCGGCGGGCTCATGGCGGCGGAGAGCCTGCGGGCGGTGTTGCGCGCGCGACGCCCGGTGAAGGGCGGGCGCGGCAAGCTTCACGAGCACAATTGGCTGCACGGCCTGCCCTTCAAGATGCGCTTCCGGAAGTCGAAGCTGTACATCTCGGCCCTGCTGCCGATCGGCGTCGGCGCCTTCGTCGGCGTGTTGTCGGCCATTATGGGCGTGGGCGGCGGGTTCGTGATGGTGCCCGCGATGATCTATCTTCTGGGCATGCCGACCACCGTCGTCATCGGCACCTCGCTGTTCCAAATCCTGTTCGTGACCGGCAACGCGACGTTCCTTCAGGCGACGCTGAACCAGACGGTGGACGTGGTGCTGGCCCTTCTCCTGTTGATCGGCGGAGTGATCGGCGCGCAGTTCGGAACGAAACTCGGCGCCAAGATGAAGGGCGAGCAGTTGCGCGGGCTCTTGGCGGCTATGGTGCTGATCGTCTGCGGCAAGCTGCTTTTCGATCTGGTGCTGGAGCCGGCCGATCTCTATAGCCTGACCGCGCCGGGAGGTGAGTGATGGCCCGCGCGCGCACACTCTTCACCCGTCGACGTCTTGGCGCGCTGCTCCTTCTCGCGCTGACGACCCTCGGTTTGAGCGCGGCGGCGCTGCATCTCGCGCCGACGCCCAGGCCCGCCCAGGCGGCCGAGCAACTGGTCGCGGACCTCGACGATCACCTGGTCGCCATCACCGCCGGCTTCACAGGGACCGAACTGCTCCTGTTCGGCTCGATCGAGGGAACGGGCGAAGTGGTCGTCGTCGTGCACGGCCCGAAGGAGGACGTGGTCGTCCGCCGTAAGGACAGGATCGCCGGCGTCTGGGTCAACCGGGCCGAAATGACCTTCAAGGGCGTGCCGGCCTTCTATCACGTCGCGACGTCCGCCCCGCGAGAGGCGCTGAACCTGCCGGACACGGCGTTGCGTCGCCATCAAATCGGGGTCGAGAACATCCGCCTGCGGCTCGCTGAGGGCGAGAATCCGGACATGCGCCAGCCCTTTGCAGAGGCGATCGTGCGCAACAAGATCCGCGTCGGCCATTACAGCGAAGAGGCGGGCCGCGTCGAATGGCGCGGCGGACGGCTGTTCCGCACGACGGTGCTGATCCCGGCCAACGTGCCGGTCGGCACCTATACCGTCGAAACGCTGCTGGTGCAGGGCGGCGAAGTGGTCAGCGCGCAGACGACGCCGCTCTTCGTGAATAAGGAGGGCTTTGGCGCCCAGGTCTTCCGCGCCGCCAACATGTTCCCCGCCTATTACGGGCTGGCGGCGATCCTGATCGCAGGCTTCGCAGGCTTCGCCGCCAACTGGATCTTCCGCAAGCTGTGACGCGCCTTTCGGTTCGAGTGTGAGGTCCCCATGCATCCCGCCAAATCGGTCATCCTGTTCACGACGGCCTCCGGGGCCGGCTATGGCCTGATCGTCGTCGCCGTGTTGGCGGAGGCGATGGGGCTGCTGCCGCGCGATCCGGTCGCGACGCTGGCGATCGTCGGCGTCGCGCTCGCGCTGATAGTCGTGGGACTCGGCGCCTCAACCTTCCATTTGGGCCGTCCGGAGCGGGCGTGGCGCGCGTTGAGCCAATGGCGCAGTTCCTGGCTCAGCCGCGAAGGCGTGGCGGCGGTCGCCGCCTTCGTGCCGATCGCGGGCTGGGGGGCGCTACGCTATCTGGACGCCTCCGCGAGCGCGCCGTCGTCGATTGAGGCGGCGCTCGCCGGCCTCGCGGCGCTTTCGGCGCTGGTCGTGCTGTATTGCACCGGCATGATCTACGCCTCGCTCAAGGCCGTGCCGATGTGGGCGACGCCGTGGACCCCGATCGGCTATCTGCTGCTGGGCCCCGCGACGGGCGGCGTGCTTCTCAACGCGATCGCCCACGCATTGGGATTCGGAACCGAGACGTTGGGCGGGGTCGTCTCCTGGCTGCTGCTGGCCGGTTTGGTCGCCAAACTCGGCTACTGGAAGCGCGAGGAGAAGCGAAAGAAGAAGGCCACGCCGGCCGACGCGACCGGCCTCGGCGAAGCGGGCGCGCGGGTCCAGGCGCTCGACCCGCCGCACAGCGAGCCCAATTATCTGATGCGCGAGATGGGCTTCCAGATCGCACGCAAGCATGCGGGCCGCCTGCGCCGGATCGCTCTCGTCTGGACCTTCGTCTTCCCAATGCTGGCGATCCTGATGTCCTCCTTCTCGCAAGGCTGGGCGGAAATCGGACTGGTCGCGCTGTCTCTCGTCACCGCGAGCGTCGGGCTCGTCGCCGAACGCTATCTCTTCTTCGCAGAGGCGAAACACGTGCAGAGCCTTTATTACGGCGAGGCGGCGGTTTGAGCGCGCCCTTGCCCTCGCGCCCGTCCGACGCGATACTTTCGCCAATCAGCGAGACCGCGGTCCAGGGGGAGCATCCGCCATGTCCAATTCGCCCGTCGCCTCGACGCCGTTGCCGGCCCTCGGGGTCGGCCTCTTCATCATAGGCTTCGCCGCCGCCGCGATCTTGGATATGATCTTCGGGCCGAGCGCGGTGCTTATCATCGCGGCGATCGTGGTCGGCGCGGGGCTGTATTTGAAGCTGGAATGGCTGGCCTACGCCGGCGGGCTGATCGTCTGCGCCGGGCTCTCCTACGACATCGCGCTCGATACGATGCAGACCGGCTCCGTCTTCGCGGGCCTCTTCGCGGTGCTGACGATCGGCGCCGTGGGCGTCGTCTCGCTGATCGCGGCGGAGAAGATGCGCGCCTGGGTCTGACGCGCCTCCCCCGTCCTTATAGGATCAACACCGCCCGGAAGTCGTTGACGTTGGTCAGCGTGGGTCCGGGCGTCACCTGATCGCCCAACGCCTTGAAGAAGCTGTGCGCGTCGTTTCGCGCCAACGCCTCGGCCGGATCCAGACCCGCCGCGCGCGCCCGCGCCAGCGTCGCCGGGCCGATCACGGCGCCCGCGACTTCCGCAGCGCCGTCGACGCCGTCCGTGTCGCAAGCGACGCCGTAGACGCCGGGCGCGCCGTCCAAGGCCAGCGCCAGCGCCAGCGCGAATTCCGCGTTCGGGCCGCCCACCCCCTCGCCGCGCATGGTGACGGTCGTCTCGCCGCCGGACAGCAGCACGGCCGGCGCGGCGACCGGCAGGCCGTGCGCGCGGACCGACTGAGCGATCCCGGCCGTCGCGCGCGCGACCTCCTGGCTCTCCCCTTCCAGCGCGTCGCCCAGAATCAGCGGCGTGACGCCCGACGCGCGCGCGACCTCCGCCGCGGCCTTCAGCGAGAGCAGCGGCGCGGCGACAAGGCGATTTTCGACTCGCTCGAACAGCGGATCGCCAGGCTTCGGCGTCTCGTCCCGGGCCGCGTCCAGATGACGGGCGACCGCATGGGGCGGATCGACGTCGTAGGCGGCCAAAATCTTGCGCGCATCCGCAAAGCTGCTGGGATCCGGCACGGTCGGGCCGGAGGCGATGATCGAGGGGTCGTCGCCCGGCACGTCTGAGATCAACAGGCTGACGACCCGCGCCGGCGCGGCGGCGGCGGCGAGGCGCCCGCCCTTGACGGCTGAGAGATGCTTGCGCACCACGTTGATCTCGCCGATCCGCGCGCCGCAGCGCAGCAGTTGACGGTTGACCGTCTGCTTATCGTCCAGCGTCAGTCCCTCGGCCGGCGCCGCCAACAGCGCCGAGCCGCCGCCGGAGATCGCACACAGCAGCAGATCGTCCGGCCCCAGCTCCTCCGCCAGCGCCAGGATGCGCCGCGCCGCCGCCTCCCCGGCGGCGTCGGGCACGGGATGGGCGGCTTCCACGATCTCCACCCGCTCGCACGGGACCGCGTGGCCGTAGCGCGTGACCGCGAGGCCCGAGAGATCGCCAGGCCAGGCCCGCTCGATCGCCTGCGCCATCTTGGCCGACGCCTTGCCGGCGCCGACTAGGACAGTGCGGCCTTTAGGCGGGTCGGGCAGATGCTCGGGGACGCAGACAGACGGGTCTGCGGCGTCGAGCGCCGCCTGGAACAGGCGGCGCAGAAAGGCGTCAGGATCGGTTTGCAAGTCCATCGCCGCCAGTTAGCGTGAGGCGGTCTGATTACGCAAGCGAGGGCGCGATGGGCGACGGTTTTTCCCTGCATGAACGGTTGGCGGCCGATACGGCGCCGGTCGCGGAGTTGACGCTGTGCAGCCTGCGCCTGATGAAGGACGCGCGCTTTCCCTGGGCGATCCTGATCCCCCGGCGAGCGGACATCCGCGAGATCCATCAGATGACCCAGGCGGACCAGCGCCAATTGCTGGCTGAGATCACGAAAGTCTCCGCCGCGATCGAGCGGGACTGGCGCGCGGACAAGATGAACGTCGCGGCGCTCGGCAACATGGTCCCGCAGTTGCATATCCACGTCATCGCCCGGTTCGAGGGCGACGCCGCCTGGCCGGGGCCGGTCTGGGGCGCGGGATCGACGGAGTTCTACGGCGAGCAGGCGTTGGCGGAGACGATCGCGCGCCTCAATGCGGCTCTTCGCGCAGCGTGAAATCGCCGGCCCGCACCCGTTCGGGCAGGGCTTCGATGATGGCGGCGACGTCCTCTTCGCCGCGGTCTTCGATCAGATCGGTCAACGCAAGATAGAGGCAGACTTCGGAGAGGAGGTCGCTTGGGATGCCTTGCGCGCAGGCCTCGTCCCAGGCGTCCAGAAACAGCGCCATCGCCTTGCGCTTATGCTCGGCGACGAAGCTGTCCTGCTCCAACGCCGGGCCGGCCACGGTTTGCGTGGGTTTGTCGGCCATGCGGACCTCCCGCCCCTCTGGGTCATCCGCCGCCCGCCAGGGTGTCGACGCGCGAATCGCGCCGGAGTCGGGCGGATTCCCCTTTATAAGGATCAAACTAAGCGCGATTCGCCGAGCCTGTCCACAGCGCGGCGGCCGACCGCGGCCCAACGGCCCTTTACTCGGCCGCCAGCTTTGCGCCCGAGACAGGGGCGGACGCCTCCTCCGAGGCCGCGTCGACCTTCCGGAAGAAGATCATGGCGCGGCCGATGTCGATCCCCCATTTGCTGACGGTCGCGCGATTGACGATCACGCCGCCCGGCTGCAGGAACATCCAGTCGTCGAAATCGACTCGCCAGGTCGAGCCGCCGACCGGCAGATCGAAGGTGTACGTCCAATTGAAGGCGTTGCCGGAAATCTCGCCTTTCGCCACACCGACGACGCCGCCGGCGGTTCCCTCGTAAGTGGTGGGACCGGTCTTGGTCAGCTCCCACACGCGGCGCTCGGTCTCGCCGTCGGAATAGTCGAAATCCTCGACCAGCGTCAGCTCCTGCGCCGCCTCGTCCCACGAGCCCTCAATATCGACGGTGAACTGGCGTCGGACGTTGCCGAAGCGGTCTTCGAACACGCCCCACGCCTTAGAGCGCCCCTCGAAATAGTCTTCGAGGGTCAGCTTCGGTTGCTCATTCTTGAAGTCTTCGACCTTCATTCCGCTGCATCCCGCGAGCGCTAGAAACGCCGCCATCATCACGGCCAGTTTGCGCATCGTCTCCTCGACTTTCCTCAGCCGTCCCGCGATCCGCGCTTCAGCGCGACGCGTCGGTCTGCTCTTCCGCCTCGATCCGCCGCCGGAGGTCGGCCTGATCGGCCGCACCGAGCGGATGCCTCCAGACGAGCGCGATTGCGCCCAGCTTGAAGACGATCGGGGCGAACCCGTACATCCACGCAAGCGGCGTCGTATTCGACACCGCGCCGACGGCCGCGTCCTGCGCCGCCGCCGCATCGAATCCCAGGGCTTCCAATCCTGGGAAGGCCAGACCGACCGCGAGCGCCAGCGAAAGCTTCGTCGCCATGCCCCACAGAGCGAAGTAGAGCCCCGTGCGAGCCGCCCCGCCGGTCGCGGCCGTATCCACATCGACAGCGTCCGCCTGCATCGAGGGCGGCAGCGCCAGATCGGCCCCGAGCGCAATCCCCGTCGACACGCAAACGGCCGCGAACAACCAAACGTCGCCGGGCCCGAGAAACGGCGCGGCCGAGAACCAGAAGCAGGTCCAGACCATCGCCGCGCACCAGACCCGGTGCTTGCCGTACCGCCGCGCCAGCCAGAGCCAGAAAGGCAGTCCGACGATCGCTAACAAGAAGTACGTCAAAAGCAACGCGCCGGATTTGTCCGGCGCTTTGAGGTGATGATCCACGTACAACAGAAACAACGTGGCGGGCAGCCCGTTCGCCACGCCGTTCAACAGCCAGGCGATGATCAGGCGGCGAAACGGCCGGTTCTGCTTGAGGACGTCGAGCCCCTGGCGCCAGTCGATGCGCTGGCGATTGTCCGGCGGCGGATCGGGAACGCTGCGGAACATCAAGAGGGCGGTCGCCGGCAGCAGGACGACGACGAAGAGGCCCACCGCCATCAGGCCCGTCGTCCGTTCGCTCTCGCCGGACAGCGCCGCCGCCGCCGCCGCGACGAGCGTCCCGGCCACCACGAACCCTTCGCGCGCGGCGGTGATGCGGTTGCGCTCATAGTAGTCGCCGCTCAACTCGGCGCCCCAGGCGCTGTAGGGCAGCATCACCATGGTCCAACCGAGATAGAGCAGGAAGGCGCTGAGCGCGAGGTGGACGAGACCCGCATCCTCTCCCGGGGAGAACAGCAGCCACGCGCCCGCCGCCGTCAGCGGCGCGCCGGCGGCGATCCACGGCCGCCTGCGCCCGAAACGCGAGCGCGTGCGATCCGACAGCGCGCCGATCAACGGATCGCTGACAACGTCCCACAGCCGCATCGCGAACAGCACCGCGCCGACGGCGGACAGGCCGAGACCCAACTCCACCGCATAGTAGCTCGGCACGAGGATGTAGACAGGCAACGTCGCGGCGGCCAGGGGCAGGCCCATCAGCCCGTAGGCCAGCAGCTGCAAGCGGCTAAGGCTGCGGCCGGTCTGATCGCCGGCGCCGGTCATCGGATCGGGCGTCTGCAAGTCGACCGCGCTCAGCGCTTGGCCAGTTGGATGCGCTGCACGTCGATCGAGCCGGCGCGGAAGCCCGCTTCGCAATAGGCGAGATAGTACTCCCACATGCGCTTGAAGCGGTCGTCGTAGCCCATCGGCTTCAACTCGCCCCACGCCTCCTGGAAGCGGCGGTTCCACTCCGCCAGCGTCTTGGCGTAGCAGAAGCCGAACCCTTCCATGCGGTCGACCGACAACCCCGCCTTCTCGCTCTGCGCGCGGAACACGCTCGGGCTCGGCAACATGCCGCCGGGGAAGATGTAGCGCTGAATGAAATCGGGTCGGCTCTTGTAGTAGTCGAAGTGCTTGTCCGCGATGGTGATCACCTGCAGCGCAGCCCGCCCGCCTTCGCGCAGCCGCTCGCGGACGTTGTCGAAGAAGACGGGCCAGTATTTCTCGCCCACCGCCTCGAACATCTCGATGGAGGCGACGCCGTCGAACTCGCCGCCGGTGTCGCGATAGTCCTGCAGGCGGATCTCCACCTTTTCGTTCAAGCCTTCGCGCTGGATGCGCTCCCGGGCGAAATCATGTTGGGCCTGCGAGATCGTGATGCCGGTCACCTTGCAGCCGCGGGTCTTGGCCGCATGCTCGGCGAAGCCGCCCCAACCGCAGCCGATCTCCAGCACATGATCCTCCGGCTTAGCCGCCAAGCGATCGAGCAGCAGCTCGTATTTGCGCGACTGCGCCTCCTCAAGCGTCGCGGCGCCGTCGTGGAAGGCGGCCGCGCTGTAGGTCATCGAGGGATCCAGCCATTCGCGATAGAAGGCGTTCCCCAAATCGTAATGATAGGCGATGTTGCGCTTGCTGCCGCGTTTGCTGTTCTGATTGAAGCTGTGGACGGCTCGGTTGAGGACGCGATACAGCGCCTTCCCGCGCAACACCTCGTCCAGCGCATCGCTGTTGAGCGCGCCCACGGTCAGGAAGCTCGCCAGATCGTCGCTGTCGTAATCGCCGTCCATGTAGGCTTCGCCAAGCCCGATATTGCCGCCGAGCACCATGCGCCGCGCCATGCGCGGATGGTTGATGGTGATCTTGCCCACCGGCCCGGGGACCGGCCCGGTGTAGCGTCGGCGCGCGCCTTCCGGCGTGGTCACGTCGAAGCTGCCGATATGGATGCGCTTGGCCAGCGCAAACGCCAGACGGCTGCCGAGAGACAGCGGCCGGCGAGGCGGCTCGTTAATGGTCGGCTGGGCGGTCGTCATCACGGGCGCGGCGTCTCGCGTCTCGGTGTCGATCGTCATGGCGCGGCTTGCTCCGTCAGTTAACAGCAAGTCGAAAATCAAGGCCAGAGGCGTAATCCGTGGCGGATCAGCCTGTGACCTCGCGTTCGGGCGGCGGCGGCTTGGGCACGTATTTCGCGCCCTTCAGCCAAAGCTTGAGGGCTTCCCAATGGATGGCCGCCGTGATTTTCAGGGTCATCAACGGGAAGCGCAGGATCGCGCCCGCCAAGGTCCGGTCGTCGAGCGCTCGGCGTTCGCCGATATGCGAGGCGACCAGCAACGGGCCGCCGTCCGGGTCGGATTGGCGGATCAGAATGTTGAGGCGCTCGCCCGGCGGCTTGAGCCGGAAACGGTACCGCCCCCCCATCCGGTTGAAGGGCGAGACATGGAAGACCTTGTCGGCGGCGTGCGCGATTTCGTCGCCGCCCCCGTCGACCGGCAGCAAGTAGCAGTGCTGCTCGCCGAACGTGTTCGACACCTCGTAAAGCACGGCGCGCAGCCGCTCGTCCGCTCCGTAGCAATAGTAGATGCTGAGCGGGTTGAAGACATAGCCCCACAGGCGTGGGAAGCACAGCAGCCGAATCGGTCCGCCGGCGAGATCGATTCCCCGCTCGGTCAGCAGCCTCTCGACCCACGGCCGAAGGGGGTTTCCGTCCCGCGGGCCGTGGTCCGAATCGCGGAAGGAGACGACCGCCCGGCGGTTATAGCCGAACAGCTTCATCGCGCCGTCGAGGGTCGAGAGCCGGTCGATATCTAGAAACAGCGAAAAAACGCGATACTCCAGCCGGTGGCTCATCGGCCGCACGCGCTTATGCGCCACGCGCCCGTAATAGAGCGCGCCGGCCGGCCTCAAGTCGGCGGGAGCCGTCGTCGCGTCCGTCAAGCGGCCGCCTCCATGTCGCCGGCGCCGGAGCGGGCGGCCGCGGGCGCGCCAAGGACGGCGTGCATGGCGTGCACCGGCTTGTCGCCCCAAGGGGCGGGCGCGCCGAGACGCTTGGCGACCGCTACGGCGGAGCCGAGTCCGTCCTCATGAAACCCGTAGCCGCAATAAGCGCCGCAGAACCACAGTCGGTTCGCCCCTTGCAAGCCGGGCAGCGTCTGCTGCGCCTGGATCGCGCCCTGATCGAAGACCGGATGATCGTACGCGATCTCAGCGATGACCGTCTCAGGGCGGATCGGGTCGAACGGGTTCAAGGTCACGAACAGATCCTGCGCATCCAGCGACTGCAGACTGTTCATCCAATAGCTCACGGCCACCTGCCGCTCGCGGTCCATGTCGCGGCCGGCCAGATAGTTCCAGCTCGACCACACTCCCCGTCGTTTCGGCATCTGAGCGACGTCGGTGTGAAGGACCGCGCGGTTTTCCTGATAGCGGAAGGCCGACAGCGTCGCCGCCTCGGCCGCACTGGGGTCCGAGATCATCTCAAGCGCCTCGTCGGCGTGGCAGGCGAGCACCGCGTCGTCGAACCGTTCCACCCGGCCGTCCGCCAATTGGATTTCGACCCCTTCGTTGAGCCGCGTCACGCGGACCGTCTTGGCGTTCGCCTCGACCCGCGGCAGATCGGCCAGGATCCGCTTGACGTATTCCCGGCTGCCGTCCTTGACCGTCCACCATTGCGGCCGGTCGTTGACCTGCAGAAGCCCGTGATTGTCGAAGAAGCGGATGAAGCTGTCGGCCGGAAACTCCGTCATGGTGGAGACGGGACAAGACCAGATCGCCGCGGCCATCGGCAACAGATGGTCGTCGACAAACGCTTCCGAATAGCCGGCGGCCTGCAGGAAGGCGCCCAGGCTCTGCTCGCCTGCGGCGCCGCCCGCCAAGGCTTGCGGGGCCTGCTTGTAGAAGCGCAGGATGTCTCGCACCATGCGGTGGAAGCGCGGCCGGAAGACGTTGCGCTTCTGAGCGAACAGGCTCCACAGCGTCGATCCGCCATATTCCAGCCGACCGCGGTCCAGCGTCACGCCGAAGGACATGTCGGTCTTGATGCGCTCGACCCCCAGATGATCGAACAGCGCGATCAGGTTGGGGTAGGTGCGCTCGTTATACACGATGAAGCCGGTGTCGACCGGGATGGTTCCGCCGCGTCCGTCGGGGGCGTCCAGCGTGTTCGAATGCCCGCCGATATAGGCGTTGCGCTCGAACAGCGTTACGTCGTGCCGGCGGTTCAAAAGCCAGGCGGCGCCGAGGCCCGCGATCCCGCCGCCCACGACGGCGATCTTCCGGCTGCGCACGCGTTCCGACATCAGGCGGCTCCCTTCACTTCCTCATACGCCGCAAGCGCGGCCTGACGGGCCTGCTTGTGGTCGACGATCGGGCGCGGGTATGTCCGCCCCAACTCCACCCCGGCGGCCGCCAGCGTGCGCGCATCGGCGGTCCAGGGCGCATGAATGACTTTCTTCGGCAGACCCTTCAATTCCGGAACCCACCGCCGGACGTAGTCGCCGTCCGGATCGAACTTTTCCCCCTGGGTCACGGGATTGAATATTCGAAAGTAGGGCGCGGCGTCCGCGCCGCAACCCGCCGCCCACTGCCAATTGCCGACATTGTTCGCAAGATCTGCGTCGACCAGCGTGTCGCGAAACCACGCCTCTCCTTTGGTCCAGGGGATCAGCAGATCCTTCACCAGAAACGAGGCGACCAGCATCCTGACCCGATTATGCATATAGCCGGTCTCCCACAATTCCCGCATCCCGGCGTCGACCAAGGGATAGCCGGTGAGCCCGCGGGTCCAGGCCCGATAGCCGGCCTCGTCCTCGCGCCAAGGGAACGCGTCGAACTTCCGCTGGTAGTTGGCGTAGGGCATTTGCGGATTGTGGAACAGAAGATTGTGATTGAAATCGCGCCAGCCGATCTCGCGCAGGAAGGCCCAGACGCCCTCCTCCATCTTGGCGCCGCCGTCGGCGCGCGCCGCCTCCAGCGCGTTCCACCAGATGCGCCGCGGGCTCGCCTCGCCGAAATGGATGTGAGGGGAGAGGCGCGACGTGCCGTCCGCCGCGGGGCGATCGCGCCGGCTTGGATAGTCGGCGACCGGCCCGTCCAGGAACGCGTCCAGGCGCGCCTGCGCGCCCGCTTCGCCCGGCGTCCAATAGCGGGAGAGCTTGGCGCCCCAATCCGGGCCGCTCGGCGACAGTCCGAGATCCTCCAACGCCTCGCCCGCGGGCCGCGCCGCCGGGGCGAGCGACGGCAGCGACTTGGGGGCCGGCGTCGGTTGCGGCGGGTCGCCCAGCGCGCATTCCGCCTTCCAGAACGGCGTGAAGACGCCGTAGGCGCCGCCCTGCTTGGTCTTCACCTCCCAGGGCTCGTACAACAGCGCGCCGTTGAAGCTTTCGGCGTGCACGCCGGCGTCCTTGAGCGCGCTCTTGATTCGCTTGTCGACCGCGACGCCCCACGGCTGGTAGCGACGGTTCCAATAAACCGCCGCGACGCCGATCTCCCGGGCGAGCGTCGGCACGATCTCTTCCGCCCGGCCGCGCTTGAACAGCAGCGGCGCGCCGAGCTCATTCAGACGCTCCGCCAGCGCGCTCAGGCTGCGGTGGAGCCACCAGCGGCTCGCCCCGCCCAGCGCGCTCTCTCCGGGCGCTTCTTCCTCCAGGATGAACAGGGGCAGAACCGCCCCGCGCCGGGCGGAGGCCGCCAGCGCCGGATGGTCGTCCAGCCGCAGATCGTCGCGGAACCAGACGAGGGCGCAATCGGAAGGGCTGTCGGACATGGAACCTCTGTCGTCGGGCGAGCTTGTCGTCACGATCATGGTACGCGTCAGAGGCGACCGATGGATTACCTTAAAGGCTTAAGAAAAAAAGGGAGAAGTTTTTTGCCGCCTGTGTGATCCGCCGCCCAAAGCCTCCCGTAGTTCTTTGCAAATCAGGGAAACCTGGTTGGCCAATGGTAGACCCTTCCCCCCCACATCTACCAAAGGCGTGCTCCCGGGCCGAGGCGACACCGTCTCGGCCCGGGATTTTTTTTGCGCTTCCTATCCCGCCCGCAACAACCGGCTTCTCGGAAAGCTGTAGACCTTGCGCGGCCCCAGAAGATGCACCCGAAAGCCGTCGGCGTAATGCCGCGATATGGCGGGGTCGAGGACGTTGAGCCCGCCGGTATAGGCCCCGAAGGAGGGCAGGATCGCGCGCCGCCCGTCCTCCACGAAACAGCGTGCGGCGATGCGCCGACCGCGCTGGGTGACGGCGGCCTTGGGGTGAAAGTGGCCGGATATCTCGCCCGCCGCCGGCCCGGCCAGCGCCTCGTGCCGGAAGACCAGCGGCCCGTCGATCAGATGATCCGTCACCACCGCGCCGCCCAGATCGGCGGGCGGGGCCGGATCGTGGTTGCCGGCGATCCATATCCAGGACCCCACGGCCGCGGCGAGGCGGCGGATCGTCTCACGCTCCTCCGCCCCTAGGCGTTCGGCCGCATCGGCGTCATGGAAGCTGTCGCCAAGACAGATCAGCCGCTTGGGTTGGCGCGCTCGGAGCGCGTCGGCCAGCCGGCTTAACGTCGTACGGCTGTCGTACGGCGGCAGCAGCTGGCCGCGCCGCGCGAAACTGGAGCCCTTCTCCAGATGCAGGTCGGCGACGATCAGCGTCTCGCGCGCGGGCCAGTAAAGCGCGCCCGACGGCTCCGCGATGACGGACGCGCCGTTGAGCGTGAGATCCTGGGTCAGGCTGACGCGGGTCATGACGGACGACACATAGCGCGCGATTCGCGCCGCATAAAGTCGCGCCGCCTGACGGCTGCGCGCCGGCGCGAGAGTGAGACGATCGGCTCGGAGGCGGGTCGGTTGAAGAATGCGTGCGGGGGCCGATATGCCGGGAAGCGCCCAAATCGGGCGAAGTTGCGTAACCCGAGCGATCCGGAAAGGAGCGTTATGCCCCATACCGTCGAAATTCTCGAGGTCGCCGACGTCACCCACAACGTCCGCCGCCTCACCGTGCAGAAGCCCGAAGGCTACGAGTTCACGCCCGGCCAGGCGACGGACGTCGCGCTCGACCGAGAGGGATGGCGCGAGGAGCGACGGCCCTTCACCTTCACCTCGCTGACGACGGCGCCGACGTTGGAATTCGTCATCAAGGTCTACGACGACCATGACGGCGTCACGAAACAGATCGGCGATTTGAAGAAAGGCGACCGCCTGATTATCGACGAGCCCTGGGGCGCGATCCAATACAAGGGTCCCGGCTGCTTCGTCGCCGGCGGCGCCGGCCTCACCCCGTTCATCGCCATCATTCGCGATCTTCAGGCCCGCGGGGAGCTCGACGGGAATACGCTGCTGTTCTCGAACAAGACCGAGCGCGACATCATCCTGCGCGAAGAGCTGGAGGGCGCGCCCGGCCTCGAGACGCTCTTCACCGTGACGCAGGAAGAGAACTCTTCCCTCGCTCAGGGGCGGATCGACGAGGCCTTCCTGAAGGCGAACCTAAAGAGCTTCGAGCGGCCCTTCTACGTCTGCGGCCCGGACAAGATGGTCGAGGATGTGACGAAGGCGTTGCAGTCCCTCGGCGCCAAGCCGGATTCGATCGTGTTCGAGGAATAGGCGCCGACCTCGCCGCAGCCCCCTTCCCCGCAAACGCGAGGGTGGGTTAGGGGCGAGAGGGCGCATAGATTTCCGTCGGTCCGGGCTTGACCCGGGGCCGCCGGTGTTCGAGCGGCGTCCATGCTCCGCCTGTCCCGGCTCTAACGGCCGAGACGACGAAAGGGAAGGCCGCCTCTTTAAGCGAGACCTGCCTCCCGGCGAAACCGCACCGCCCAGGCCTCGCTCGTTGCGTCGGCCAGACGGGCGACATCGGGCGTCGCGCCCTCGGCCGCCGCAGGGTCGAGGCCGAGATGCTCGAGCGCCGCGCGCAGCGTCTCCCTCGGGTTCGCCGCCAGCGCCTCGTAGGTCAGGCGCAGCGGCGCGATCCCCGCGCGCGCAAACCACGTCTCCCAGGCCGCGTCGTAGGCGGCGAGCCGCGCGACCTCGGCGCTGAGCCGTTCTGCGTCATAGGCGGGAGCTTGCGGCGGAGCGAGCCGCTCCAGCTCTGAGCCGTCGGCCGCGCGATGCCACAGCCCCGACTGCTCCGCTTTCACGAAAGAGACGGCTTGAGCGACCTTGTCCGCGCGTCGCAGATAGAGAAAGCCTACGCGACCGAAAGCCGCCGCCAGCCGGCTCATGTCCCCCGTAGCCTCAGGGTAGAGCAGCGCCAGCTTCTCGAAAAAGAAATCCGCGCTCCGACGCTGCAGGCGCAGCCCGAAGATTCCTGTCCCGCCGCGCCCTTCCTCCACCGCTCGCGCGAAGACCCGTGCGAGCGTCTCCTGCTCCGTCTCCGCCGGATCGGCGCTCATCCCCCAATCCGCCAGCCAGCCCTCCAGCGACGGCTCATGAAAATAGGAGTCCGGACGGCCGGCGACGCCGGTCTGCGCCAACATTCGACACAACAATGTGCTGCCGCTGCGCGGAGCGGTGCAGAGGATGTAGCTGTCGACGAGCATGGGATTGACTGTACGACGGCGCGCGGCAGATCGCCACCGCGCCCGAGCTGCAACGGCCGCTCCGCGTGCATCGGGCCGCCAATGGCCCCGGCGATGAGATCAACTGCCAGGTCGGCGCTCGCCTCCTCCAGTAGGGAGTCGGCGGCGCCTCTTCCTTGCCGACTTCAAGCAGGATCGGGACCGCGACCGGCGAGACCCGATCAAGCCGGCGGCGGGTGATCCCTGCACGGCAAGGGTGCGAAGCGCAGACCTCCGACATTGACGCCGCGCGCGCCGCAGGGTAACGCAAAGTTAGGTGGGGTAAAAAATTACTTGGACTTCGATGATGATCGCGGTGAAGGCCCTCACGGCTCTGACGACGGGTTTGTATCTAGCCGCCGCGCTGACGGCCGGCTCCGCGCACGCGCAATCCGCCCGGGAAGGAGGCTATGTGGGGCTTCGCCTGATCGGCGGCATGTCCGAAGCCCAGGATTTGAGCCAGACCGGCTTCACCGGATCGCTTGTCGAAAACAACGTCGAAGATCCAACGGCGGCCGCGGGTTTCCTCGCCGGCTATCGGTTCGACGAGCTGCCGTTGCGCGTCGAGGGGGAGCTTCACCATCGCTTTCGCATGGATCTCGACGTCCGTGACAACGCCGCTCCCGGCTTCGGCTATGAAAACAATTTGAGCAGCACGGTCGCGCTGGTCTCGGCCGCCTGGGAGTTGCGTCTCGACGGGCCGTTCACGCCCTTTCTCGGGGCCGGCGTCGGCTGGGCGCGCAACGCCTCCGACGTCGAAAGGACGAACATAAGCACCGGCGCCAAAACCAGCACGAGCGAGTCGGTCGACAATCTGGCGCTCGGCGTGCAAGCGGGCTCCAGTTACGAGATCTCGCGTCACTGGGGGCTGGAACTGGCCTATCGCTATCTCAACATGGGCGAGGTCGACACCGGCGCGACGGCCGGCGGCGAGAGCGTCAGCGCGGACAGCTACGTCACCCACGACCTGAACCTGTCCCTGCTCTACCGCTTCTAGGGTCCGCCCGGTCGGGCGCGGGCGGTCTCGCCTGCGCCCCCTCACCTACAACGGCAATTCCGCATGCATCGGCCCGCCCATGGCCTCGGCGATGAGGTCGGCTTCGAGGTCGGCGCTCGCCTCCTCCAGCAAATCTTCGATCGCCGCGTCGGCGGCGACCTGTTCCTTGCCGACTTCGAGGAGGATCGGCACGGCCAGCGGCGAGACGCGGTCGAGCCGCCGGTGGGTGATCCCTCCTTCGGCCGTGCGCGCCAGGAATTCCGCCAGGCGGCCGACGTCGATGAGCCCGCCGGCGGCGTCGGCCCGGGTCGCCTGCAACAGGATGTGATCCGGCTCGTGCCGGCGCAACACGTCGTAGATCAGATCGGCGGAGAAGGTGACCTGCCTTCCGCTCTTCTCCATCCCCGGCAGCTTGCGTTCAATCAGGCCGGCGACGATCGCGACGTTGCGGAAGGTGCGCCGCATCAGCGAGCTTTCCTCCATCCAGGCCTCCAGATCGTCGCCCAGCATGTCCTCGTCGAACAGCGCGGCCATATCGTCGCAAGGGTGCAGCGACCAGACCGCGATGACGTAGTCGCTGGCGACGAAGCCGAGCGGGCGCAAGCCCATCCGCTCCATCCGCCGGGTCAGCAGCATCCCCAGCGTCTGGTGCGCGTTGCGCCCGGCGAAGCTGTAGGCGACGAGATATTCCTTCTCCGCCCGCGGGAAGGTCTCCACCAACAGCCCGTCGCGGGTCGGCAAGACGGAGCGCCATTGCTGGATGCGCAGCCACTCCGAGACCTGATCGGGCAGATCGCGCCAGCTGGTCGGATCGTCGAGGGCGGCGCGCACGCGCTCCGAGAGGTGGGTTGTGAACGGCATGCGCCCGCCCATATAGGCCGGCACCTTAGGCTCCTTGCCCGGCGCGCGCGTCACCTCCACCCAGGTCTCGCGCAGACCCTCGAACCTCAACATCTGGCCGCCGAAGACGAAGCTGTCGCCGGGCTCGAGCCCGCTTGCGAAGTACTCCTCGATCTCGCCCAGCACCGGGCCTTTCTTCATCCGCACCTTCAGGGTCGGGCTCTCCACGATGGTGCCGATATTCATGCGGCAGCGCCGCGCGACCTGGGGCGAGGCGACCTCGTACCGCCCGTCGGCCTTCAGGAACAGCCGGCGCCAGCGCTCGTAGGTCTTGAGCGCATAGCCGCCATCCTCCACATAGCGCAGCACCTGATCAAAGGTCTCGCGCGGCAGATGCTTGTAGGGCGCGGCCAGGCGCACCTCGGCGAACGCCTCGTCGGCCGTGAAGGGCGCCGCGCAGGCGAGGCCGAGGAGATGCTGCGCCAGCACGTCCAAGCCCCCCTCGCCCGGCGGATCGCCGTCCAGCGTGCGCGCGTGCAAGCCCTCGATGGCGCAGCGGCACTCCAGCACCTCGAAGCGGTTGCAGGGGACCAGCAACGCGCGGCTCGGCGCATCCAACCGGTGGCCGGCGCGGCCGATGCGCTGGATCAGGCGGCTCACCCCCTTGGGCGGGCCTACCTGGATCACCAGATCGACCGCCGCCCAGTCGATCCCGAGATCAAGGGAAGAGGTCGCGACCACCGCGCGCAAGCGGCCGCTCGCCATCGCGGCCTCCACCTTGCGGCGCTGCTCGCGCGCCAGACTGCCGTGATGCAGCGCGATGGGAAGCCCGTCTTCGTTGGCGCGCCATAGCTCCTGGAACAGAATTTCCGCCTGGGCGCGGGTGTTGACGAAGACGATGGCGGTCCCGGCGCCCTTGATCGCCTGGTAGATCTCCGGCGCTGCGTGCAGGCCGTAATGGCCGGACCAGGGCAGCCGCTCCTTCGTGTCGAGAATCGCGATCTCGGGCTCGACCGCGCCGCCGCCCTCTATGCGCCGGACGCTTGCGGTCTGCGCGTCGGGCGCGACCCATTCGGCGAGCGCGTCGGGCCAGGCGACGGTGGCCGACAGCCCGACCCGCCGCGCGCCCGGCGCCAACCGGGCGAGCCGCGCAAGGCAGAGCGCCAGCTGGTCCCCGCGCTTGGTCCCGGCCATCGCATGCGCCTCGTCCAGCACGATGGTCTTGAGACCGGCGAAGAAGTCCGCGGCCTCCGGATAGCTTATCAGCAGCGCCAAACTTTCGGGCGTGGTCAGTAGGATGTGCGGCGGGTTCTCGCGCTGGCGCTGACGGCGGTTCTGGGGGGTGTCGCCGGTCCGCGTCTCGATCCAGACGGCCAGACCCATCTCGTCCACCGGCGTCGTCAGGTTGCGCGCGACATCGACCGACAGGGCCTTCAGGGGCGAGACGTAGAGCGTGTGCAGACCCGGCTCCTCCCCCGCCGCCAGCCTGTCGGCCAGGTCGATCAGGCTCGGCAGGAAGCCGGCCAGCGTCTTGCCGCCGCCGGTCGGCGCGATCAGCAGCGCATGCTCGCCCGCCTGCGCGGCGGCGCGCATCGCCTGTTGGTGAGGATGCGGGCGCCAGCCGCGGCCGGCGAACCAGCCGGCGAAGGGCTCTGGCAGCGGTTCGACGGCTTCGGTTTGTCTCGCGGGGTCGGTGTGCGCCATGATAGATCGAAATCTAAGGCGTCCGCCCAAGAGAGACCATGCCCGCCAGCCCGGAAAGCTTCTTCCCGACCGACTATGTCGACAGCCGCCGCCGCTTCCTGTCGGCGGCGGGCGAAGCCGGCGCGGCGCTCGACGGCCGGGTGCATGAGACGGCCCGCGGCGCGCGGGGGGAGGCCTTGTGGATGGACGCCGCGCGCCTCGGCCCCCCGCCGGGCGCCGCGGAGGCGATGCTGCTCATCCTGTCCGGGACCCACGGGGTGGAGGGATTTTGCGGCGCAGGCGCGCAGATCGGAACGCTGCAGGCGCGCGCGGAAGCCGCGCCGCTCCCGCCCGACACCGCGCTCTTGATGGTGCATGCGGTCAATCCCTATGGCTTCTCCTGGCTGCGGCGGGTGAACGAGGACAATATCGACCTCAATCGAAACTTCATCGATCGAGAGGCCGGCGCGCCGCCGCGCAACGCCGGCTATGACGCGATCCGGGCGATTGCGGCGCCGGACGATTGGGACGCGGACGCCAACCTCGCCGCTGCGGACGACGCGCGCGCCGCGATGGGCGATCGCGCCTGGCGGGCGGCCCATTCCGGCGGGCAGTATCAGGACCCGGTCGGGATCTTCTATGGCGGGGACGGGCCCAGCTGGTCGAGCCAAGCCTTGTTCGGCCTCTTGGATCAGCACCTCGCGGGCGTGAAGCGCCTCGCCGTTCTCGACTACCACACCGGCCTCGGACCGCCGGGCTATGGGGAGCGAATCGCGATGCACGATCCCGCCTCCGCGGCGATGGCGCGGCTCGATTCCTGGTTCGGCGGCGACGTGACCTCGACCCACGCCGGGACGGCCGTGACCGTCCCGCTGTCCGGCACGATCCTGGACGGGATCGAGCGGCGCTACGCCGACGCGGCGGTCAGCGCGGCGGCGCTGGAATTCGGGACGATCGACAACCGCCATGTCCAACTGGCGGTGCGCGCCGACAATTGGCTGCATCATCACGGCGCGTTGGACAGCCCCCAGGGCTTTCGGATCAAGCAGCAGATCCGCGACGCCTTTTTCGTCGACGAAGACTGGTGGAAGCGCGCCGTTTGGGAGCGGGGCGTGGAGACGCAGCGCGCGATGCTAGAAGGGTTGGCGTTATAAGCCCCGCACCCGGCCGCTTGCGCGGCCGACCTCTCTAGACCGCTTCCTGGCTCACGACACCCGCAATCGCCGCAGCACGAGGCGCACCAGCGCGCCGATCAGCGGCAGACGGGCGAGCAGCTGCGCGCCCGAATCCCAATGGTCGATATGGGCCGTGATCTTGCCGTCGGGGCCGACGTGGATTTCCGACATGCCGTCGACGCGCCATTCCGGCCCGCGTTTCAGCGCCTTGGGCCGGAAGCGGAAGATCCAGCGGATATAGCCGGCGCGCGTCCCGCCTGCCACCTCGACGATCTCGAAGCGGGGATCGACGCAGGTCTCATACATGTCGCGGAAGACGGCGGCGAGCTTCTCGCGCCCGACGACGTCATTGAACGGATCGGTGAAACGGATCTTCGGATCGGCCAGCGCGAGCAGGCGGTCGAGCGCGTCGGCCTCCAGGCTCGAGAACGCCTGCGCCCAAGCCGCGGTCGCCTCGAAGATCTTGGGATCTTCGCTCATCCCACGCCCGTCGCCTTGCGGATCAGCGGGAAATAGACGCCGGGCGGCAGCGCGCGCAGCGTCTTCAACTGCATCACGAAGCGCGTCGGAAAGGCGATTTCGAAGCGATCGGACTTGAGGCCGTCCCAGATACGCTCGGCCGCGTCCTCCGGCTCCATCAGATAGGGCATCTCGAAGTCGTTCTGGTCGGTCAGCGGCGTGCGCACGAATCCGGGGCAGATCACCTGCATCTTCACGCCGCGCCCGTCGAGCTCCGCCTTCAGCGATTCGGCCATTGCGATGACGGCCGCCTTGCTGCCGCAATAGGCCGCCGCCTTCGGCAGACCGCGATAGCCCGCGACCGAGGAGACGAGCGCCAGATGGCCGCGCTTGCGCGCGACCATCTTGGGCATCAGAACCTCCAGCACCGTCGCGGTTCCGAAGACGTTCAGGCCGAAGATGCGCTCCACGTCGGCGGCGTGAAAGTCGTCGACCGGGGTCTCCTTGTGCGTGCCGGCGTTGAGGACGGCGGTTCCGATCGGACCCATTGCCTTCTCGATCGCCGCGACCGCCTCGGCGACCGAGGAGGCGTCGGTCACGTCGCACGGGAAGACCTGGATGCGGCCGTGCTTGTCCTTCTCGGCGACGGCCTTCAGCTTGTCCTCGGAGCGCGCGCTGATCGCCACCTGGGCGCCGGCGCGCGCGGCGTGCAGCGCCAGCGCTTCGCCGATGCCCTGGCTGGCGCCGACGATCCAGAGGGGGGAGCGGGGCGTCGTCATGGGGCCCTCCTTGGGTCCGGGTGTCAGGCGAGAGCGTCTAGGAAGGCGGCGGCGTCGCGCCGAACGTCCTCGCGCGTCGCAGGCGTCATGCGGTTCAAGGTCTTCAACGGCATGCCCATCCGCGGGTTGCCTTTAAGCTTGTCTTCATTGCGCATCAGGAAATCCCAATAAAGGTAGTTGAAGGGGCAGGCGCCAGGGCCCGTGCGTTTTTTGACGTCATAGGCGCAGCCTTTGCAGTAGGTCGACATGCGGTCGATGTACTTGCCGCTGGCGGCGTAGGGCTTGGAGGCCATGACCCCGCCGTCGGCGTAAAGCGCCATGCCGTGAGTGTTCGGCAACTCCACCCATTCATAGGCGTCGGCGTAGACGGCGAGATACCATGCGCAAACCTGTTTCGGCGCGATCCCCGCCAACAGCGCGAAGGTTCCGGTCAGCATCAGGCGCTGGATATGGTGGGCGTAGGCGAGACGCTTGGTCTCCTCGATCGCATGCGCCAAGCAGGCCATCTCCGTCTCGCCCGTCCAATAGAAGCCGGGCAGGTCGCGTTCGGCCTCGAAAAAATTGCTCTCGCCGTAGTCGGGACCCTTCAGCCAATAGATCCCGCGCACATATTCGCGCCACCCCAGAATTTGGCGGATAAAGCCCTCGACCGCGTTCAACGGCGCGCGGCCCTCGTGATAGGCCCGTTCGGCTGCGCGGCAGACGCTCATCGGATCCAGCAGACCGGCGTTCAGATAGAGCGAGAGCACCGCGTGATAGAGGTGGTCCTCGCTCGGCGTCATCGCGTCCTGATAATCGCCGAACAGCGCCAGACGCTCCGCGATGAAGGCGTCCAGCGCGGCTTCCGCGTCGGCCCGCGTCACGGCGTAGTCGAAGGGCTGCACATCGCCGAAGCGGTCGCCGAACCGCGCGTCGACCAGCGCCAACACGGCCTGGGTCGTCTCGTCGGGTCGGAACCGCGGGGGGTGCGGCGGGCGGAACAGCCCGCCTTCGCCCGTATTCGCGTCCGGCGGCTTGCGGTTGTCGTGATCGAAATTCCATCGCCCGCCTTCCGGCTCGCCGTCGCCGGTCATCAGCAAGCCCGTGGCGCGGCGCATTTCGCGATAGAAATGCTCCATCCGCAGCATCTTGCGCCCCTCCGCCCAGCCGAAGAACCAGTCCAGATCGCACAGGAACCGGTCGTCCGCGCGGATCTCGACCGGGCGGTCCAGCCGCTCGGCCCAACCGCGCATCTCGGCGTCGAGGCGGTGCTCGCCGCAGGCGGTGCAGACCAGCCGCGCGACCGCCTCGTCCGCGAAGGCGCGCGCGATCTCGCCGCCCAAATCGCCGCTGTTCTCGGGATCTTCCAGGCGAACATAGCGTACGCGTACGCCCTCGCTCTCGAGCTCGGCGGCGAAATGGCGCATGGCCGAGAAAAGGAAGGCGATTTTCTTGGGATGGTGCGGAACGTACGACGCCTCCGCCTGCACTTCGGCGATCAGCACAACGTCCCTCGCGGGATCGAGATCGCGCAGCGCGGCGACGGATCGGCTCAGTTGATCGCCGAGGACGAGACGCAGGGCCGGACCGTCCGACGGGGCGTCGGCGGAGGTCACGTCACTTCATCACATATTCGATGGTGGCGCCCTTGAAGGGGAACAGCAGCTTCACCCAACGCCCGCTTTCGTCGTACCAGAGGGTCAAGCGAAGGTCGCCGCGCATCTCGTATTTGCGCGCGCGAATGAGGCTGCCGGAGGCTTCGATTTCGTCCCAGCCGAGATCCTCGACCTGAACCTCCATCTTCCGACCCTTCTGGGTGTCGAGCAGCACCTGCTGACGTACGGTCGCTTCGTTCCAGTAGCTGGTCGGCAGCACGTCGGGCCGGTCGATGCGATAGTCGTCAGCCGGCTTTCGGTCGACCACGATGTCGCGATTTCGCCGCTCAGCCGTCACTTCATAGGTCTCGCCGTCATCGTCGGTGCGCGACTCGAAACGCACGAATTTCCCGCCCTCCCAAACTTCGCGGTTGCGATGGACGTAGCGATAGAGCACCAGCGGCCCGAAGCCGACCTCCAGATCAATGTCGATATCGACCATCGTGCGCGCGCCGTCCCGACTGATCTGCAAACGGTGGCGACCGATCTCAGAGCCGTCGCGCAGCACCTTGAAGTCCAACGTCTGCGCGTCGGACGAATCGCCGGCTGCGACGGCCGGCGCGGCCCCGCCGGCGAACGCAGCGCCTGTAAGGGCGAAAGCCGCGCCGGCGGCGGCGAAATCCCGTCGCGTCAAAGTCATTGCGTTCCGTCCTCTCATCCACGAAGCAAGGGGCCTCTCGCGGGCCGTCTGATTTGTCTCATGCGCTATACGGGGATTCACGCCGACCGGATCACAAGGTCAGACCGGACGGGCCGCCGTCACAGCTCCGTCACCCGGACGTCACCAAGCGGCAAGGCAACGCGCATAGAACGAGCGCTCTCAACCCCTCAACCTCTGAAGAAGGGACCCCACAGCCATGCACGAGCGTCGTTCCACCCTATCCGAAGATCAGCGCCGCCTGTCGCGCGACCGCCGACTGGAGGCGCATGACGATCGGCCGACCAACCCGAGCCGGGCGCCGCATTTCGACGCCGTCCTGTCCCGCCGCCAGGCGCTGAAGGGCCTGCTCGCGACCGGCGTCGCCGCAGCCGCGCTGCCGGCCTTCGCGCCGACCGTCCGCGCGGCTTCGGCGAGCGGCTTTACTTTCGAGGAGATCAAGGCGGGCGTCGACGCGACGCACCATGTGGCCGCGGGCTACGACGCCGACGTGCTGATCCGCTGGGGCGATCCGGTCGAAGCCGACGCGCCCGCCTTCGATCCGCAAAACCAGACGGCGGCGGCGCAGGCCAAGCAGTTCGGCTACAACAACGATTACATCGGTCTGGCGCCGCTGGACGACGACCGGGCGCTGTTGTGCGTCAATCACGAATACACCAACGAAGAACTGATGTTCCCCGGCGTCGGCGACCAGGAAGACGCCGGCTTCGCGGAGATGACGGCCGAGCTGGTCGCGATCGAACAGGCGGCCCACGGCGGCTCCGTCCTCGAGATCCGGCGCGGCGCGGCCGGCAAGTGGTTCGTCGTCCAGGGCAGCCCCTACAACCGGCGCATCACGGCCAACACGCCGATGCGCCTGGCGGGGCCCGCGGCCGGCCATGCGCGCCTGAAGACCAACGCCGATCCCACGGGCCGCGCGGTCTTGGGCACCATCAACAACTGCGCCGGGGGCATGACGCCGTGGGGCACCTATCTGATGGCCGAGGAGAATTTCCACGGCTATTTCTGGGGCAGGGAGGCGCTGGACGCGCACCCTGAGGCCGCCTCGCTCAAGCGCTACGGCGCGCCGGGCGAATGGTACGCCTGGGGCAAGTTCGACGAGCGCTTCGACATCGCCCGCGAGCCGAACGAGCCCAACCGCTTCGGTTGGGTGGTCGAGGTCGATCCGAAAGATCCGACCTCCACGCCGGTGAAGCGCACCGCGCTCGGCCGCTTCAAGCACGAGGGCGCGGAGACGATCGTCAACGCGGACGGCCGGGTGGTCCTCTATATGGGCGACGATCAGCGCTTCGATTACGTCTACCGCTTCGTCACCGAAAAGCCCTACGATCCCAGCAACCCCGCGGCCAACCGCGACCTGCTGGATTCGGGCGAGTTGTCGGTCGCGCGCTTCGACGCGGACGGGTCGGTCGAATGGATGCCCCTGGTCCACGGCCAGGGTCCGCTCACCGCCGAGAACGGCTTCGAAAGCCAGGCGGACGTGCTGATCGACGCGCGCCTCGCCGCCGATCTGCTGGGCGCCACGCCGATGGACCGCCCGGAGGACGTGCAGCCGAACCCGGCGACGGGCAAGGTCTACGTCATGCTGACCAACAACTCCAAGCGGACCGCCGATCAGCTTAACGCCGCCAACCCGCGCCCCGAGAACGGCCACGGCCACATCATCGAGATCAGCGCGCCCTACGGCGACCACGCGGCCGCGACCATGACCTGGGACATGCTGGTGATGTGCGGCGAGCCGACCGGCGACGTCGGCGCGAAATGGGGGCCGGAGACGACCGAGAACGGCTGGTTCACCGACCCCGACAACGCCGCCGTCGACCCGTCTGGCCGGCTATGGATTTCGACCGACGGCAACCGGCCGGGCTCCCATTCAGACCGCTGCGACGGTTTGTGGGCGCTGGACACCGAAGGGCCGGCGCGCGGCAGCGGGCGGCACTTCTTCCGCTGCCCGGTCGGCGCGGAGCTCTGCGGCCCGCTCTTCACCGACGACGGGGAGACGCTGTTCGTCGCGGTCCAGCACCCTGCGGACGCCGGCGTCTCGAAGTGGGCCGAATTCGGCCGGGCGTCGAGCTTCGACGACCCCGCCACCCGCTGGCCCGATTTCCAGGACGGCATGCCGCCGCGCCCGTCGGTGGTGATGATCACCAAACAGGGCGGCGGCCGGATCGGCTGACCCTGGGCGTCACGCCGCCTTGGAGAGCGTGCGTTCCGGATCGAAGAACGGGACGGGCGCGATCTGGGCGGCGACCGGCTCCGGTTCGCCCGGGCGGTCGAGGGTCAGGGCCTGACCCTCCTCCGCCCGGTCGGCCGGCAGCATGGCGAGGGCGATGTTGCAGCCGAGCTTGGGCGACCAGAAGGCGCTGGTGACGTAGCCGATCGGGGCCTGCGCGTCGGCGTCGCGCACGATCCAGAAATCGGCGTTGTACCAGGTGATCGGCCGGCCGGCGAAGGTGAGCCCGGCGAGCTTGCGCGCCGGCCCTTTCTCCTGGATGCGGGCGAGCGCGTCGCGGCCGATGAAGTCTTCCTTATCCAGATGCACCTGCCAGCCGAGCCCGACCTCAAAGGGGTTGGTCTCCAGATCCATGTCCTGGCCGTAGGAAAGAATGCCGGCTTCGATACGGCGGATGTGGCCCGGCGCGACGACCTTCAGATTGTAGGGACGCCCGGCCGCCACGATCGCGTCCCACAGCGCGTCGGCGTTGTTCGTCGCGTCGCGCAGATAGATCTCGTAGCCGATCTCGGCCGAGAAGCCGGTGCGGCTTATGACGACGGGGCGGCCGGCGATCTCGGTCTCCATCAGATTGTAGAATTTGAGATCGTCGATCGCCGCGCCCGCCAGATCGCGCATCAGGTCGCGCGCCAGCGGCCCCTGCACCTGCACCGGGCTGGCGTCGATCTCTTCCAGCCGCACGTCGAATCCGAAGCCCTGGTTCAGTCCCTTGAACCACAGCAGCACGTCGGAATCGGAAATCGAGAACCAGAATTCGTCCTCGGCGATCCGCAGCAGAACGGGGTCGTTGACGATCCCGCCGTCCTGATCGCACAGCACGACGTAGCGCGCCTTGCCCGGAGCCAGTTCGTCGTCGCCCGTCATCCGCCGGGTGACGACCCGGTCGACGAAGGCGAGGGCGTCCGGACCCTTCACCCGGATCTGGCGTTCGACCGCGACGTTCCACAAGGTGACGTAGCGGGTCAGGTACTCGTACTCGCCCAGCAACCCGCCTTCTTCTTCGGTGAAGTACAGGCGGGGATGATACATGCGGTTATAGACGGTGGCGGCGCGCACGCCGTGCTCGACGGACTTGTGCCAAAAGGGCGATTTGCGCACGCGCGTGCCGATCAAAAGCGAGACGTCGTTCTGCCCGCTTTGGCGCAGATTGACGGGGATCGTCCGCTCGGCGGTCTGCGTCGGCGCGGGGCGGGCGGGATCGGATTGGGGGGCGGTTTCAGTCATGGCGTTCCTCCGACGGTTCGGGCGCTAGGGTCGAGGACCCCGGGGCCCGCCGCCGGCGGAAGCCGCGTCGCGCCCGCCGGCCGGCGGGCGGTTTGTCGTTACGCTGCCTTACAGATGGGGGCGCAAACCGAGCGCGTCAAAGCGTCAGAGAACGGCGCGCAGCAGCTCGGCGTAGACCTCAACCGTCATCGCCCGCGGATTCGTGGCGGTGGAATGATCCTCCATCGCATGTCTTGCGATCGTCTCAAAGTCCGCCGCGGCGACCGCCCCTTCCTCCAGACGCTCCCCGATCCCGATCCGGCGGTTGAGGTCGGAGAAGGCGTCGGCGAGATCGGCGTGCGGGCCGAGCCCCATCGCCTGGCGCAGCGCGGCCTCCTTCTCCGGCGCCGCGCCCGCATTATGGCGCAGCACCGGCGGCAACAGCAGCGCGTTCAAAAGGCCGTGATGCAGCTTGGCCTCGCCGTAGCCGCCGAGCGCGTGGGAGAGCCCGTGCACCGCGCCTAAGCCCTTCTGGAAGGTAAGCCCGCCTTGAAGCGACGCGGTCATCGTCTCCCAGCGGGCGCGGCGATCCGATCCGTCGGCGACGGCGGCCTCCAACCATCGGGCGAGCCGCCTCGCCCCGTCCAGTGCGATCGCGTCGGCCGGCGGATTGATCTTGGGCGAAAAGAATGTCTCTACGCAGTGGGCGAGCGCATCCATGCCGGTCGCGGCGGTCAGCGAGGCCGGCGCCCCCAACAGGAGGTCGGGATCGCAGATCGCGCGCCTCGGGATCAGATGCGGGCTGACCAGCGCCATCTTGCGCCCGCCCTCGAAGGTGATGAGGGCGGCGCGGCCGACCTCGCTGCCGGTCCCGGCCGTCGTCGGGATCGCGATCAGCGGGGCGATCGCATCCGTTATCTTTCCGGCCCCGCCGCGGATTAGCGCATAGTCGATCAACGCGCCGCCCTGACCGGCCAGCACCGCGACCGCTTTCGCGAGGTCGATCGAGGAGCCGCCGCCGAAGGCGACGACGCCGTCGCACGAGGCGTCACGATAAAGCTGCGCCGCCGCCCGCACCGCCGCCTCGCTCGGGTTCGGCGGGGTGTCGAGAAAAAGCGCGCCGGCCTCGCCCGGCAAAGCGGCGGTCAGCCGGGCCAGCAAGCCGGCGCCCGCGATACCGTGATCCGAGACGATGAGAGGCCGCGACGCGCCCAGCGCCTGCAGATCCTCGCCTACGGCGCAGAGCGCGCCGAACCCAAGGCGAATATGGGTCAGATACTGGAGGATCGCGATCTCATCCGGCGCGCGCGCGTCAAGCATCGGCGGCGGTCTCCTGGTGCGCTATGACGGATTGAAAGGACGCCGGGCGTCAACTCGCCTGTTTGGTCAGCATCTCCGGCGCGGGCAGGAAATCCTCGATCCTCACCTCGTCTATCTGGAAGGGCTCCAGATACTGCTCAGCGTAGTCCTTCCACACGCCGCTTTTCAGGAACAGCGCGAAAAGGTCGGCGTCGATATGCGCGTCCTTGACCATGAAGGACATGATCTTCAGCGACTCGCTCACCGTCTTCGCCTTCTTGTAGGGCCGGTCGGCGGCGGTCAGCGCCTCGAAGATGTCGGCGATCGCCATGATGCGCGCGGGGATCGACATGTCGTCTTTCTTCAGGCCGCGCGGATAGCCGGTGCCGTCCATCTTCTCATGGTGACCGCCTGCGTATTCGGGAACGCGGCGCATCTTGCGCGGGAAAGGCAGGCTCTCCAGCATCTTGAGCGTGACGACGATGTGATCGTTGATGGTCTCGCGTTCCTCGGCCGTCAGCGTGCCGCGGCGGATGCCGAGATTGTAAAGCTCGCCGCGATTGTAGCCGTCGACCTGATGCTCCGGCAGATCGCCCAGCAGCGGCTCTTCGACCGGCGCGGGCGGCGGCGGGTTCGCCTTCGCGCGCATCGCCTCCACCGGACTGAGGCCCAGCGTCTTGTCGTAGTGGCGGGTCCAGGTCTGAGCGGCGATCTTCTCCAGACGCTCGATGTCGGCGTCGTCCATGAACTCGCCGCCGACATTCGCGGTGGCGACGAACTCGAACTCCTCGTCGAGGCGTCTGATTTCCGACTCGAAGGCGGCGTCGGCCGCCGCCGCATCCTCGCCCGCCAGCTTGGCCTTCAGGCAGGCGATCTCGGCGTCGCGGCGCAGCACCTCGAAGCGCGTGCGCACCTCGTGGATGCGGTTGTAGATGGTCTCGAGCTTGCAGGCCTTGTCGACCACGTACTCCGGCGTCGTCACCTTGCCGCAATCGTGCAGCCACGCCGCCACGTGCAGTTCGTACCATTCGTCCTCGGTCAGGTCGAAGGCTTCGAAAATCCCTTCCCGGCTCTCGCACGCGGCCTTGGTCAGCAGCTTGGTGATGACCGGCACGCGCTGACAGTGTCCGCCGGTATAGGGCGATTTGTCGTCGATCGAGGCGGCGATCATCTCAATCAGCGAATCCCACAGCTTGCGTTGCTGCTGGATCAGCAACTGATTTTCGAGCGCGACCGCCGCCTGGCTGGTCAGCGCCTCGATCATCGGCTGCAAAGCGGGCTGGAAGGGGACTGTCTCGCCGCCCTCGCCGCGCGCGTTGATCAACTGCAGGACGCCGATCACCTCGTCTTCGGTGTTGATCATCGGCACCGTCAGGAAGCTCTTGGAGCGATAGCCCGTGCTCTCGTCGAACTTCTTGGTGCCGGAGAAGTCGTAGGCCTCCTCCTCGTAAGCGTCGGCGATGTTGCTGGGTTTGCGGTTGTGATAGACCGCCGAGGCGACGTTGTTCATGTTCGGCGCGCCGTCTCGGAAAAGCGGCACAGGGGGGAACGGGATCGCCTTGCCCGTGGTGCCGCCCATCGCGATGTCGAGCGTGTCGTTGCGCATGATCTGGAACGACAGGCCTTGCTCGTCGTCCGTCACCAGATAGAGCGTGCCGCCGTCGGCGTCGTAGATCTCCTTGGCCTCAAGGAGAATCAGCTCCATCAGCTTTTCATGGTTGCGCTCCGCTGACAGCGCGATGCCGAGATCCACCAATCGGTGGAACATCTGTTCGCCGCGGCGCCGGCCTACTGTGGCCCGGCGCCGGTCGGACTCCGATTCGCGTTCGCTATAGCGACGATCCACAGCCATGTTGCGTCCATTCCACCAAATAGGTCTGCGTGCGCCGCGACCCCGGTCGCGCGCCCCCCATCCGCACACAGTGTCTGACAAAAGCGCCCGGCTTGTCTATCCGGGCGTCACGCGCCCGTGCGACAGCCGCCCTCCATGCCGCCGGTGAAATCGAGCGCCCTCTCGTCTTTCGTCCCGGAGGGCCCTGATGCGCGACCGCGCCCGTGGTCGAACCGGCGGTCGGGACTCTCGCGGAAAAGGAGCAGGCGGCGCAGGTCGTCACGTCCGCCGGGAAGCCCTCGCCGTTGTCGCCGACCGCAAGCATGCGGCGGCTCTCGGACGGCGCGGCGGCGGCGGCGGCGCCGTCGGCGCAGACGTCGGCATGCGCCGCCTTCGCGCTCCCACCCCGCCGCGCCGCATGAGCTTCTCCCCCGCGGCCCGCCGCTCCCGATCGGCGATATGCGGAACTCTTCACGCATGCTCCCGGGTCGGTCGCCGGTGCGCGACGAAATTTTTCGGCGCGCGCGCCCTAAAACGGCGTTTCGGCGGTGGCGCCGCTCGCCCCGCCGTTAGTCACGACGGCCTGGATTGAGCCGGTGGTGGGGAAGGTCGCGGTCAACGAGCAGCCGGTGCAACCGGGCGTCGTCGCCGCCGCAAAATCCTCGCCGTTGTTGCCGATGGTGATCGACCTGCGCGTGTCGTTGGGCAGCGGCAGGAAAGGCGAAATGAGACCTACCGCCTCACTTCCGCCGAGGCCGCCGCCGGAAAGATTGATCGCCTCCATGTCGAACTCGTCCACCGCAAAGTCGAAGTCGAAAAGGAACAGCCCGCTGATCGCGCCGGTGATGGGGGCCGACCCGCTGATATAGGCGGCGTTCGCGGCGATCAGCTCCTGCAAGGTCACGCCCGCGGCGGCGCTTTCGCCGACGCTGGCGACGTCGGTCACCTCATTGTTGTCATCGGACGTCTGCTGTTGCTGGTCCAAAACAGTGATGACCTGCGTCACCGGCACCGGCTGGCCGCCGCCGAGCGATTCGACGCCGCCCACCCCGCCGCCCACCCCGCCGCCGAGGCCGCCGCCTGCGGAGCCCGATCCACCCTGCTGTTGACCGCCGCCCTGCTGCGGGCCGCCGCCGTCCTCCTGCTGACCCCCGCCGGTTTGCTGACCCAGTGCGGAGATGGCGCCGGGCGGGGCGATGAAGAAGACCGGGGGCTGGCCCGGCGTCGCCAGCACCGCGCCGCCCGGCCGGTTCAGATCCACCGTTCCCTGAGGGCTTGAAAAGGTGAAGGAGCCGGCGACCGCGCCGGGGGCCCCGGCGCCGGGACCGGCGAGCGCCGCAAAGACGACCGGCGGACCGCCTGATCCCGGCAAGGGCGCGCCCGCGCCGCCGGGCGGCCCGAAGCCGACGTCCGGAAATTGCTGGGCGGCTTGCTCCGGCGTCAACAAAGCGATGAACCCGATGGTGCCGCGGATGCCGATCTGGCCGACCGGCGTGACGATCCGCATGTCGTCGGGGTCGCCGCCGGCGATCTTGCCGGCGACAAAGCGCATCGCCCCCTGGGTCATGCTGAGGGTCATGGAGTTGGACCCGCCGGCGGGGTCGTAGATGAAGCGATCGATGGTGATCCGGCTCTGCGGGCCGAGCGTGAAGACGCTTTCGTCCATCAGCAGCACCTGGAGGGATCCGTCCGGCCCGGCGTTTATCGCGTCGCCCAAATAGATCGCTTCGCCGCTCGTCACCTGACGACCGACGGCGTCGGCGCGCGCGACCAGCACTTCGCCGCTTACCGCCGCGGAGACGCCGGCCTGATCCGCCTGCTGGGCCGCGGCGCCGTCGGCCGCAGCGACGACGAGGCCCGCGGCCAGCGCCGCACGCATCAGAGCCTTGGCGATCATGTCACCCTCCTGGGGTCGTTGCCGACCCCTCCCGCATGAGAGTTTAGAACTCATAGAGCCGCGTGAACAGCACCCGACCCTGAATGTTCTCGTACTCGTAGTTCCGGATGTTGGACTGTTGCTTCAGATACTCGACGCTCGCGGTCATCGTGACGGACTCCGCGAAAGCCCGCACCGCTTCAGTGGCGGGACCCTGCGCCTCGTAGCCCAATCGATCCATCAGCAGACCGACCGGCGCGCCGTAGGTCACGCGCAGGCGGCCTGGCTGCTCGCGTCGGCGCTGCGGAGCCTGGGTGCCGACCACGTCGGCGTCCGGGGCGCGATACTGCCGCATGGCCCAGCTGCCGGTCGACTGTAAGAAAGCGCCCTCGCCCAGAAGCCAAGTATGCGCCAGCTCGACGCTGAGCGCCCGGGAGCTTTCCGCGCGCACGGCCGCGTCTTTGGAACGCGTCGCGGCGCTGATCTGCAGGCGATGGTTCGGCGTGATCCAGCGTCCCACGCCGATCTCGCCGCGCCAGAAGGCGCCGTCTTGTTCGATGAGCGTCGTGTTTTCGCTGATATTGTGGAACCTCTCGCGGGTGCGCTCGACCGCGAGCCATATATCGACGGGCGGCGACCGCTCGCCCGTGCGCGCGACCTTGTCGACCCGGACGGCGCCGCTCACGCCGGTGTAGAACTTCTGGCGCGACAGGGTCATCGACGTGTAGCCGAGCGTGGGCGTCAGCGTGAACCCGTCCGGCAGATCAAAGGCGAACCCGCCTTCGACCACCGCCGCCTGCAGGTCGAGATTGTCCTGTTCCGTCTGATCGTCCTGCAGCAGCGTGACCGAGGCGATCGCCTTGTGCTCGCGCTGCAGGCCCATGTCGTGCTCAAGGTCGTAGCTGATCACGCCCATTACGGCCGTGTCGTCGTTCGTCCGCGCCGATTCCTGCGACAGATCGAAGACGGCGCCCGACGCGAGAGATTGCTCGCTCCGCGGGGCGGCGTTGCGGTTGGTGTCGTAATGCCCGCCCAGCGAGACCGAAAGCGTTTGCACCGTGCGCTGCGTCTGTTGCGCGATGCGCTCCAGATAGCGGGCGATGCGCGCGTCGTCCGTCGGCGCCAGGTCGAAGGCGCGCACCGCCTCGAACTCCCGGCGCGCCTCGTCGTAGTTCTCCAACCGATAGAGCACGATGGCGTAGAGCAGGCGGATCTCGGCGAGCGTCGGGCGCAAGAGCAGCAGCCGCTCCAGCGTCGCCGCCGCGCCGGTCAGGTCGCCGGCGCCGATCTGTTGGATGGCGTAACAACTGTTGAGCCGCAGATCGTCGGGCGCCGCCATGACGTCGGCGAAGGCGACGGCCGGGCAGTCGTCGGCGGCCAGGACGTCGCGCGCTTCCGCGCCGGCCGCCGCCTCGCCGCGCAGCTGCTCGACCTCTTCGCGCGCGCGGACGTCCGGATCGTCGCTCTGCGCCGCGCCCGGCGCTGGCGCGGCCAGCAACAGGAGCGCGAACGCCGCAAGCCGCGCCGCCGCGCCAAGGCGCAGCGCGGCTCCCGGACCCTTCAAACGCCGGCTGCGCCGTACGACAGGGTGTCCGCCCCGCATCGCTCTCCCCGAGTCCGCCGCGCGGCGCGCCGCCAGTCGCGCGCCCGTCGGACGGATTCCTAGGGAAAGCTCAATGCAGGAAACGGGCCACTAGAGCTTGAGGAGACCGCTATATCTGGTGGTTTTTTACGGAGGCTAAAGCAGATTGATGCGCATATTCTCCCGCGCGACGATGGCTCCCGGCCATTTGCGTCGGGCGGTCAGTTCCAACTCCTCCATGAAGCCGTCCTCATGGGTCGGATCATGATGGAAGATCGCCAACATGCGAACATTGGCGGCTTGGCACAGACGCACCCCCTCCTCCCATGTGGAATGGCCCCAACCGACCTTCTCGGGGAATTCTTCCTCGGTGTAGGTGCTGTCGTAGATGACCAGATCCGCGCCCTCGATCAGGCCCAAGATGTTCTGATCCGGTGCGCCCGGCACATGTTCAGTGTCGGTGATGTAGCACATCGCCTTGCCGCGATGCTCGATGCGGTATCCGGTGGCGCCGTTAGGGTGGTTCAGCGGCGCGGTCCGGACCGTCACATTCTCGCCCAGCTTGAAAGTGTCGCCGGCCGAAAAATCCTCGAAATGCATGGCGCCGCGCATCGCTTCGAGCGGCACCGGAAAAAACGGCTGCGCCATCTGGCCCGAGAGCACCTTGCGCACGCCGCCTTCTTCCTGGACGTGACCGGCCATGATCTTGAACTCATTGTCCGGCATGAAGGCGGGCGTGAAGAAGGGGAAGCCGTTGATGTGATCCCAGTGCGTGTGGCTGAGCATCAAGGTCGCGCGCTTGGCGCCCTTTTTCAGCATCCAATGTCCGAGATTCCGGATCCCGGTGCCGGCGTCGAAGATTATCCGCTCCCCGCCGGCCGACACCTCGACGCACGAGGTGTTGCCGCCGAAACCGATATGCCGCGGCGACGGGCAGGCGATCGAGCCGCGGACCCCCCAGAACTTGACCTTGAACGCCATGGCGCCTCTCGCCTGCTGCCGGTCCGCAGACCGTCGGTCTCAAGCCCCACCCGTCGAGGCCGTCGCTCCATTCTCACTATGCAACCACGTGGGTTATAGTGCACCCCTGAACAATCGTCAGGAATTTTTCTAAAATATTTCCTATTTCGGTCGACCCGGTCGACGCTGTGACGCTCGTCACAGCCGCGACGCGACGCCTCAGGGATGCAGCCGGACCGTCACCCGCCGATTGATGGCGCGGTTCTCGGGGATCGGCTCCTCCATAATGTCTTTGTTGGGGACCTTGGGCTTGGTGTCGGCGTAGCCGGCGGCCTTAAGGCGGTTCGGCTCCATGCCCCGATCGATGAAGTGACGCACGACCGCGGCCGCGCGCGCGGCGCTCAGCTCCCAGTTTGAGGGAAACTTCTCGGTCGAGATCGGCACATCGTCGGTGTGCCCCTCGGCGTCGACGAAGAACAGATCGTAGGGCGGGACTTCCAATTCGCGCTTCAGCTTGCCCAGGATCAGCTTGGCCTGCTCGGTGAGCTGCGCGGAACCGGGTTCGAAGAAGCTGCCGCTGGCGAAATCGATCACCACGCCTTCATCGTCAAAGCCGACGTCGACCGCTTCCGGCGGGACGTCGTCGGTGTCCTCGACGATCTGCTGGACCTTCGAATGCAGCGAGAAGATCGGCTTGTCGCTGTCGACCTGGCCGCCGAGCTCCTCCTTGATGCCGGCCTGCACCTGCTCGAACAGCGGCAGCTCGACCTTCGAGAAGGAGACCAGCATGACGAAGAAGGCCATCAGCAGCGTGATGGCGTCGGCGTAAGTGGCGAGCCAGTCCTCGCCGTCCTCGTCATTGGCGGCGGGCGGTCTGCGGCGTCGGGCCATGGGCGCGCGGCCTCCGTCCCTAGCTCTTCATCTGCCGGTCGATGTCGAAGCGGATCGCCGGGTCGAGGAAGCTGTTCATCCGGTCCTGGATGTAGCGCGGGTTCTTGCGGTCGGCCAGCATGCAGATTCCCTCCGCGATCAACTCGTGCCGGAAGCGCAGGATCTGATTGCGTTGAGTGAGCTTGTTCGCGGCCGGAATGAACATCATCCGCGCGAAGATCACGCCGTAGAGCGTGGTGTTGAGCGCGACGGCCAACCCCTTGCCCAACTGCGTCGGATCGGAGCCCATATCGTCCAACATGATGATCAGACCGACCAGCGTGCCGATCATCCCGAAGGCCGGCGCCGTGCCGCCCATAGAGCGCAGGATATTGGCCGGCACCATGTTGCGCTCGAACGTCGTCTCGGCGACGAGCGAGAGATTCTCGCGGATCTCGTCCCCGCTGTAGCCGCTCAACAGCTGCTCCACCGCGAAGGCGAGGAACTCGTCGCCCTCGACCTTCTTGGCCTCGCCGTCCAGCGCGACGATGCCTTTCTGCTGGGCCAAATAGCCCCAGGAAATGACGCGTTTCACCTCTTCGTTCAGAATGCCGCGGCCCATTTTATAGGGCTTGAAGATCGAGAGCGCGCCTTTGAGAGCGAGCACGACGTAGCGCGCCTCCTGCCCCAGAAAGGTGGCCGCCAGCGTCCCGCCGATCACCATCAGCAGGCTTTCGAAACTTAAGAAGATCAGGAAATTGTCGGTGCTGATCGCGATCGCGCCGATGAACAGGCCGATGGCCGCGATGAAACCGAAAAAGGAATTCCACGACATGGCGCTTCGGACCCGATCCCCGTTCCTTCGCCCGCACGCCGGGCGCTGGCCGCCGCACGCCCGCTCGGCGAAGACGGTATTCCCCGCAGCACAGTATGGCCTGATTCGCCGCCTGCAAAGTCTGGCGTCGCAGGCTGCGATGGCGCATACCGGCGGCGTTGCGCAGCTGTCGCCTGAGTGAGAGACCCAATGCCGAAATCCGTCCCCCGCCGAAAGAAGGCGCGCCGTCCGGCGTCGCCCACCGAGCTTCCGCCGATCGAGGTGGCGGCGGACTATATCGGCGCGCAGGGCGACGGGGTGGTCGAAGAAAGCGAGCACGGTCGGCTCTACGTGCCGCTGGCCGCGCCGGGCGACCGACTGCGGGTCGTGCCCGGCGCGAAACGCGGCGACGGGCGCACCGCGCGGATCGAAGAGATCCTCGAGGCTTCCCCGGATCGAACCGAGCCCCCCTGTCGGCATTTCGGGATCTGCGGGGGCTGCGCGCTCCAGCACGTCGCGCCGACGGCGATCGCCCGCGAGAAACGCGACCTGCTGATCGAAGCGCTCGCGCGCAAGGGCTTCGACGAAGCCGCGCTGGAGGAGCGCGTCGTCTCAGAGACGGTCTCGATCCCGCCGGGGACGCGTCGGCGCGCGCGGCTCGCCGTGCGGCGGATTAAGGGGCGCGCGATCCTGGGCTTCAACGAGCGCGCCGGCCCGAAGGTGGTGGACCTTCAGCATTGCCCGATCCTGGTCCCGGCGCTGGTCGAAATGCTGCCCGCGCTGCGCGAGCTCGCGGGCGGGTTGAAAAGCCTTGGCGAAGGCGGCGACGTCCATCTGCTGGCCAGCGAGACCGGCGCGGACGTCCTGTTCCTGCCGGCGAAGGCGGCCGATCCGGGACTGGCGGAGCGCGAGGCGCTGACCGCCTTCGCCGAGCGTTTCGACGTCGCGCGCATCGCCTGGGCGCCCGAGCCCGGCGCGCCGCCCGAGCCGGTGACGGCCCGCCGCGCGCCACGCGTCACGTTCGGCGGCGCGCCGATTGAACCGCCGCCGGCCGCCTTCCTGCAGCCGAGCCGCGAGGGCGAGCGCGCGATCGCCGGCGCAGTCGCCGCAGCCCTTGCGGACGCCGACCGGATCGCCGATCTGTACGCCGGCTGCGGATCGCTGGGTCTGCCGCTGGCGGCGGCGGGCAAAGCCGTGCATGCGGTCGAAGGGCTGGCCGATCATGTCGACGCCTTCCGCAAGGCGGGCGGCGCCTTGGGCTTGCGCGTCTCGGCGGAGGTCCGCGATCTGGCCCGATCGCCGCTGACGGCCGACGAGCTGCAACGCTTCGACGCCGTGCTGTTCGACCCGCCGCGCGCCGGCGCCGCCGAACAGGCGCGCGAAATCGCCGCGAGCGCCGTCGCCCGCGTCGTCGCGGTCAGCTGCAACCCGTCGACGCTGGCCCGAGACTTGCGCACGTTGGAAGACGGCGGCTACCGGCTGCAGGCGGCGACGCCGATCGACCAATTCCCCTGGTCGGGTCATCTGGAGGCCGTGGCGGTCTTGAGCCGCGCTTAACCCGACCCGACGGACGCCTTCAGACGCGGATAATAGAGGGCGAGGAAGAGCCCCCGCACCGCCATGAAGCCGGTCATCGCCGCCCAAAGTCCATGATTGCCGAAAGCCGGCCCTACGGTGTGGATCAGCGCCAGATAGACCGCGAGCGAGGCGATCATCGCATTGCGCAGGTCGCGCCCCCGGGTCGCGCCGATGAAGATCCCGTCATAGGTGAAGCACCAGACCGAGACCAGCGGCAACAGCGCCGGCCACAGCATGTAGCGGGCCGCGGTCTCGCGCACCGCCGCTTGGTCGGTCAAGAGCGCGATCAGCTGCGGCCCGGCCAGCAAGAAGAAAAGCGCCATCAAGGCTGCGGTGACGGCCGCCCAGCGAAAGGCCGCGCGCACCGCAGCCTGGAAATCTGAGCGCCGCCCGCGCCCGACGGCGCCGCCTATCAACGCCTCTGCGGCGTGGGCGAATCCGTCCAGACCGAAGCTCGCGATGTTGAGGAAATTGAGCAGCACCGCATTGGCCGCCAGGGTCAGCTCCCCCATGTCCGCCGCCTGCGCCGTGAAGTAGGCGAAGGCGGAGACGAGACAGAGCGTGCGGATGAAGATGTCGCGGTTGATCGAGAACAGCCGCTTCAGCGCCTCCGGGTCGATCAGCGCGCCGCGGTTCACCCGTCCCAACCCGCGCATCGCCCGCCATGCAAGCCATAGCCCGACGAGCGCGCCCGTCCATTCGGCGATCGCCGTCGCCGCCGCCACGCCGCGCACGTCCCAGCCGAAGCCGACCACGAACAGCAGATCGAAAGCGATATTCACAGCGTTGATCAGGATCTGCAGAAAGAGCGGCGTGCGCGCGTCCTGCCGGCCGAGGAACCAGCCCAACAGCACGTAATTCATCAACGCCGCCGGCGCGCCCCAAATGCGGATTTCGAAGTAACCGCGGGCGAGCCGCTCGACCTGGTCGCTCGCCTGGAACAGCTGAAAGGCGAGCCAACCGATCGGCGCCTGCAGGGCCATAAGCGCGCCCGCAATGCAAAGCGCGACGGCGCCGGCGCGCAGGAACTGCAACCGCACGCCTTGCGGGTCCGTCGCCCCCCAGGCCTGCGCCGTAAGCCCCGTGGTGCTCATCCGCAGGAAGCCGAAGCCCCAATAGAGAAAGGAGAACAGCGTCGCCCCGATTGCGACCGCCCCCAGATAGGCCGGGTCCGGCAGATGGCCGACGACGGCCGTATCCACCGCGCCGAGCAGCGGAACGGTCAGGTTCGACAGGATGATCGGACCGGCCAGTCGCCAGACGCGGGCGTCCCAGCTGCGGCCGGCGGCGGGTGCGTCGGTCATGCGCGAGGCAGAGTGCCGAGGCGGCGGCGGACGGGCAAGGCGGTTGGCGGGCCGTCGCGACGCGACGCGAAGATCTGGGGCTCACGCCCCAAGAGGACGTCGGAGCGTCTGGCGGGGCGCGTTCTCGGCCGCGGTCGGACGCGCCCTCGCCGTTTGGCGGACCGCTTACTCCCCGTAGCGAAAATCGAACGCGTAGCCGACATTCACCACCGGGCGCGGCAGACGGGTCTCGCCGCGCTCGCGGATTTCGCTCGTCAACCGCATGCGCGGCGCCAAGACCATGAAGAACTCATCCGACCGCGGATCGAAGCGGGTGGGCCAAGGCGCCGCCGCCGGCTGGGCGTCGAGGTCGTTCAAGAGTTGCAGCACCGCGACCTGCGCGTCATTGGATTCGGCGTAGCCTTCCGCCGCACGCGCGAGCTTCAGGGCCTCGTCCCGGCGATCCAGCGCGCCCAGCGCTCCCGCCCGGAACAGCATCGCCCGGCTGACGTAATCCCGGCCGAAGGGCAAGCCGTCCGCGGCCGCGCCGTCCGCCTTGTCGGCGGCCTCGTCCAGTCGACCGGCGGCGGCCAGCGCGAAGGCCTCGGTGAGGCGGTGAACGGCCGCATACGGCGTGCCGAGCGATTCCGCGACCCGCGTCGCGGCCGCCGCATTGTCGACGCCCTCCTGCCCCGGCGCCCCGGCGAGGTCGATGAAGGCGCGGGTCATCTCGCGTTTGAAGACGATCTGAAACGCGGTCTGGTTGTTCACCTGTTCGGCGAACAGCACGTCGATATGCGCGACCGCCCGGTCATAGGCCGCATCGGCCTGGTCCAACGCCCCGGCCTGGGCGTGCATCGCCGCCAGCGCAAATTGATGCAGCACGTAGCTGGCCGACATCTGCTTGAGGCGCGCCTCGCCGTAGGTCGCGATCGCCTGTTCCAGCAGCGAAGCCGCTTGCGCCCCGTCGGCGGCCAGCCATGCGACGCCGGCGCGCTCGGTGAGCGCGGAGGCCAGCACGTCCGCCTTGAGCTCTTCGGCGATCTGCGGGTCGGAGGGCGTCTCCTCGATCAAGCGGTCAAGGGTGACGGCCGCGTCCGCCACGGCGCCCGCGCGAACCTGCTCGTGCGCCGCGGCGAGCTGCGACAACGCCTCGTCATAGGTCGCCGCATACGCGTCGGCCGCCGAACCGGCCGCCCCGAGAATCACCGCGCCCGCCAACAGCGCCGCCTTCAGCCGCTTCATTGCATCCATTCCTTGCATCCGCTCCCGAGAAACCAAGACGCCTCCTTTAGCGTGGGCGGGACAGCTTGCCAGCCGCGCGCGCCCGGGCCAACCCTGCGCCGAACGCGGGAATAGGCCATGCCGCTCAAGAGTTTTTTATGAAAATTTGGCGAACATGTGATGCGCGTCACGGCCTTGTCTTCGGCCGTGCGGTACAGTCGGCTTCGTTCGCAATGAAGCGACGGACCTAGGGAGAACCCCGATGATCCTGGTCGACTACACCCAGTATCTCGAACAGCAGGCGCTCTACGCAGAAAGCTTCAAGCGCCAGGCCATCGACGCCGCCGATCGGTGCGAACAGGCCAAAGCGGAGCGGTTCGGCGAACTGGCCGGCGACGCTTATTTGCGGGTCAGCCGCATGATGCCCCGCGCGGTCGATCTTCGCTGACCGGCCTTCCGAGCCGGCTTCTCTCGTCGGCTTCTCTCGCCGGCTTATCTGACCGACGGGGCGCCAGCCCGCCTCTCACGCTTCAGATCGAGCTTTCCTCGTCCTTAAGACCCGCGGCTCGGGCCAAGGCGCGGCGCGCCCAGGCCGGCTGTGTCGGCTCGATCTCGGCGGCCTCGGCGAAGGCCAGCAGGTCCGGCTCGTAGTTCAGCAGGAAATCCAAGATCCCCATCTGGAAGGCCGGATCCGACAGCCGGTCGCGAAGTTCGGCCGGGCCGACGCCGGTCAGGGCCAGAAAGCGGCCCATGCGATCCTCGTCGTCGGCGATGAAGCGCATCGCTTGCAGGGCGACGGTTTCTGCGGCGTCTCGGTCCATGGACAAGCCTCATTCTGGACAGGGTGGCGGGGGCATTCGTGATCGACGGGCGCCGATCCCTTTCCCGGCGGCCCGATTGCGGAACCGGCCGGCCCGGCTTATGTAGGCGGGGCGGGCGCGCTTGACCAGCGGCGACCGCGAAGACCGAATCCAAGGCCGGCCCGCTCGTCCGTCGGGCGACTTCCGTTCCAACCGCCGGCCGCCGCAACGACGCCAAGGGAGGCGAAGCCCGTGCAGCTCAGCAATCAGAAACTTTTCCGCGAACAGGCCTATATCGGGGGCGAATGGGTGAGCGCCGACAGCGGCGCGACCTTCCCCGTCGTCAACCCGTCAAACGGCGAGACCATCGCCAAGGTCGCGCGCTGCGGCCAGGTCGAGACGCGCCGCGCGATCGACGCCGCCGCGGAGGCCTGGCCCGCCTGGCGCGCCAAGACGGCCAAGGAGCGCGCGCAGATCATGCGCAAGTTCTTCGACCTGATCATGGAGAACCAGCGCGATCTGGCCATGATCATGACGCTGGAGCAGGGCAAGCCCTTGCAGGAATCGATGGGGGAGGTCGCCTACGGCGCCTCGTTCGTCGAGTGGTTCGGCGAGGAGGGCAAGCGCGTCTACGGCGACGTCATCCCGCAGCACAAGGCCGACAGCCGCATCGTGGTCACGAAGGAGCCGATCGGCGTCACCGCCGGGATCACGCCCTGGAACTTCCCGATCGCGATGATCACTCGCAAGGCCTCGCCGGCGCTGGCCGCCGGCTGTCCGATGGTGATCAAGCCGGCCGAGGCGACGCCCTTGTCGGCGCTGGCGCTGTGCGTGCTGGCGGAAGAGGCGGGGATTCCGAAAGGGGTGCTCTCCGTCGTCACCGGCGATCGCGATCAGTCGGCCGAGATCGGCGGCGAGATGACGTCCAACCCGACCGTGCGCAAGATCGGCTTCACCGGCTCGACCGCCGTCGGCAAGCTGCTGATGCGCCAGGCCTCCGACACGGTGAAGAAGGTGAGCCTCGAGCTCGGCGGCAACGCGCCCTTCATCGTCTTCGACGACGCCGACATCGAAAGCGCGCTGCCGGGCGCCATCGCCTGCAAGTTCCGCAACGCCGGACAGACCTGCGTGTGCGCCAACCGCATCCTGGTGCAGGACGGCATCTACGACAAATTCGTCGACCGTCTGAAGTCCGAGGTCGCGAAAATGAAGGTCGGCGACGGCCTGCAGGACGGCGTCACCATCGGCCCGCTGATCGACGAGCGCGCCATCAAGAAGGTGACGGAGCTCGTCGGCGGCGCGAAGTCGGCGGGCGCGAAGGCCTCGCTCGGCGGCGACCCGCATGAACTCGGCGGCAACTTCTTCAGCCCGACCGTGCTGGAAGGCGTCGACCAGGACATGGAGATCGCGAACAACGAGATCTTCGGCCCCGTCGCCCCGATCATCCGCTTCAAGGACGAGGCGGACGCCATCCGCATCGCCAACGACACGCCCTACGGCCTCGCCGCCTATTTCTACGCCCGCGACGTCGGCCGCGTCTGGCGCGTGGCGGAGGGACTGGAATACGGCATGGTCGGCATCAACACCGGCATCCTCTCGACCGAAGTCGCCCCCTTCGGCGGCGTGAAGGAGAGCGGCATCGGCCGCGAAGGCTCCAAGTACGGCATCGAGGAGTGGATGGAGATCAAGTATCTGTGCATGGGCGACATCTGAGCCGCTCGTCGGAGCGCCACGCGCGAGATGGCCGGGTCAAGCCCGGCCATGACTCCTCCATCAAGGTGAGTCATCAAGTCTCTCTGTCGCAGGGGAGTCCCCGCGGAAGCGGGGACCTTCCTCTGCCCGCGCTGAAGCCGAAGCGAGCCGCCTGAGGCTCCCGCTTCCGAGGGGGCGCCCGGAGGGTGTCGGCGAACAATGTCACCCAGTCAGTCCGTGCGGACCGCCGCCCCCTGTGCCTCTGACCTGATGCCCGCCTTCATGACTCGTCGACCCGGACCCGTTCCGGGTCAAAAGCGTCACGCATTCGACGGCGCGTGCTGCTGTTCCCCCGGGACCAGCCTGAGGTGACGACGGGTTGGCTTTGGGGGGCTGTCCGAGCGCCGGGCGATGATGTCATCCCGGGCGGCCGTAAGGCCGACCCGGGATCTCGCTGGCAAGCGCTCGGTCAACGAGATCCCGGCTCTCCGCTGGGCTCCGGCCGGGATGACAGCCCTCTTGTTATCGCGTTCTGACACCGTAACGGCTTCCGGCGATGGAGCCCCCTCGTCATCCCCGGGCTCGACCCGGGGATCTCTCGCCGGTCGCGCCGACGCCCGTCAGGCGCTCAGCGCCGTCCCGTCTCCACGACGCGCGCGATGTCGGAGCGCGCGATGCCGATGTCGGCGAGTTCGGCGTCGCTCAGACGGTGCAGTTCGGCGCGCGCGCGGGCCAGTTGGCGGCGGCGGTTGAAGCGCGCCACGGCGCCCTCGAAGGCGGCCAGGAGGCCGAAACGGCGCTGAACGCCAGAGATCGCAAGCGTGTTGGTGGTCATCGAACCAACTCCTTAGCTGTTGTTATTAGGACAGGGTTGTTGCCCTACCAAATAGGGGGCGGTCGACTTCCTTTCTTGCATGCTGCACCTGCGAAATGCGCATGAGAGGGCGCTTGCCGCGGCGGGCGCCCCGCGTTAGGCATCCTGTCTGATCGACCCGGAGGCCCCATGACCGCTTACCGCTTCAGCCTGCATGAAGACCGCATCGCACCCGGCGGCTGGATGGAGATCGCGACGCCCGGAGCGAGCCGCGCGCTCTATTGCGTCGAAGGGTCGCTCGGCGTCGGCGGCGGCGCGCTGCCGGATCTGGCGCCGATGGAGCGGGACGAGGCGGCGCTGTCCCGGGGGATGGCGCGGGTCGAGACAGGGCACACCGGCGCCCTGGTGCTGCGCTGGGAGCTGGCGCCGAGCGAGGAGGCGGAGGAGCTTGAGGAGGCTGGCGTCACCTCGGGCCTCTTGATGGAAAGCGTGATCGACCTGCCCGAGGGCGAGGAGCGGCTTATGCGCCTCGACGCCGTCGCGCTGGAGGCGGGCGCGGAAGACCCGACACACATCATCCCCGGCCCCAGCCTGCGCGTGCTGGCGAACGGGGCGGTCACCGTACGCCTCGCCAACCGCGAGACGCCGCACCGCCCGGGCGGGGCCTGGTTCGTCAAGGAGGGCGAGGAGGCGGCGCTCACCGCCGACGACACCCACCCGGCGCTCACCTTCCGCACCGCCATCCTGCCGATGAGCCTGATGGGCGAGAGCGCGCTGTTCTACGCCGAGAAGGGCGAGGGCGACGGCCCGCCGCCCGCGCGCGTCTATCTGGACGAGGCCGTGGCGCTTTAGGCGGGCCTTCCCCTTTGGTCCGCACCCGTTAGACTGCTCCCCGCAGACACCATTGAGGACGGGAGCGGAGATGAGCGTCGATCTGGACGGCTGGGGCGTCGCCGTCACGGGCGGCGCGCAGGGCCTCGGCTACGCCTGCGCGGAAGCCTTTGCGCGGCGCGGCGCGGGCGTCGCGCTGATCGACCTGAACGGCGAGACGCTGGACCGCGCCGCCGAGCGGCTCGCCGCCGAGACCGGCGCGCCCGTCCACGCGATCCCCGGCTCCGTCGTCCGACGGGCGGAGGCGGAGGCGGCGCTGGCCCAGGCGCACGCGGCGCTGGGCCGGCTCGACAGCCTGATCAACAACGCCGGCGTCTATCCCCGCAAAGAGCTTTACGAGATCGGCGACGCGGACTGGGAGGCCTCGGTCGGCGTCAATCTGCGCGGCGTCTACAACATGACGGCCGCGGCGGCGCCGATCCTGGCCGGCAACGAGCCCCGGGCCGCCGCCCCCAGCGGCCGGCCGGTGCGCGGGCGGATCGTCGCCGTGTCGTCCGTCGACGCCTTCAAGGCGCACCCGGCGAACGCGCACTACGCCGCGGTTAAGGCGGCGGTCTTGAGCCTGACCAAGAGCTTCGCCCTCGACCTCGCGCCCAAGGGCGTTCTGGTCAACGCCGTCGCGCCGGCGGCGATGGCGACGCAGAAAGCGGCCGGCAGCGGCTTCCTGGAGGAGTTTGCGGCCCAGACCCCGATCGGCCGCGCCGCCGACCCGGCCGAGGTGGCGGCCGCGATCCTGCATCTGGCCGGACCGGAGAACAGCTACATCGCCGGGGAGACTCTGCTGGTCGCCGGCGGCTATGTTATGGAGTGAGACGCACGACGAGGGGAGCGCTAAGGGGGCGCGACGCGATGGATTTCGGCCTGTTCAATCTGATGACCCAACGCGACGCCGGCGTCGGCGTGCAGCAGGTGGTCGAGGACGCCAAGGCGATGACCCGGCTCGCCGACGAGATCGGCTTCGGGACCGCCTGGTTCGCCGAGCATCATTTCTCCAACTATTCCGTCTGCCCGTCCCCCTTGATGATGGCGGCGCACTGCGCGGGGCTGACGAAGACCATCCGCCTCGGCGCAGCGGTGTTGGTGCTGCCGCTCTATGATCCCTTGCGTCTGGTGCAGGAGATCGGGCTGCTCGACCGGGTCAGCGGCGGACGCGTGGCGATCGGGATCGGGTCGGGCTATCAGCGCTTCGAGTTCGAGCGCTACGGCCGGCCGCTCGAGGAGAAGCAGGCGCTGTTCCTTGAGATCTGGGACATCCTCGATCAGGCGCTCGGCGAAGGCCGCCTGCAGCATAGCGGCGCGCATTTCCAAATCCCCGAAAGCCCTATCGCCATGACGCCGGCGGCCCCGCCGCCGCTCTACGTCACCGGCCTGGCGCCTACGGTTCTCGACCGCGCGCTGGCTTCGGGCGCGACGCCCTTCATCACCGGCGGGGCTCGCGGCCTGCCGGCGCTGCGCGGGATGCGTGAGGCGGTCGTCGAGGCGGCGCATCGCATCGGGCTGGCCGATCCGGACCGTCCGCCGCTCGCCATGCAGCAATATGTCTTCGTCACCGACGACAAGGCGGAGGCGCGCGAGGTGGCGGAGCGCGCGCGCTATATCGGCCGGGTGGTCAGCGCCATGCGCGCCGGGGTCCCCAGCCTAGACGGCCCCTTCATCCTGGCCGAGGCGACGAACGACGAGCCCTCTCTTGAGGCGATCGAGGACGCGCTGGTGATCGGCGACGCGGAAACGGTCGCCGAGAAGATGGCCGCCGAGATCGCCGAGCTGCGCCCCAGCCACTACAGCTGCTTCATGCAGATCGCCTCGATGCCGGGCGCTCAGGCGCTGGCGTCGCTTGAGAAATTCGGCGCCGACGTCATGCCGAAGCTGGAGCGCGCGCTGGGCCCGCTGGACGAGATCGGCCGCAAGGCCGCCTGATGGCGGACCCTGAGCGCGGCGCGGATCTGGGCCCCTGCCCGCTGTGCGGTCGGCCGATGATCGCCGGCCCCTCGATCGACCGCCATCACTGGATCCCGAAGAAGGAGGGCGGGGTCGAATGGGACTGGCTTCATCGCCTGTGCCACAAAAAGCTCCACAGTCTCTATGACGAGAAGGAGCTGGCGCGTCGCCTGCCCGACGCGGCGAGCGCCCGCGCCGATCCGGAGATCGCAAAATTCATCAAATGGGCGCGCAAACAGCCGCCTGAGGCGACGGGTCGCCACGCGCGGCCGAAGCGCCGGCGGTGAAAAAGACTGTTCCTACGCCGCCTTCACCCGCCCGCGCTTCAGATCCTTCAGCGCGGCGAGCGCTGCGTTACGCCCGGGCACGCCCGAGACCCCGCCGCCCGGATGGGCACCGGACCCGCAGAGATAGACGCCCGCGACCGGCATGCGGTGGGAGGCGTAGCCCGGCGCCGGGCGCAGGCTGTAGATCTGGTCGAGCGCGAGCTTGCCGTGGAAGATGTCGCCGCCGACCATGTTGAGCCGCCGTTCGATGTCGAGCGGCGAGTGGATTTGCCGACCCACGATGGAGCGCTTCAGATTGGGCGCATGCTCGGCGACCGTCTCGACGATCTGGTCGGCGACGCCGTCGCGCACGTCGTCCCAGCTGCGTCCGTCCGGCAAATGACGGCGAAAATGCTGACAGAACAGGCTCATCACGTGACAGCCTTCCGGCGCCAGCGTGTCGTCGCTGATCGAGGGGATGCACATCGAGACGATCGGCCGCTTGGCCCAGCCGTGGCTGCGCGCGTCGTCATAGGCCGCCTGCATGTAATGCAGCGAGGGGCAGATATCGATCGTGTTCTGCATGGCCGTCAGGCCCGTCTCGTCATGCGGCACGGTCTCGAACTTCGGCAGCTCCGAGAGCGCTAGGTTCATCCGGAAAGTGGCGCTTTCCGAGCGATAATGCGCGATCTTGGTCGCGAAGGCGGGCGGCGTTTCCTCGCCCGGGATCAACCGGCCGAACAGGACCTGCGGATGGCAGTTCGCCAACACCAACGGCGCGCGCACCTCCCGCCCGTCGCCGAGGGCGACGCCGACGGCCTTGCCGCCTTTGCGCAGCACTTCCGCGACCTCGGCCCCGGTCTCGATCACGGCCCCTTTCGCGCGCGCGAAGGAGGCCATCGCCTGCGTGATCGCCCCCATGCCGCCGCGCGCGTAAGCCCAGGCGCCGGTGCGCCCGTCGACCTGCCCGAAGACATGATGCAGCAGGACGTAGGCCGTGCCCTGCTCGTACGGGCCCTGGAAGTTGCCGATCACGCCTTCAAAGCCGAACAACCCCTTGATCGGATCGCTTTCGAACCAGCGATCCAGGAAATCGCCGATCGACATGGTCATCAGCTCGGCCAGCGTCGCCTGATCTTCGGGTGAGAGCTTGCGCATCCGATTGGCGGCGCCCAGCAGCGTCCACAGATCGCCGGCCCCGCCGCCGAAGTCCGGCGGCGGCTCGTGCGCCAGCGCGCGGACGAGATCGCCGAAGCGCTCCAGCATCGCCTCGAACGCCTCGAAGCGCTCGGCGTCCTTTTCCGAGAAGCGGGCGAGCGCCGCCTTCGCAGCCGCTGCGTCGCGCGGCAGGTAGAGGTGGTCGCCCTCCAGGATCGAAAGACTGCCGCCGGGGCGCTGGATCAAGTCCAGCCCGTGCGCGTTGAGCTCAAGATCCTCGATCACCCGCCGGTCCAGCAGGCTGACCAGATAGGAGAAGACGGAGTTGCGGTAGCCCGGGTGAAACTCCTCTGTCAGCGCGGCGCCGCCGATGTGGTCGGCGCGCTCGAGCACGCGCACGGACAGCCCAGCGCGGGCCAGATAACCCGCCGCCGTCAGCCCGTTGTGGCCCGCGCCGATGACGATCGCGTCGACCTCGTCCGCCATTCTTCCCTCTCCCGCTCGCTGAACACTCGTTCAATTGTGATCGCCTTCAGGGCGGATGGAAAGAGCGGGGATTTCCGGCCGCACGAGGAATTTGGCCGCCTTCGGCTGATCCGCGAGTGAAAACAGTATCGTGTCCCCCAAAACTTCTTACCCCGTCACTCCGGCCTTGCGCCGGGGGGAACGGCGTCCCGCGCGGCCGGAGCGCGCCCCTGTTGGACCGGATCAAGTCCGGCCCGACGGCGTTTCAGCCGGGCGCCGTCCGACGGCTCCTCGCCCGTCCGCGCGCGTGCGGCGCCTTGAAAGCGCCGCATGCGCGCGACACTTTCGCTTCAGGCTCAGGCGAGAGGACGACAAGGCGACGATGCCGGACGGTGAACAGACGGTGACGATCGAGGTGTGCGAGCGGCTGGCCGACGTCCCCAAGGCCGAGTGGGACGCCTGCGCCGGCGCGGAGAACCCCTTCGTCAGCCACGACTTCCTGAGCGCGCTTGAGGAAAGCCGGTCGGTGACGGCCGAGACCGGCTGGCTGCCCCAGCATCTGTTGATGAAGGGGCCGGACGGCCGCCTGCAGGCGGCCGCGATCTGCTACCTCAAAGGCCACAGCATGGGCGAATACGTCTTCGACTACGGCTGGGCCAACGCCTATGAGCGGGCGGGCGGCCGCTATTATCCCAAACTGCTCTCGGCGATCCCCTTTACGCCGGTCACCGGCCCGCGCTTCCTTACCGCCGCCGCTCCCGACCCGGCGCACGCGATCGAGGCCTTGAGCGCCGGCATGATCGAACTGGTCGAGCGGCGCGGCCTCTCCAGCCTGCACGTCAACTTCCCGACCGAAGCGGAGGCCCCTGCGCTCAAAGAGCAGGGCTTCCTGATCCGCACCGGCCATCAATATCACTGGACCAACGAAGGCTACGAGAGCTTCGACGATTTCCTCGCCCAGCTCTCAAGCCGCAAGCGCAAAGCGATCCGCAAGGAGCGCCGCAAGGTCGAAGAGGCCGGCGTGCGGGTCGAGACGCTGACCGGCGACGCCCTGAAGCCCGAGCATTGGGAGGTGTTCTACGACTTCTACACCGACACCTACGACCGCAAATGGGGCGCGCCCTACCTGACGCGCGACTTCTTCGATCGGGTGCAGGAGCGGCTGACGGACCGGACCGTCCTGATGCTGGCGTACGCCGACGACACGCCGATCGCCGGCGCCCTCAATTTCGCCGGCGCAAACGCGATCTACGGGCGCAACTGGGGCGCAGCCGCGCGCTTCAAGTTCCTGCATTTCGAACTGTGCTATTACCGCGCGATCGATTTCGCGATCAAGACGGGCCTCGCTCGCGTCGAGGCCGGCGTCCAGGGGGAGCATAAAATCCAGCGCGGCTATCTGCCGGTCGAGACGCGCTCGGCCCACTACATCCCCAACCCCTCCTTCCGCGACGCCGTCGCGCGCTTCCTGGACGAGGAACGCCGCCACGAGGCGCGCGTCCAGGACCTGCTGGCCGAACACTCCCCGTTCCGCCGCGACCGCGCGGAGGACTGAGCGTCGCGTCTTGAAGCGCCGACTCAAGCCAGGCGCCCGTTCCACGTGTCTTGCTGCAAGCAGTCCATCCGGGGTAACAGAGAAGCTCGGGGACCGAGACGAAGGGGGCGTCGATCATGGTCGAAGCATGCGCGCCGGAGGCGAAAGCCGCTCCTGTGCTGCTGGTCGATCCGGACGAGGCGAGCGCGACCGAAGCGGCCGCCCTGCTCGCTCCCTTCGGCTGGCGGGTTGAAACCCGCGCCGACTCGCTCGATCTCGCCGCAAGCGTCTCCTCGCTGCGCCCCAGCCATCTGTTGCTGCGCCTGCACGCCGGTCGGGACAACGCCGATCTGGTCCGCGCCGTCGCCCAGGCCGCGCGGACGAGCGAGCCGCGCACGCCGTTGATCTTCATCGCCGACGACGCCTCGATCGACGCGCGCATCGCGGCGGTGCGCGCCGGCGCTGCGGCCTATCTGACGCCGCCCCTGAACGCCCTGGCGCTGATCGACCGGATGGAAGGACTGTCGGGTCCCGGTCAGGCGGAGCCCTATCGCATCCTGATCGTCGACGACGACGTGGTGATCTCGAAATACTATCAGGCGGTGCTGGAACAGGCCGGCATGACCGTGTTGGCGGTGAGCGAGCCGATGGCGGTGCTGGGGCATCTGGCCGATTTTCGCCCGGAATTGATCCTGATGGATCATTACATGCCGGAGGTGCAGGGCCGCGAATTAGCCGCCGTCATCCGGCAGGAGCCGGCCTTCGATTCGATACCGATCGTCTTCCTCTCCGCCGAGGACGACGCCGCCGCCCAACAACGGGTGATCGGGGTCGGCGCCGACGACTTCCTGAACAAGGCGATCCGCTCGGAACATCTGGTGAGCGCGGTCAAGACCCGCGCCCGACGGTTCCGGGCGCTGCGCGCGACGATGCTGCGCGACAGCCTGACCGGTCTGCTGAATCATACGGCGACGAAGGAGCATCTGGCGGGCGACGCGGCCCGCATGCAACGCCTCGGCAAGCCGCTTGCGCTGTGTCTCCTCGACCTCGACCGCTTCAAGCAGGTGAACGACGTGCACGGCCACCCCGCCGGCGATCGGGTGCTGCGCGCGCTCGCCCATCTGCTGCGCCAGCGCCTCCGGGTCTCGGACGTGATCGGCCGCTACGGCGGCGAGGAATTCGCGATCGCCCTGCCCGACACCGACGTCGAGTCGGCCGCGCGCGTGCTGGAGGAGATCCGGGAAGCCTTCGCCGTCCTGCCGCAGGCGAGCGAAGCGGGTCCCTTCACGGCCACCTTTTCGGCCGGCCTCGCCGGGCTGCCGCGCGCCGGCGACGTCTCTCGCCTGACGGAGGCCGCGGATCGGGCCCTCTACGCCGCCAAGGCCGCCGGACGCAATCGGGTGGCCATCGCCGACGACGCGGCCTACGGTGACGCGCCCGCGGGGACAGCAGCCCTCGCCGGATGAGGGGCGCTTCGACGCCGCCTCCAAACCGATCCAATCCGCGAGGAGACCCGCCGCCGATGAGCGCGCCCGCTGACCCGTCCGCCCCCTCCGACACCCCCTCCGGCGCCCGACCCGAGGCCGCCGGCCGCCGCGCGGTCGCGCTGCGCCGCAGTTGGCTGTTCGCCGGCGGCGACGATCTGGCCGACCTGCTGACCCGCGCCGAGGGCCCGGCCGACGTCGTGATCCACGAGCTGGAGGATTTCACCGCCCCCGATCGCCGCGCGACGGCGCGCACGTTGATCCCGCAATTGATGGCGGCCTGGCGCGCCGGCGGGCGAGTCGCCGCCGTGCGCATCAATCCGCTTGAGACCGAAGACGGGGCGCGCGACCTGGCGGCCTGCTTCGCCGACCCGCAGACCGGCGTTCCCGACGCGATCCTGATGCCGAAGGTCGCCGAGCCCGCGCAGGTCCAGCGTCTGGCCGAAAGCGTCGCCGCCGAAGAGGCCGCCTGCGGTCTGCCCGTCGGCGCGGTCGAGCTGGTCCCGAACATCGAACTGGCCCGCGGGCTGATGCAGACCTATGCGATCGCGACGGCCGCGCCCGCCGTCAGCGCCTGCCTGGTGGCGAGCGAGGACATGGCCGCCGACCTGGGCGCCGAACGCGGGCCGGACGGCCGCGAACTCGCCTATGTGCGCGAACGCTTCCATCTGGAATGCCGGGCGGCGGGCGTCGTCTCGATCGACTGTCCCTACACCTTTCTCGATCAGGCGGGGCTGGAGGCGGAAACCCGCGACGCGCGGCGCCTGGGCATGACCGCGAAGAGCTGCGTTTCGCCGACCCACGCCGCCGTCATCAATCGACTTTTGACCCCGGACGCGGACGTCGTCGCCCGCGCCCGCCGCATGGTGGAGATCTTCGACGCGGCCCAGGCCCGCGGCCTCGGCACGGTCGAGATGGACGGCGTCAATCTGGAAGTCCCGCTGGTGATGAACGCACGCCGTCTGATCGTGCGGGCGGCGGCGTTCGCCGCGGCCGACGCCGACTGATCGGCTGGAGGATCATCCGGCAGCCGCATCGATATCTTTCGGCAGGTCGCCGTCGGCCGGACCGCTCCCGACGACGGCGCAGGTCGGTTCGCCGTCAGAACCCGGCGTCGACTTGACCGCGAGATTGACGCCGCGATAGCCGATCGCGACCGGCTGCGAGAAGCTGCGCCGCATCCCGATCGAGCCGGCCGAGAGCGACAGCACCTTCAGCCCGCCGCCGGGGCCGCCGCGCTCGAGACTGGCGGACAGCGCCCGATTGAGGGCGTCGATCCGCTTCTGCGCCTCCGCAAGCGTCATTGCGCCGCTCGGGCGATCGCCCTCGTCTTGGGCCTCCGCGGTCGACTGATCGCTCTCCGACGGCGGGAGAAGGGGCTCCTGCGTGACCGAGCCCTGCTGGCCGGCGGCCGTCCCCGTCGGATCCGCAAGACCGAGATCGAGGCCCACTCCGTCCTGCTCCTCAAAGGTGACCGCCACATCGATGGAGCGGGCGTAGAAGACCTCGGTCACCGCGGTCAGATGGAAAATCTGGGTCTTCAAGAACTCTTCCCGCTGCTTTTTCGGCAAGGCGCGAATATAGAGCGGGCACATCGCCGCATTCTCCGCCTCAGCCGTCAGCTTCGTCGCGACGCGACTGAGCGGCAGTCCCACCGACTCGGCGATCGGCACGCTGAAGGTGACCGATCGCGTCTCGCGCGAGCGCGCGCCGAAGGCGACGGTCAGCGCCTCCACCGGAATCAGGCCGGAGAGATCGCCTTCCGTCACCGTCGTCTTCGAAAAATCCGGGAAGGCGACAAGACGCATCCGATCGACGCTGCGGGCCTGGGGCGACGTGAAGCTGTTGCACAAGCTGGCGGCTGCGCCCTGCACGACGCCGTCCGTCGGCGCGGTCTCAGCCGTCTCGGCGCCGCCGTCGGCTGCATTCAACGCGTCGGCGGCGGCCTGGGCGCCGGGCGCGGCGTTTAGCGCGGGCAGATTCGCCGCGGCGCAATCGAGGGTCGGCTGCGCCGCCTCCTGCGATTGGTTGGGCGGCGTCGCCGGATAAGCGCGCCGCGTGCTGTAGAAAGCCAGCAATTCGCGCGAGAAATCGATCGATCCGACCCAGCTCGCCAGCGGCGCATAGCCCCCCTCGTCCGCGACGTCTTCGTGCTGATCCGGCGGGACGGGCGCCAGATAAAGGTCGCCGACCTGAAAATCCTCGCGCGGCGGAAACACCGCGTTGATCTGAAGCGCGCGCATGTCGCGGGACCATTCCCGCGCGACCATCCCCCGCATGTCGGTCCCGAGGCAGCCGCTCGCCAATAACGCGATCGCCGCCAGCAAACCGGCTCGTCTCTTCCCCATACCGGCGTCCCCCAGTAAATGTCCCCGGGGGAGCTTAACGCATCCTTCCCGAGCAAAATTAAAATTTTTTATTTACTGGTTGTAGAGAGAAATGGTGCGGGCGACCGGACTCGAACCGGTACGGGCAAAGCCCGAGGGATTTTAAGTCCCTTGCGTCTACCAATTTCGCCACGCCCGCGGCGCGGGTGACGCTAGCCTCTGGGTCCGGTTTTTGGAAGGGGGTCGATGGATCTTCGGCGCGCCTAGAACAGCTCTTTCAGAGCCGCCAACTGCGCGTCGAGCCAAGCCTGGATTGAGGACCAGAGGCCGGCCGTCTCCTCGCCCTCGGCCGCCGGCGCCGCCTCGCCCAGCGCGCCGAGCAAGAGGCCCAAGCCGCCGGCGAGCGCAAGCGCGAGCAGGATGGTGAACGTCCAGGACAGCCATGCCGACCCGCCGCGCCGGCGCCGACTGAAGCGCCGTTCGCCGAATCCGACGTCCGGCTGCACGTGGTCGCGCAGGCTGAGCGGCACGGTCCCGCCCAGCGTATCGCCGCGGTCGAGGCGGATCTTGCTTCGGCTGTATTTTCTGCTCACGCCCATTTCGTCCGTTAGCGCCGGGTCGCCTCAAGCCGTTCGTCGGCCGCCCTTGGGCTAGCGCAGCCCGGCGACGGGTTCAACACCTGCGCACCTGCCCAAGGCGCGACGGCACCATGCGCGGATGTCCGCGCCGCGACCGCAATGTGGCGAGACGGCGCCATTCGCCGCCGCCGCAGCAGCCCTCGCCGCCGATGTCGGGGCGCGGCGTCGTAAAAGTGTGACTATCATATTTTACTCGCTATAATCGCGTTACGATCGACGTGCAACGCAGGCGCGCCGACAGCCGATAGGGGGAGCGCAACATCATGATCCGTCTCGTCGCGGGCGTCTTCGGCGCCGCCCTGGGCCTCGTCGCGTTCATCGTGCAACCGGCCGTCGCGAAGCCCGGCTGCGCCTACGCGCCGATCGATCTGTCGACATACGCCGGCAAGCCCTTCGCCGCCCCGAGCGAAATCGTCGCCTCGCGCAACGGCGTGCTGGAGGCCGATCTACGGGTCGCCTACGACCATTACACCATCGCGGACTGCGCGGTGCGGCTGCGCACCTACAACGGCGCGCTGGTCGGACCGACCCTGCGGGTGAAGCCGGGCGACGTGCTGCGGGTGCGTCTCGTCAACGATCTGCCCCCCAACAAGCCGCATCACGCGCACGACCCGAACGTCCCGCACGGCTTCAACACGACGAACCTGCACACCCACGGGCTTTGGGTTTCGCCGCTCGGCAACGGCGACAACGTGACCTTAAAGATCGAGCCGGGAACCGCGTTCGACTATGAGATCGAGATCCCGGAGGACCACGCGCCGGGAACCTTCTGGTATCACGCGCACGTGCACGGCTCGACCGCGTTGCAGGTCTCCAGCGGCATGGCCGGCCTGATCGTCATCGAGGGCGGGCTGGACGAGGTCCCGTCGATCGCGCCCGCGGCCGAAAAGCTGATGGTCTTCCAGCAGATCGGCTACGACGAGAACGGCGAGATCGAAAACTACGACGGCTTCGGCCCCGGCACCTGGGCCAAATCCCATCGGATGACCACGATCAACGGCCAGATCGTCCCAGAGATCGTGATGACCGGCGGCGAGGTGCAGCGCTGGCGGATGGTGCACGCCGGCGTGCGCGAGACCATCAGCCCGACGCTGCGCCGGTTTCGCGCGGGCGACGCGGCCGATCGCGGCGGCGTCCCGCTGGGCTCGATGCTGAACGACTTGAGCGCCGAGGCGCTGAACGCGTTGCCGCGCGCCGTCCCGCTGCATGAGATCGCGGCCGACGGCCTCGCCTTCGGACGGGTGGATAGGTGGGACGCGATCCAGCTCCAGCCCGGCTATCGCAGCGACGTGATGGTGAAGGCGCCGGCGAACGGCGCAGAGGGCGCGCAGATCTATCTGCTGACCGACGAAGCGCTGTTCAGCGACGCCGCCCTGCTGCAGGAGGCCGAACAGGAGCGCCTGCTGGCGATCGTCCGCGTGCTGCCCGGCGATCGGGACATGGCGTTGCCGACGACGCGGGAAGTCGCCCCCTATTTGGCGCACCCCTGGATCGCGGACGACGAGATCGACCCGGCCGGCGCGCAGTCGGTGGTCTTCAATCTCGACAACCGGGTGTGCGACGCGACCGGCAAGTGCGAGCCGGCGACCTGCGACCCGTCGCGCGACGCGAATTGCCGCTTCCGCTTCCTGATCTCGGACCGCACCTACTCGGATTTCTACAGCCGATCCCTGAAGCTCGGAACGGCGGCGGAGTGGACGCTCTCCAGCAAACGGGCGAGCCATCCGTTCCACATCCACGTGAACCCCTTCGAGGTGACGCAGATCCTCCCCGACGGCCGAGAAGGCAAGATCTGGAAGGACACGCTCTTCATCCGAGAGGGCGAGCCGCCGGTGACGGTGCGAACCCGCTATGAGCGCTTCATCGGGACCTTCGTCATCCACTGCCACATCCTGGATCACGAGGATCAGGGGATGATGGAACTGGTGACCATCCTTCCGTAGCGCCCGGCTTCTTGTTCCGGGACACAATATTTCGGGGGCGCGACGCCTCTCTCCGCCGGCTTTCGTATTGTGTCCCCGAAACCTGGGCGGGAACGCCGGGCCGTGCTATCCAGCCGCGATGGACCGGGACCTTACCTTTTACGCGCTGATCGGGCTGGGCGCGGTGATCTTGTGGCTGATCGTGCGCGGGCGGCGCGCACGGGGAAGCCTGTGGGCGCGCGTGCTGCCGGTCGCGATCGCGGTGGCGTTGGCGATGGGGCTCTTGATGCACATGCAGGGGCGCTTCTAGGCCGCGCCTCGGGGCTTGATCGCCTTATGGATCGTCGTCTTCCTGGCCCGCCATCAACGCGATGAAAACGCTGAGCGGCGCGCAGCTTAGCGTCAGGCTGCCGTAGAGGAACAGGCCCCACATCCAGGGATTGCCGGCCCGCGAGACGAGCCCGCCCAGCCCGCCGAAATCGAAAATCAAGATCGCGCCGGTGATCAGCGCCGCGACGCCGGCGCCGACGCTCAAATGGGTCAGCCAGAAGCGCACCACGCGGCGCTCGAAAGGGTGCAGCGGCATCTCGCCTCCTGCTGATAATGTTCGCCTCAGGCCGGCTCGCCGGGCGCCAGCCGCTCGGGCTGGCCGCCGAGCTCGCGGACCAACGTCTCGACGTCCTGGGCCGCCGCCTCGACCGCCTTTGCGTCGCGCCCGCGCACGACGATGGAGAGCTGGAAGCCGCCCGACCCGTATTTCGGATAGCTGCCGACGCCGACGGTCGGATTTTCCTCCGCGATGCGGCGCAGGCCCTCGGCCGCCTCGCCTTCCGGCAGATTGCAGCGCACGGTCTCCGCCAGAAGCGGCCCGCCGCCTTTCAGCGTCGGGATCACCTGATCCAGCATCGCCGCCATGATCCGGGGCACCCCGGCCATGACGTAGACGTTTTCCAGGCGGAAGCCCGGGGCGGCGGAGACGGGGTTGTCGATCAATTCCGCACCGTCCGGGATGCGCGCCATGCGCAGGCGCGCCTCGTTCAACGCGTGCTCGCTTTCAGCGTAGTGTCGCTCCAGCCGGGCGCGCGCCTCCGGATGAACGTCGATGGCGCGCTCGAAGGCGGCGGCGACGCAGTCCGCCGTGATGTCGTCATGCGTCGGCCCGATGCCGCCGCTGGTGAAAAGATAATCGACCCGGGAGGACAGCTCGCGGACGGCGGCGATGACGGTTTCGGCGCGATCGGGGATGACGCGCGCCTCCACCACCGGCACGCCGACGGTCTGCAGCCGCTCGGCCAGATGCTGCAGATTGGCGTCGCGGGTGCGGCCGGACAGGATTTCATCGCCGACGATCAGCAGCGCGGCGGTCGGCTCGGGTCGGGAGGCGTCGGACGGTTCGGTCATGGCCGGCAATGTAGCGCCGTCGGCGGGCTTGAAAAGCGTCGACCTTGTCCCGGCGGACCGGGCCGGCGATAAGGACGGTCATGACCGCCTTTCTCGCCGCGCTCGCCGCGACTCTGCCCTTCTTCGCCGTCATCGGATGCGGCGCCGCCGCCCGTTGGCGCGGCCTGATGGACGAGCGCGCGGTCAAGGGCGTGCACGCCTTCGTCTTCTATTTCGCCTTGCCCTGCCTGATCTTCCGCGCCTTCGCGACGCGCGACCTGGGGGAGATCCTGCGCATCGATTACCTGCTGGCCTACGGCGTCCCGACGCTGCTGGTCTATCTGGCGGCCGTCGCGGCGGGCGTTCTGGTCTTTCGCCTGAAGCTGGGGGAGGCGGCGCTGCATGGCCAGGCGGGCGCGGTCAGCAATGCGGGCTTCCTCGGCATTCCGCTGATCGTCGGCGTGATGGGCGAGGCCGCGGCCCCGCCGGTGGTGATCGCGATCCTGTGGGATCTGGTCGTCACCATCACGCTTTCTATTCTGCTGCTGGAGGTCGCGGAGGCGCGCGCCGCACAGGCCGGGCGCAAGATCGGCGCGACGGTGCTGCAGGCGCTGAAGGGCGCGGCCCTCAACCCTTTCGTCCTGTCGATCGCAGCCGGCGTCGGCTGGTCGGCGACCGGGCTCGCCCTGCCGGGGCCGATCGCGGTGCTGATCGGCCTGCTGGCCGATGCGGCCGGGCCGGCGGCGCTGTTCGCCCTGGGCGCCGGCCTGTGGGGACGGCCGATCTCCAAGGGCCTCGGCGAAGTGGCGTCGATGAGCCTCTTCAAGCTGGTCGTCCACCCGCTGGCGGTGTGGCTCGTCTGCTTTCAGCTTTTTCCGGTCGATCCTTTCTGGGCGGCGGCGGGCGTTCTGACGGCCGCGCTGCCGGTGGCGGCCAACGTGTTCATCATCGGCGGGCGCTACGGCCGCTACGTCGCTCGCGGCTCCACCGCAATCCTGATCTCAACCCTCATCGCGGTCGTCACCACGCCGCTCGCGATCCTGTGGCTCGGCGTCGGATAAAGCCCCTATAGCGCATCGGGCGATCCATGCTAGCCTTTCCGACGCAGCGTCCCGATCGGAAGAGGGCGCGACGAGCGGGACTGGAAACGGCGGATGGGCGATCGGCGCGGCGAGCTTCAAGCCTATGCGACGCGGCTTTACGGCTACGCGTACGCGCTCACGCGCGACGCAGCCGATGCGGAGGATCTGGTGCAGGACACCTTCGTGCGCGCGATGGACGCACGACGCGTCCCGCCTGAGGCGTCGGCCTTCCGCGCCTGGCTTTTCCGCATCCTGCGCAACCGCTTCATCGACCTGCAGCGCAGCCGGCGGCGCGAGGAGACGCCGCTCGACGAGATGAGCGACGCCGACGATTACGGCGCCGCCGATCGTCCGACCGGAGAGCCGCCGGTGATCACCGCGCTGACCGTGCGCTTCGGCCTGATGAAGCTGACGCCGCGCCAACGCGAAATCCTGGCGCTGGTCGACGTCGCCGGCTTTAGCTACGCGGAAGCCGCGCAAATCCTCGAGGTTCCGCCGGGCACGGTGATGAGCCGGCTGGCGCGCGCCCGCGCCGCGCTGCTTGACGCCGTGGGCGAAAGCAACATTATTCCGCTGGCGCACCGCGGCCGCCGCGACCGCCGCGCCTGACTCGCACCTGGGACCCATGACCGACCGCCCTTCATCACACAACGCGCCGAATGACGCGGACGCCGCCCGATGGCGCCGGCTGAGCGCTTTCGTAGACGGCGAGTTGGGCGCGCGCGAGGCCGCCGAGACCGCGCAGCAAATCGCCGACGACCCGAACGCCGCGCGTGAAGCCGCGCAGCTCGCTTCCGCCAAGGAGGCGCTGGGTCAGGCGATCGCCGCGCCCGCGCTGAGCGTGCCCAGCGCCACGCCCGGCCTGCGCCGCCGCGCGCGCCTGCGTCGCTGGGCGGCCGGACTCGGCGCGCTTGCGGCGTCGGCGGCGGTGGCGGTCGGCTTGACGCTGGCGCCGCCGGCCGAGGCTCCCGCCTCGCCCGACTGGGCGCAGGCCGCCGCTGCGCAACATGCCGAGCTGTCGCGCTTGCCGCAGCCGATCGACGCGGCCGCGCCGCGTCTGGAGCGAACGACAATCGCCGGCTTCGCGCCCTTCGTGCCCTCGCTTGAGGCCGCGCGCCTGCGGATCCTGGCGCACATAGGCTTCGACGGACCCGACGGGGCGCCTGGATTGGCGGTCCATTATCGAGGCGCACGCGGTTGTCGCGTGACCCTGATCGCGCTGCGCGACGGGGCGAAGGGCGTGTCGGAGGCGCTGTCCCCGCTCGCCCACGCGCAGGGCTATATCTGGCGTGTCGGGGCTGTTCGCTATCAACTGCTGGCGAGCGGGATGGACAAACGGCGCTTCGCCGCCGTCGCCCAGGCCGCGCACGAGGCGAGCCGCCTGCATCAGCCGACGCCGGCGGACACCCGGTTGCGCCTCGCCCAGGCCCGGGCGGAAAGCCAGCCCTGCCGGGTCTAAACCGTCCCGCCGAGAAAAGCTCACCGAGTGAGGGAATAAATCAGACCGCCCGCTCGTTTCTTCCTGCGACGGCGAAAACGCCGCAGCTGAAAAGAACCGATCGGGAGGAAAATCTGATGGCCGAGCACGACCCCGGCGAGCGCCGAGGCGGCGCCGACACGCCGCGTCTCTTCAAAATGTTCAAGGACGATCCGGAGGGCGCCGACAAGCGTCTGTTCGGCCGCGTCCCCTACCCCGACCGCCGCGGCTTCCTGCGCGGCGCGGGCCTCGCCACCATGACGGCGATGGTCGGTATGGCGATTCCGTTCCACCGCACCATGCCGTCCGGCTTCATCCCGATGGCGCTGGCGGAGAGCGAGGGCGCGTTGGAGGGCAAGGACGGGCTCACCGTTCTGAACGACCGGCCGGTCAACGCCGAGACGCCGCCGCACCTGCTGGACGACGCCGTGACCCCGACCAGCCGCCACTTCATCCGCAATAACGGCCTCGTGCCCGCGGACCGGGACCCGGACTCCTGGACGCTTACCGTCGACGGATTGGTGGACAAGCCGATGGAGTTGTCGATCGGCGATCTACGATCGAACTTCGAGGTGGTGACCGAGAATCTGACCATCGAATGCGGCGGCAACGGCCGGTCCTTCTTTGATCCGCCGGCTTCGGGCAATCAGTGGACGCTAGGCGCGGTCGGCTGCTCCCAGTGGACGGGCGTGCGGCTGGCGGACGTCCTGAAGGCGGCCGGCGTGAAGGACTCCGCGATCTACACCGCCCATTACGGGGCCGACATGCATCTGTCGGGAGATCCGGAGAAGCTGCCGATCTCCCGCGGGGTGCCGATTGAGAAGGCGATGAACCCGCACAACCTGATCGCTTTCGAACAGAATGGCGAACCGATCCACACGATGAACGGCGCGCCGCTGCGCCTTGTGGTTCCGGGCTGGCCGGGCTCGTGCTCGCAGAAATGGTTGACGCGAATCCAACTGCGAGACGTCGTGCATGACGGCCCGAAGATGACCGGCAAGAGCTACCGCGTCCCCAACCGCCCCGTTGCGCCGGGCGAAGAGGTCGCAAACGAGGACTTCGTCATCATCGAGGCGATGCCGGTGAAGTCGCTGATCACCTCGCCGATGACCGGCGTTGAGACCGACTCCCGCTCGATGGAGGTTCGCGGGCACGCCTGGGCCGGCGACGACCAGGTCGCGAAGATGGAGGTCTCCATCGACTTCGGGGCCACGTGGATGGAGGCGGAGTTGGACGCGCCCGTGAATCCCTACGCCTGGCAGCAGTGGCGGGCGCAGGTCTCTTTCCCCCAGGCCGGCTACTACGAAGTCTGGGCGCGGGCGACGAGCGACAAGGGCGTCTCCCAGCCTCATGCGATCGCCTGGAACCCGAAGGGCTACCTCAACAACTCGATGCACCGCGTCTCGGTGCGGGTGGCCTGAGGCCGCGTTCGACTGGCGGGCGGCGGCCTATCGCCGTCGCCCGCTTTCCCTTTCTGCAGACGATCGACGACGGAGTTCCCTGATGCGTTCCGCTCTCGCCGCCCTCTTCCTGACCGCCGCCTTGACCGCGCCCGCCGGTGCAGCCGACGACGAGTACGATGGCCTGCCGCCGGGCGAACACCGCGATCTGGTCTTCGCCTATTGCGGCGCGTGCCACTCCAACAAGCTGGTCGCCCAGCAGGGCCTCAACCGCGAGCGCTGGGACAAGATGCTGGTCTGGATGGTGGAGGAGCAGGGGATGTATCCCCTAGAGGAGCCGGACCGCACCTACGTCTTGGATTATCTGGCCACATATCTCGGCGAAGATCGCTGACCCGTTCTTGCGGGCGCCGTCGGCCGGGTCCGCCCCTCACTTCAAGTTCTCGATCTCCACCGGGGCGATCTTATCGGCCGGCTCGAAGCCGAAAAGCTGCGCGTAGAAGCTGAGTTCCGCCTCGAAGGCGCGCTTGATGCTCTCCGCCCGGCGGAAGCCGTGGCCCTCGCCCTCGAACAGGATGTAGGCGACGGGCAGGCCCTTCTCGCGCAGGACGCCGACCATCGCCTCCGCCTGATTGGGCGGGACGACCTTGTCCTCCTCCCCCTGCAGGAAGATGACGGGGCAGTTGAGGCCCTTGGTGTGGCGGATCGGGCTGCGCGCGCGGTAGATCTCGGCCGCCTCGGGCCAGGGGCCGACGAGGGTGTCGAGATAGCGGCTTTCGAACTTGTGGGTGTCGCGGGCCAACGTCTCCAGATCGCCGATCCCGTAGCTGGAGCGCCCGGCCGCGAAGACGTCGCGGAATGTCAGCGCGGCGAGCGTCGTGTAGCCGCCGGCGCTGCCGCCGACCGCGACCAGCCGTTGCTCGTCGACCAATCCGCGATCGGCGAGCCACTTGGCCCCGCGGCAGCAATCCTCCACGTCGACCACCCCCCAGGCCCCGTTGAGCCGCCGGCGATAGGCCCGCCCGAAGCCGGTGGAGCCGCCGTAATTGACGTCGAGCACCGCGAAGCCGCGGCTGGTCCAGAACTGCACCTTGAGGGAGAAGGCCGCCGTCGTCTGCCCGGTCGGGCCGCCGTGGCTCATCACGATCAACGGCGGGCGCTCGCCCTCGGGCGGCTCGAACTCGGCGCTCGCCGGGGGATAGAAATAGCCGAAGGCGCGGGCCGATCCGCCGTCCGGCGTCTCGGTCGGAAACTCAACCTTCTGGGCGAGGGAGACGGCGTCTTCCGACAGCTTGAGATCGAACGCCTCGCGCAGCACCGTCTCGCGGCCCGAGGCGAGGTCGAGCGTCACCGCAGCCGCCGGGCCGGCGGCGCGTCCGGCGGTGAAGGCGACCCGCGAGCCTTCGCTGACGATCCCGTCGAAGACGCGCCAGCCGCCGTCGAGCGAAACGGGGGAGAGCTTCTTCTGATCCAGATCGAAGACGCCCAAGCTCCAGTCGCCGTCGCGCGCGAAGGCGCAGACGGCGCGTTCCGCATCCAGGAAGGCGTAGGTGCGCATGCCGAATTGCCAGTGCGGCTGACCGAACTCGGCCTCGGCCTTGAAATGCTCCGCCGGCTCGCCGTGGCGGTAGAGGTTCCAAAAGCCGCTTTCGTCCGAGACGTAATGCAGTCGCCCGTCCGGCGCATAGCTCGGCTGAAAGACGGACACGTCGCGCCCGCCCGCGATGTGGGTCCGCGCCGTCACGCGACCCTCGGCGTCGAGGCGCGCCTCGCGGCAGTCGGTCCCGTCCCAAGGCATGTTGGGGTGGCGCCATTCTATCCAGGCGAGGCGATCGCCGTCCGGCGAGAAGGCCGGCATGGCGTAAAAGTCCGCGCCCTCGGCGAGCGTCTCGATCCGCCCGTCGAAATGGATCGCGACGAGACTGTTCTCCGGCTCGCCGCCCTCGCGCGGGGCCTCGCGGACGGCGACCAGCCGCTCGCGCGCGGGGTCGAGCTGCAGGTCGGCGTAGCCCGCCCCGTCGGCCTTGGTGATCGGCCGGATCGCTCCGCCCTCGCCGTCCGCGCGATAGATCCGCTGATCGCGCGCGTCGACGAACCAGGCGCCGCCGCGCCCGGCGAGCATCGCGCCGCCGCCGTATTCGTGGACCTTGGAGCGCACGTTGTAAGGCGCGGGCGTCAGGTCGCGGACGGCGCCGTCCGGACCGCGGCGAACCAGCACGGTTCGGCCCTGCTCCCACGGCCGCTGTTCGGTCCAATAGACGGCGTCGCCGTCCAGCATCACCTGGCCCAGACCGACCGCCCCTCGGGTCATCAGGTCCGTCGTGATGGGCGAGGCCCAGCCGCCGCAGGGGGCCGTTTTTTTGCGCGCCATGGGCGAAACTCTCCTCGGTCGCCGCGTCTGTCAGAGCGCCCTGAGCCTATCGACCCCCGGCGTCCGGGGAAAGAGGCGCGCCTTGCCGCCGTCAGTGCGGGCTGTATACTCGCGCCGACAGTCGGGGGACGTGCGCGAGAGAAGGGGGCGGCGGTCGATGGCCGATCCGACGGTGATGGTCCTGAACGGGCCGAACCTCAACATGTTGGGCAAGCGGGAGCCGGCGATTTACGGCGCGACGACGCTCGCGGACGTAGAGCGCATGCTGGCCGACGCCGCGAAGCCGCTCGGCCTCGCAGTGGATTGCCGACAATCGAATCATGAGGGCGAGCTTGTCACCTGGTGCCAGCAAGCCCGCGAGACGCACGCGGGCCTGATCATCAACGCCGGCGCCTACACGCACACCTCGCTCGCGCTGCGCGATGCGGTGACGGCGGCTGAACTGCCGCTGATCGAAGTGCACCTCTCCAACATTTACGCGCGCGAAAGCTTTCGCCATCACAGCTATCTTTCGCCGATCGCCGCAGGGGTGATCTGCGGATTGGGCGTGCAAGGCTATGTGCTGGCTCTGCAGGCGATGGCGGAGATCGTGAAGGCGCATGTTGCGTAGGCGCGCGCGAGGAGACCGAATTGGGGGTTGAGCGGGGCCGCCTGCGGGGGCTACATGCATGAAGACCTGCCGGATCGCGCGGCCGGCGCCGCCGCCGCCATCCGACGCCCAAGAGCCTGAGGGGCCGAGATGCCGAAACTGACCGTTGACGCCGAGCTGATCGAGCAGCTCGCCGACCTGATGGACGAGAAGAACCTGACGGAGCTTGAGCTCGCTCAGGGAGAGCACAAGCTGAAGCTGTCCCGCGCGCAGGCGCCCGCGCCGGCCGCCCCCGCTCCCGCCCCGGCCGCCGCCGCGCCCGCCGCCCCGACGACGTCGGCGCCGGCGGACAAATCCTCGCATCCGGGCGCGGTGCCCTCCCCGATGGTCGGAACGGCCTATCTCGCTCCCCAGCCGGGTGCGGACGCTTTCGTGACGCCGGGCGAGGCGGTCAAGGAAGGGCAGACGCTGCTGATCATCGAAGCGATGAAGGTGATGAACCCGATCCCCGCGCCGCGCGCGGGCACGGTTAAGGAAGTGCTGGTCGCCGACGGCAGCCCGGTGGAGTTCGGCGAGCCGCTGGTGATCATCGAGTAGAGCCGCCGCGGCCGCGCATAGGGAGATCGCGTTTGTTCGAAAAGGTTCTCATCGCGAACCGGGGCGAGATCGCGCTGCGCATCCATCGCGCCTGCCAGGAGATGGGCATCCACACGGTCGCGGTGCATTCGACCGCGGATTCGGAGGCGATGCATGTTCGCCTCGCCGACGAAGCGGTGTGCATCGGGCCGCCGGCGCCGAAGGACAGCTACCTCAACAAGGCGGCGATCCTCACCGCGGCGACCTTGACCGGCGCGGACGCGATTCATCCGGGCGTCGGGTTCCTGTCGGAGAACGCCGCCTTCGCCGAGATGGTGGAGGAGCACGGCATCGCCTTCATCGGACCGAGCTCCGAGCACATCCGCATGATGGGCGACAAGATCGAGGCGAAGATCGCGGCCAAGCGCCTCGGCATTCCCTGCGTACCCGGCAGCGACGGCGCGGTCGAGACCGATGAAGAAGCCTTCAAGATCGCCGAGGAGATCGGCTTCCCGCTGATCATCAAGGCCGCCGCCGGCGGCGGCGGACGCGGCATGAAGGTCGCCTATTCGATGGATGAGGTCGGGACCGCGCTCTCCATCTGCCGAACGGAGGCCAAGGCCGCTTTCGGCGACGACGCCGTCTATATCGAACGCTATCTCGCGCGTCCGCGCCACATCGAAGTGCAGTTGTTGGGCGACGGTCAAGGCGGCTGCATCCATCTGGGCGAGCGCGACTGCTCGATCCAGCGCCGCCACCAGAAAGTGATCGAGGAGGCGCCTTCGCCTGCGCTCAACGCCGAGGAACGCAAGCGCATCGGCGACACCGTCACCGACGCGATGAAGGAGCTCGGCTACCGCAGCGCCGGCACGATCGAGTTCCTTTATGAGGACGGCGAATTCTACTTCATAGAGATGAACACGCGCCTGCAGGTGGAGCATCCGATTTCGGAGATGGTCTGCGGCGTCGATTTGGTGCGCGAGCAGATTCGCATCGCCGCCGGAGCCGCGCTCGACCTCGAGCAGAAGGATATCAAGATCCAAGGCCACGCGATCGAATGCCGCATCACGGCCGAAGATCCCGAAAGCTTCATGCCGACGCCAGGGCGCATCACCGACTATCACGCGCCGGGCGGCCTGGGCGTGCGCGTCGACAGCCAGCTCTATTCCGGCTACGCCGTGCCGCCCTTCTACGACAGTCTGGTCTCGAAGCTGATCGTGCACGGGCAGAACCGCAACGAATGCCTGATGCGTCTGCGCCGGTCGCTTGCCGAATACGTCATCGGCGGCGTAAAGACGACGATCCCGTTGCATCAGAAGATCATCGCCGAGAAACGATTCATTGACGGCGACTACGACATCCATTGGCTCGAGAAGTGGATGGGCCTGAAGAAGTAGGCTCGCGACCGGCGCGGCGCCGGCCCGCCGTTTTTGCAAGACAAGCGGGCGCGCCGGCGGCTAGAGTCTACGTGCGAGCGCAGCGCGCATCCGCCGGCGACGGCGCGGCGGAGGCGCATGAAAGCGGACGGTTATGGAGCCCCTCGACCTCACCCCGGACATGCTTCTTCGCGCTTACGCCATCGGGGTCTTTCCGATGGCGGAGGATCGCGAGGATCCGGACCTTTTCTGGATCGACCCGCGCATGCGCGGCGTCATCGACATGGAGACCTTCCACGTCCCCGCACGGCTGCGCAAGACGATCCGCTCGCGCCGTTATCGGGTTAGTTTCGACGAGGATTTCGAAGGGGTGATGGACGGCTGCGCCGAGTCGACCGAGCGCCGGCCGCGCACCTGGATCAACGACAAGATCCTCACCCTCTACACCTCGCTGCATCGCATGGGGCACGCCCATTCGGTGGAGGTGTGGGACGGCGATCGGTTGGCCGGCGGCCTCTACGGCGTGACGCTGGGCGCCGCCTTCTTCGGGGAGAGCATGTTCTCCCGCCGGCGGGACGCCAGCAAGGTGGCGTTGGTGCATTTGGTGGCGCGCCTGAAGGCGGCGGGTTTCTCGCTGCTCGACACGCAATTCGTCACCAAGCATCTGGAGCGTTTCGGGGCGAGCGAGGTCCCGCGCGCCGACTACCGGGCGATGCTGGCCGAGGCGCTGAACCGCCACGCCGACTTCTTCAGCCGCTACCAAGCGGGCGAGGCGGAAGCCTTCCTGGAGCGCTATCGCAACAACTGATCCGACGCCGCTCAGCGAGCGACCGCGCGCCGCTTCGCGTGCAAGAACTTGCCCGATATACCTGTATTTCATGAAATTTTCGCGTTATAATCGTATTCACGGAGCGCCCGAGAGCGGCCCCGCATTCAATTTTGGGGAGGGTCATCATGGCTGCAACGGTTTCCAATTTCGAACTGATTTACAAACGCCCGAACTCCCCAACGCCGGGCGGTCCCACGCCGGACAGCGTGCTGCAAGGTTACTTCCTATCGATCACCAATCTTGAGGACAGGTCCTATATCTACAATCTGAGGTTCGTCATCCCGCCGTCTTCCCTGCCCGGACGCGATCTCGCGGACCCGGGGAGCGCGAACCCGTTCAACACCGTGGTGACCATCCTACGACCGACCGGCGCGGGCCCCACAAACACCTTGCTGAACACCAACGACGGCAAGGTTTTCACTCTGCCCGGACCTGGCTTCTCGCTGACCGCGCACGAGACGGCCCTTGTCGCCGTGACGCCGCAGACTTTTCTTCCGCCGCTTGGAGGCGACGCCGTCGCGGTCGACCCCTTCGCCGCGCCGCTTGAGGCGCGAGGGTAGTGCAGATAACTCTGCCGACCACACGGGTCGACCCCTTCAAGCAGCGTCAGGCGCAAAGCAAAGATCCCGTGCGCGTCCTCGTGACCCCGCAGTATCGCACGAGCCATATCGCACCCAACGGCGCAATCACCGAGAAGACCCACTCCACCGTCCCGACGGCTACGGGCGCCGCGGAAATGACGATCGAGCCGGAGAAGCCGCACCGGTTCCGACCTAGCCAAGTCGGCTTCGACGACGGTCTTAACTTCTTCAACGCCAGGTTCGATGCGATGGCGTCAGAGATGAACGACCGGGAGCGCTCCGCTCTCGCTCTCGCCTTGTTGGCCGAAACCGACCCGCCTGAGGACATGGAGGCCTTCAACAAGCAGTTGGCCGAGTTGGGGTCCGGCATTCGCCTCGCGACGGTCGATTGACGCCGCCGCTGTGAGCCAAGGGCCGGGCCGCTTGATGTCGGATGGCTCGGCCCCCATGTCTTCCGGGACAGCGACAGGCCGCGGCGCGGGGTCGCTGACTTCTGCGACCCTCTCCGCGGGCCTGCTTCGCGCTTTGAACCGAAAGGCAGGCAGACCCCATGGCCCTTTATCGCGACCGACAGTCGAACGACGACGACCGCCGCGGTCGACCGCAGGCCGACGGGCTCGACAACCGCTGGAGCATCGACGAACCCGCCGGGCGCGACCAACGCGACCAGCGCAATCGCACCGGCGGCGGCCCGCAGGGCCCTGACGATTACGAGCGCATGAACCGGGCGATCTTGCGCGGCACGGCGCTGATCATGGCGTTGTGTCTGGCGTTCGCCCTGCCGCAGCCGGACGCGCTGATCGCGCCCATGTTCTCGGGCTATCTGTTTGCAGCGGCGGGCGCGGCGATGCTGTGGGGCCTATTCACCCGCAAGGCGCCGACCGCCCCGCATCTGACGCATTGGGATCAGGCGGCGCTGCTGCTGGCGGCGAGCCTTTTCGCCGGCTTCTTCACCGATCCCGAGGCCGCGCGTCAGGCGGCCGAGCAGATGCAGCAGACGTCCGGCGCGCTGAACGGCGCGGGCGGCGAGACGTCCGGATCGTCAGGCGCGAGCGGCGCCGGCGGCGGGTGACCCGCCCGCCTATTCCGGCGACGGCGGAGCGACGCCGCCCTCGAGTTCTGCGCCCTTGCACTGCAGAACCCACACGTCATAGACCGGATGCTCAAGCGCATTGAGGCCCGGCGAAGACGCGAACATCCAGCCGGTGAAGAGCGCGGCCGGCTCTTCCCCTTGCTTCACCTCGTCGATTTCGAGAAAGGCCGCCGATTCAGGAGCCTCCTGCGGCGGGGTGCGATCGCAGTGGCGCACGCGAATCTGAAGCGCGCCGAAGGTCACCGTCTCCCCCACCGGCGCCTCGAAGGTCGAGACGCGGGCCGTCACCTTGTCGAGGCCCTGCAGGACGGCGATCGCGCGGGGGACGGCTGCGGCCTCGCCCAGGCCTAAACCCGCCCCCAACCAAACGCCCAGTCCGACGGCCGCCAGCGCCGCGTAAAGTCGTCCGCGTCCCATCCGTCGCCTCATCGCAGATCGGCCGCGAAGCGCAGCCTGACATAGTCCGCCGTCCAAGTCCCGTCGGCCGCCTGAAGGTCGGGGGCGAGCCGGGCGCGAATCGCGGCCGCCGCCTCTTCCCGCTCCGTCTGCGGCAGGGCCGTCAGAAAGCAGTCCGCGAAGGTGGCGAGCCATCCCCTTACGTCCCCCGGCAGCCGGGTGGGTCGCGGGATCAATTCGATCGCCCGGACGGCGAACCCGGCGCGCTCAAGCCGCGCGCGATAATCCGCAACGTCGGGAAAGAACCAGGGATCGACGGCCTCCGGATCGGCGCCGCGCGCGCGCAGTTCCGCATGGCAGGCGCGGCGGATTGCGTCGACATTTCCAAAGCCGCCCATTTCGCCGACAAAGCGCCCGCCGCGTTTGAGGGCGGCGGCGACGCCCGCCAGCACCGCGTCCGGGTCGTCCTTCATCCAATGCAGCGCCGCATTGCTGAAGACGGCGTCGAACGCCGCGCGGAAGCGCGCCTCGTCCCGCAGGCGCCGGCCGTCGAGCACATGCGCGTCCAGCCCCTCGGCCCGCGCGCGGGCGATCTGATCGGCGCTTGCGTCGACGCCGACCACGTGGCACCCCAGCGCGACAAGCTTGGAGGTCAGGGCGCCTTCGCCGCATCCGAGATCGAGAATGCGCTCCCCCGCCCGGGGCGCCAGCAGATCCACGACCGGCAAGCCGAGTTCGGCGACGAAGCCGGCCTCCGAGCGATAGCGATCCGGATCCCAGCGCTGGTGCGGGGCGGGCGGTGCGGTCATTGCGGATCTTCGCCCGTCACCAGGAACATCGCCCTGCCCAGCAGCTCTTCCAGGGCGATGGCGTCTTCGGTCTCTTCGATCCGGTCCCCGTCGCCGAGCGTCTCCGCCGCCGAGCCCGGTTCGATCTTGACGTACCGGCCGCCGAGCAGCCCGTCGCTCGCGATCACCGCCTTGCTGTCGATCGGCAGGGAGACGTCCGGCCGCACAGCCATGCGCACCACCGCCTGATAGACCTCCTGGTCGATCCCCTGCTCCACCACCGAGCCGACCTTGACCCCGCCGACGCGTACGTCGGAGCCGAGGGTCAACCCGTCGACCGCGTTGAACCGCGCCGACACCTCGTAGCTGCCGCCGATGCGCAGATCGGTCGACTGATAGGCGAAGACCAGGAAGAAGCCCGCGACCAGCAGGACGACGGCCCCCATGATGGTTTCGATGGCGCTGCGTTGCATCGCGCTCGCTCCTTCTTTTCCGCCGTCAGTCGCCGGAGAGACCGGGCAGGCCGAAACCGCCCGGTCCGTCTTCCTGCGCGCCGTCCGACGGGCTTTGCTCGGCCGCCTCGTCCTGCGTCGCCGCCTGCTCGCGCCGGGCTTCCGCGGACTGAATCAACTTCTGCAGCAACGCCTCGAAGCGAATGGCGCTTTGGGTGAAATCGAAGCTGTCGCCCGGCCCCAGCATCTCAAAATCGCCGCCGGGCGTAATCTTGAGATATTTCGCGCCGGCGATTCCCTCACTCAGGATTTTGAGCGAACTGTCGGCGGGGATCTCGATCCCCTCGCGAATGCGCATTACGACGACGGCGTTATTGGTCTCGACGTTGAGATACTGCTTCTCCACTTCGCCGACCGGCACCCCCGCCAGCAACACCTCGGAACCCGGCTGAATGCCGTCGATCGCGCGGAAGCTTGCGGTGAGGCGGTAGCCGTCCGCCTCGGTCTCGCCCGGCTGATCGCCCAGATAACTGGCGACGATCAAAAGCGCGCCGACCAGGACGGTCAGCGCGCCGATCAGGATATGGAGGTTCTGACGGCTCATCGTCATGCGGGCGGGCGCGCCTGAGGCGGAGAGGGCGGCGCCCGTCATTCGGGCGTCCAGGCCTCGTAATCGCCGGTGGCGCGGTCGCGCTGGCCGCCCTGCAGGGTGTGGCCGGGGGGTCGATAGGCCATAGGCGTGCCTGTCATGTTAGGCGTGTGAGGCTTCATCCAAGACCGCTTCTTCAGCTTGGCCGCATCCGGGAAGTCGGCCAGCGTGTAATGCAGCCAAGCGTGATGCATCGGCGGGACCCGGGTCGCCTCGTCGCCGCCGGCGGCGTAGACGACCCAGCGCCGCCGTCGGCCGCGCGCCGGCGCGGTCTTATCCTGGTAGTAGCGGTTGCCGAACTCGTCCTCGCCGACAAACGCGCCGCGCATCCAGGTGATCAGCCGGGTGATCGCATTGGGCATGGGAAACCGCTCCTCGCCTCGCCGAACTCGCGCGCGTCGGGACGAAACCGTCCGCCCCGGCGCGCCCGCTTTATCGCACCGCAGACCGGCCGCGTCCAGTGGCGGCCGCGGCGCGGCGACCGGACGGCTCGGCGGCGCGAAAGAGGGCGGCGCGGGGCGCGCCGCGGGGTCTGAAAATGTCAAGAAGTCTATATGTGGTATTTTAATAGTTCGTAAACACAAAATCCTTGAGCCAATCCATATCTGGTGTATCCTGCAAGACGTGGCCCCAAGGGGTAGCGCCAAAACAGGGGATTCCAACGGTTTGGGGACCGTTTTACGGCGCGTGATCACCTTCTTCCGGCCTCACGAACGCTCATCAGTTTCGATCAACATCGGTCGTTCAACCATCCTGGCGCGAGGAAGCAATGCGGGTATCTCGACGATTCACGAGCGAAGGGGAGTCGCCCTACGCGACCATCGAATTCCGGCGGACCGACAGCGAAATTCGCAATCCGGACGGGACGACCGTCTTCTCGCTGAAGAACATCGAGGTCCCCGGCCATTGGTCGCAGGTCGCCTGCGACGTGCTGGCGCAGAAGTATTTCCGCAAGGCCGGCGTTCCGGCGGCGACCAAGCCGGTCGCCGAGAAGGACGTGCCCGCCTTCCTGCATCGGCGCGAAGCGGACGAGAAGGCGCTCGCGAAGTTGCCGGAGGACGCCCGGACCACCCACGAGAACAGCGCCAAGCAGGTGTTCGACCGCCTCGCCGGCGCTTGGGCCTATTGGGGTTGGAAGGGCGGCTATTTCGACGCCGCCGAGGACGCTCAAGCCTACTATGACGAGATGCGCTACATGCTGGCGCGCCAGATGGCGGCGCCGAACAGCCCGCAATGGTTCAACACCGGCCTGCATTGGTTGCACGGCATCGACGGCCCCAGCCAGGGTCACCATTACGTCGACTTCAAGACCGGCAAACTGACGAAGTCGAAAAGCGCCTATGAACACCCTCAGCCGCACGCCTGTTTCATCCAGGGCGTCAAGGACGACCTGGTGAACGACGGCGGCATCATGGACCTGTGGGTCCGCGAAGCGCGATTGTTCAAGTACGGGTCCGGCACGGGCGCCAATTTCTCGGCGCTGCGCAGCGCGAGCGAGCCGTTGGCCGGCGGCGGCAAGTCCTCGGGCCTGATGAGCTTTCTAAAGATCGGCGACCGCGCGGCCGGCGCCATCAAATCCGGCGGCACGACGCGCCGGGCCGCCAAGATGGTCGTCGTCGACGTCGACCACCCGGACGTCGAGCAGTTCATCGACTGGAAGGTGGTCGAGGAGCAGAAGGTCGCGGCGCTGGTCGCCGGCTCCAAGCTGCACGCCCGGCACCTGAACGCCATCATGCGCGCCTGTCACGACGCGACCAGCCTGTCCGAGGAGGCCCGCTTCGATCCCAAGGCCAATGCGGAGCTGAAGGCTGAAATCCGCGCGGCCCGCAAGGCGCTGATCCCGGAGAACTACGTCCAGCGCGTCATTCAGTTCGCACGCCAGGGCTACGCCGAGATCGAGTTCCCGACCTACGACACGGATTGGGATTCGGAGGCCTACAACACTGTCTCCGGCCAGAACGCCAACAACACGGTGCGGGTGACCGACAGCTTCCTGCGCGCGGTCGAGGAAGACGCCGACTGGGAGTTGATCCGCCGCACCGACGGCAAGATCGCCAAGGTCGTGAAGGCTCGCGACCTGTGGGAGCAGATCGCGCACGCCGCCTGGGCCAGCGCCGATCCGGGCCTGCAGTACGACACCACCATCAACGATTGGCACACCTGCCCGCAGTCGGGACGCATCAATGCGTCCAACCCGTGTTCGGAATACATGTTCCTGGACGACACGGCGTGCAATCTCGCCTCGCTCAACCTGATGCAGTTCCGCCGCGAGGACGGGAGCTTCGACGTCGACGCGTTCGAGCACGCGGTGCGGCTGTGGACCGTCACGCTCGAAGTCTCGGTGCTGATGGCGCAGTTCCCCTCGAAGGAGATCGCGCAGCTCTCTTACGAGTACCGGACGCTCGGGCTCGGCTACGCCAATATCGGCGGCCTGCTGATGGCCTCGGGCCTGTCCTACGATTCAGACGAAGGCCGCGCGCTGTGCGGCGCGATCACGGCCCTGATGACCGGCGTCTCCTACGAGACCTCCGCCGAAATGGCGCAGGAGTTGGGTCCTTTCCCCGGCTACGCCAAGAATCGCGACGACATGTTGCGGGTGATCCGAAACCATCGCATCGCCGCCCACGGTTGGGCCGACGGCTATGAAGGCCTGGCGATCGCCCCGGTGCCGCTGGACGCGCCGAACGTCCCGCACAAGGATCTGGCCAAGGCCGCGGCGGCCTCCTGGGATCGCGCCCTCAAGAAGGGCGAAGCGTACGGCTTCCGCAACGCCCAGGCCACCGTCATCGCGCCGACCGGCACGATCGGCCTGGTGATGGATTGCGACACCACCGGGATCGAGCCTGACTTCGCGTTGGTGAAGTTCAAGAAGCTGGCCGGGGGCGGCTACTTCAAGATCATCAACCGCACCGCCCCGGAGGCGCTGGCCAAGCTCGGCTACTCTAACGCGCAAATCGACGAGATGGTGCGCTACGCGGTCGGTTGCGGCACGTTGAAGGACGCGCCCGGCGTCAATCATGCGACGCTGAAGGACAAGGGCTTCGACGAAGAGGCGCTGGCGAAGGTCGAAGCGGCGCTCGGTTCGGCCTTCGACATCAAGTTCGCCTTCAACAAATGGACGCTGGGCGAGGAGTTCTGCACCGCGCGGCTGGGCGTCGACGCGGCGCTGATGGACGACTTCTCGTTCGATCTCCTGACCCATCTCGGCTTCGCCAAGGCGGATATCGAGGCCGCGAACATCTACTGTTGCGGGGCGATGACGCTGGAGGGCGCGCCGCATTTGAAGACCGAGCATCTGCCGGTCTTCGATTGCGCCAATCCCTGCGGCAAGCTGGGCAAGCGCTACCTCTCCTTCGAGAGCCACATCCAGATGATGGCGGCCGCGCAGCCGTTCATCTCGGGCGCGATCTCCAAGACCATCAACATGCCGAACAGCGCGACGGTCGAGGATTGCAAGAAAGCCTACATGATGAGCTGGCGGCTCGGCCTGAAGGCGAACGCGCTCTATCGCGACGGCTCGAAGCTCTCCCAGCCGTTGGCCGCCTCGCTGGTCGACGACGTCGACGACGCGGAAGACGCGGCCGAGGAGCTGGCGGCGGCGACGCCGCAAGCCGCCGCCCCGATGGTGGCCGAGCGGATCGTCGAGCGGATCGTCGAGCGGGCGGCCGAGCGTCAGCGCCTGCCTCACCGCCGCAAGGGCTATACGCAAAAGGCGATGGTCGGCGGCCACAAGGTCTACCTGCGCACGGGCGAATACGAGGACGGACGGCTCGGCGAGATTTTCATCGACATGCACAAGGAAGGCGCGGCCTTCCGCTCATTGATGAACAATTTCGCGATCGCGGTGTCGATCGGCCTGCAGTACGGCGTGCCCTTGGAGGAGTACGTGGAGGCCTTCACCTTCACGCGCTTCGAACCCCAGGGCATGGTCGAGGGCAACGACGCCATCAAGATGGCGACCTCGATCCTCGACTACATCTTCCGCGAGGTGGCGATCAGCTATCTCGGGCGGGACGACCTGGCCCACGTGCAGCCCGACGACATGCTGCCGGACACGATGGGCAAGGGCGATAAGGAAGGCACGCTGCCGCCGGAGACCGCGGCCGCCTTCGCCGCGATTCAGAAGGTGGCGAGCCGCGGCTTCGTGCGGAAGAGCGATCTGACGCTCTACTCGAACGTCACCGAGCTTTCGGCGGGCCAGCCGACGGCGTCGAACGACGCCGGCCCGAGCGCGGCCCGCACCCAGAGCCACACCCACGTCTCGGCGGCCGTCGCCGTCGAGGAAACGGTGATGGAAGACGTCGACACGCGGACGGATCGCATTCGCGAAGCCCGCGCCAAAGGATACGAGGGCGACAGCTGCGGCGATTGCGGCAACTTCACCCTCGTGCGGAACGGCACCTGCATGAAGTGCGTCACCTGCGGCGCCACCAGCGGGTGCTCATGAGGCCCGGCCCTGCCTTTTGCCGGGCGGTGCGGACGTCCTAGTCCGCACCACGGTGCTCCCTGTGAAACTGCCCCCGATCCTTGCGGTCGGGGGCTTTTTCATGGGAGTCGCGGCGCCGGGCGGGACCGTTGCCGAACGGCGCGCCGCCGACCGAAGCGACGCCAAGCCGTGTGCGCCAAGCCGTGTGCGAGCAAGCTGGCCGGCCGGAGGGGCGGCAGGACGAACGGGCCGCGATCACCGCTCGCCGCCGCGCTCACCGCCCGCCGCCGCGCTCACCCCTCGTCGCCGCCCGCTCCCGCCGGCGCCGGCGGCTCCTCGGGCATGTTCTTTTGGATCAGATCGAGGATCTTCACCGCCAAATCGTACGGCATCTCCATCTGAATGTTGACGCGCATCGAGTCCGGCAGCGTATCCGACCCGATGAACTCCAGCACTTTCTCCGCCATTCTCGATCGCTCCCGTCAGTCAGGGTCAGTCCGCCGTCTTCGCGGCGTCAGGTTTTGCGGCCGGCGCCTTCTTGCCCGCCTTCGCGGCCTCCGCCTTGGCGGCTTTCTTGGCGGCGGCCTCGGCCTTGCGGCGGTCGGCCTCGGCGCGCCGACGGTCCGCCTCCGCCTGTTTCTTGGCCTTGTCCTTGTAATCATGGACGATGGCGAGCACCGCCATCGCCTCGGAATGCGGCAACTCCAGATCGAGCTTCACCCGGATGCGGCCGGTCGGGCTCTCGGCGCCGTTCAGTTCGACGATTTCCTCGCTCATCGCCTCCCCCGTTTGATGACTGCGCGCACGGGCCGCCCCGCGTGCGTCCGAGATCAGTTTACGGGCAACCGCGCAGCGCGGCCAGAAGGGAAAATATCATTAATATCATATGGTTAGCATTACCCCATGCGATCGCCAAATAGCGTTCGGCCTTCGCCCGGCATTACTCCAAGACTCGGGAATGTTCCTCAAGTAACAAACCGGACAAAAACGAAGGCGTTTTCGATGCTTGCCAGAATTTACTAATTCCCTTTTACTTCCCTCTGGCGTTGGGGGCGCAGCGGCGCGCCCGCCGACAGAGGTTTGGGCGCACATTTGGGGGACGCCATGTCTGACAGCATCCAGCACAAGATCGGCCGGGTTCGCCCGCCGCGCGTGCAGATCACCTACGACGTCGAGATCGGCGGCGCGATCGAGATGAAGGAGCTGCCCTTCGTCATGGGGATCATCGCGGATCTGTCGGGCAAGCCCGAAGAGCCGTTGCCCAAGATGAAGGAGCGGAAGTTCGTCGAGATCGACCGCGACAATTTCGACGACGTGCTGGCCGGCGTGAAGCCGCGCGCGGCCTTCCAGGTCGAAAACCGCATGGTCGGCGAGGACGACAAGGACGCCGGCAAGATGAATGTCGAGCTCGCCTTCCGCAGCCTCGACGATTTCGAACCCGAGAACGTGGTCAAACAGATCGAACCGCTGAAGAAGCTGTTCGACGCGCGTCGGCGGCTCGCCGATCTGATGACCAAGCTCGACGGCAACGACGATCTCGATCGCCTGCTGCGCGAGATGGTCTCCGACGACGCCAAGCAGAAGGAGCTCAAGAAGCTTCTGGATGCGGCGAAAAAGGGCGACGAGTAAGCGGGCGGACGGCCGAAGCGCCGCCCGATGGGGGCGCGCCGTCGACTAGGGGAAGCGAGCGATGGCTGACGAGAAAAGCGAACTGAACGTCCTCGAGCAGATCATGACCGAGGGCAAGCTGGCCCGGGCGGAGGAGCAAAAGCCCTACGCCGTCGATCTGATCGGCGAATTCATCGACAGCGTGGCGGCGGAGGGGACCGACGTCTCCGCCGACACGGCCGCCTTGATCTCGCAGAAGATCGCCGAGATCGATGCGCTGATCACCGAACAGCTGAACGAGATCATGCACCATGAGGATTTCCAGACGTTGGAGTCCACCTGGCGCGGTCTGCATTACCTCGTGATGAACACGGAGACGGGCACGCAGCTCAAGCTGCGCGTCCTCAACGCCAACAGGAAGGACGTTCTCACCGACCTGGAAAAGGCGGTGGAGTTCGACCAGTCGGCGCTCTTCAAGAAGATTTACGAGGAAGAGTACGGCACCTTCGGCGGCCACCCCTACAGCGCCTTGATGGTCGATTTCGAGTTCGGTCGCCATCCGCAGGACATGGCCCTGCTGGAGAAGCTGGCGGAAGTCGCCGCCGCGGCGCACGCGCCGATGATCTCGGCCGCCAATCCGCGGCTGTTCGACATGGACAGCTTCACCGACCTCGGCGGACCGCGCGATCTGGCCAAGATCTTCGAGAGCGCGGAGCTGATCAAATGGCGCAGTTTCCGCGACAGCGAGGAGAGCCGCTACGTCGCGCTCACCCTGCCGCACGTGCTGCTGCGCCTGCCCTACGGGCCTGACACGGTGCCGGTCGAAGGCTTCGAGTTCGTAGAGGACGTCGACGGCCGCGACCACTCCAAGTATCTCTGGGGCAACGCCGGGTGGGCGCTTGCGCAGCGCATCACCAACGCCTTCTCGCTCTACGGTTGGACGGCGGCCATCCGCGGCGTCGAGGGCGGCGGGGTGGTCAAGGGCCTGCCGACCCACACCTTCCGCACCGACGAAGGCGACATCGCGCTGAAATGCCCGACCGAGATCGCGATCACCGACCGGCGGGAGAAAGAGCTCTCCGACCTCGGCTTCATCGCGCTGTGCCATTGCAAGGGCGCCGACTTCGCCGCCTTCTTCGGCGGCCAGACGGCGCAGAAGCCGAAGAAGTACAATCTCGACAGCGCCAACGCCAACGCGGCCCTGTCGGCGCGTCTGCCCTATGTGCTCGCCGCCTCGCGCTTCGCCCATTACCTGAAGGCGATCATGCGCGACAAGGTCGGCAGCTTCCTGACTGCGGCCAATGTAGAGGAGTATCTCAACACCTGGATCGCGAATTACGTGCTGCTCACGGACGACGCCCCGCAGGCGACGAAAGCGCGCTTCCCGCTGCGCGAGGCGCGCGTCGACGTGCGCGAGATCCCAGGCAAGCCGGGGGCCTACAACGCCACCGTCTTCCTGAAGCCGCACTTCCAATTGGAGGAGCTCACCGCCTCGGTCCGTCTGGTGGCCGAACTGCCGCCGCCGGCCGCCTGATCGGCCGCCTCGTCGGCCGCGGGATCGAACAGCTAATTTAGGGGGAAGCCGTCATGGACGTGCTGGTCATCAAGATCGACGGGGTGGAGGGCGAAGCCACCATCGAGGGCTATGAAAAGCAGATCATGTGCCAGAGCTTCAATCACTCGGTGCACAACCATCTGCATACCGACGTCTCCAACGTCGGCCGCTCGCGCGGTCGGGTGGAGCATTCGGATTTCGTGATCTCGAAATACGCCGACAAGGCCTCGCCGCTGTTGAATTACAAGTGCTGCATCGGCGCCAATCTGGGCACGGTCACCTTCACGGTGCTGCGCACAACGGGCGAGAAGGCGCACGCGCCGCAGATGATCTACACGATGGAGAACACGATGGTCTCCTCCGTCTCGATCTCCGGCGGCGGCGGCGACTCGCCGATCGAGATGGTCTCGCTGAACTACACCAAGATCAAATGGGAGGTGAAGGTTCAGGACGAACAGTCGAAGGAGCCGGGCTCCATCGCGTCCGAATGGGACGTGACCGTCAACAAGGGTCAGTAACGGCCCTCTCCCCGCACGCCGCCTGGAAGGATCGGAGCGCATGCTCGCGAAACTGGGGCCGAACAGCTCGACCGGCGATCTGCCGGGCTATGTCAGGAAGTCCTTTAAGGGGTCGATCCGGTTCATCGAGCTGCCGCGCGGCACGCGGATCTTCACGCTGTCCCAACGCCGCGGCCTGGAGAATCCCAAGGGCCGCGACCGCGGCCAGGTCACCCAATGGTGGTCGCCCTACAAGCGCTTCAAGGGCGACCCCGGCTACAAGGCCCGGCGGGAGCTCGGCGCGTCGACCACCGCATCGCTGGTCGACGTGTTCCTGGACAGCGGCGCCTACGCGAACGAGCGGGCGGGCCTGCGCTATGTCGTGATCGCCCAGTTGATGGTCCCGGCCTGGGCCGCTTTCGGCAAGATCCGCCGACAGTCCGGCGCGGCGAGCGCGGCGACGGGCGGGCCGCTGACAGGCTATCAGTTCTACATCCCGGGCCTGGACGCGAACGGCGACATCCGGCGTGTCGGGGCCGTCGACCTGATCGACAAGAATTCCCGCGAGAACGCCGCGGTGGAGGCCGCCGCCGGTCCCGCCGCCTGATACCGGCCGCGCGCCGTCTCGCCGGCGCCCCGAAGCCGGCTGCAAGGAGGCCCATGCGCCCGCTGCACAAATCCGACGGCGCCCGCGCCCCGCTGTTCGACCGGCTGATCGACGATAACCCGGGAACGCCAGGCGAGCCGATGCCGAAGATCTATCTCGACATCGAGGGGCTTGCGGACTCGGTCGAACGCGAGGTCCGCACGCTGCTCAACAGCCGCTGCCCGCTGACGGAGGTCGAGATCGACTATGACGCCCGCACCGTGATCGACTACGGGCTGATCGATCTCTCCGGCTTCTTCACCGCCGATCTCCAGGATCAGCGCCGTCTGTCGCAGCATATCGCGCGCACCATCGCGGCGTACGAGCCGCGCCTCGCCAAGGTCGCGGTGACGGTGGAGCGGCTGCACAGGGAGGTGCGGGCGCTCGACGTCGTGATCGCCGGCGAAATGCGGGTGGGGGAGATCGTCCATCCGATCGCCTTTCCCGTGCGCATCGCCCCGCCCGGCGAAGGCGACGGCGCGGAGGCCGCGCTATGAGCGACGACTACCGCGCCGATCTGCTGCCGCATTACCAGCGCGAGCTCGATTATCTGCGCCGCATGGGCGCCGCCTTCGCCCAGACTTACCCAAAGATCGCCGGACGCCTCGAGATTGGCGAGGGAGAGAGCGCCGATCCCCATGTCGAGCGCCTGATCGAAAGCGTCGCCTTCCTGACCGCGCGAATCCAACAGAATGTCGACGCGGAGTTTCCGAAGATCCCGGAGGCGCTGCTGGGCGTCCTCTATCCTCAATTCACAACGCCGACGCCCTCCATGACCGTCGCGCGATTCCGGCCCGACCCGAAACGCGGCAAGCTCACCGGCGGCTACGAGATCCCCAAAGGATCGGCCCTGTTCGCGACGGCGCCGAACGGCATGGATTGCCGGTTTCGCACCAGCTATCCGACGGTGCTGTGGCCGTTGGAGACCAGCGTCGGCGCGATCGAATCGACCGACGGCTACGATTTTCTGGACAGTCGGCGCAACGTGAACGCGGTGTTGCGCCTGCAGATTCGCACGACGGACGAGCCGATCCGCGATCTCGGCCTGAAATCGCTGCGTTTCTATCTGAACGCCGACCGGGTGACGGCGGACGCGCTCTACGAATTGCTGTTCGTGCACGCCCGCGGCGTCGCGCTGCTGGCCGACGGCGACCGCAAACGCCCGCACGAATTGCCGGCCGACGCGATCCGCCCGGTCGGCTTTGAGCGCGAGGAAGCGGTGATCGACACCCCGCCCCACGGCCAGCCCGCCTATCACCTGCTGCAGGAATATTTCACCTTTCCGCAGAAGTTCCTGTTCTTCGACGTCGACGGCCTGGACCGGCAGCCGGCGGCCGAGACGCTCGACATCCTGATCCTGCTGGACAAGACGCCGGAACGCCGGCTCAGCGTCGACGCCGAGAGCTTTGCGCTGCATTGCACGCCGGCGATCAATCTGTTCCGCAAGACCTCGGAGCCCGTGCGCATCGACGGCCGGCAGAGCGAATACCGCCTCGTCGCCGACCGGCGGCGCGAACGCACGACCGAGATCCATTCCATTCTGGACGTCACCGCCAGTAATCTGCCGGAGGCCGACGCCTATCGCGTTCAACCGTTTTTCTCCTACAATCACGCCGCCTCGCAGCAGAACGGCGGGCGCGGCGCCCAGGCCTTCTGGTCCGCACGACGCGATGCGACCGCGCGGGCGGATTTGAGCGGCACCGATCTGTGGATCAGCTTCCTCGACCTCGATTGGACGCCGGCGCAGCCGGCGGCCGCCACGCTCTACGCGCACACGCTCTGCACCAACCGCGGCTTGACCGATCAACTTCAGGCCGGCGCTATGCTGCAGATTGAGGAAGGCGCGCCCGTCTCCGGCGCGGAAGCGCTGACCAAGCCGACGCGCCAGTTCAACCCGCCGATGGGCGGGGAGACGCTGTGGCGGCTCGTCTCGCATCTCTCGCTGAACTACCTCTCGCTCAGCCAGTTCGAGGGCTCGCTGAAAGCCCTGCAGGAGATCCTGCGCCTTTACGCGCGCTCCGGCGATCCGGCGGTCGAGCAGCAGATCAACGGCGTGGTGAAGATGGAGTGCCGGCGCGCCGTGCGCCGGCTCGGGGTCGACGCGTGGCGCGGCTTCGCGCGCGGAGTCGACGTGAATCTCACCTTCGACGAGCGCGCCTTTGTCGGCTCCAGCGCCATCCTGCTGGCTAGCGTCCTCAACCGCTTTCTGGGGCTCTACGCCTCGATCAATTCATTCGCGCAATTGACCGCGCGCTCGCAACAACGCGACGGGATCTGGAAGCAATGGCCGCCACGCGCCGGCGATCAATTCCTCCTCTGATCCGCGCCCTGGAGGCGGAGCCCTGGCGCTTCGACGTCTATCAGGCGGTGCGGATCCTGGAGCAGGCCCGAGGCCTGGAGCACGCCGACCCGGCGCATGAGGAGCGCCTGTCGCCAAGCGCCGAGGCGCCGCCGCGCGCCGTGCCCGTGGGCGAAACCGGCGACCCGCGGCGCGAGGCCGTCCGCTTCACCGCCGATCCGTCCTTGCGCTTTCCCGCCAGCGCCATCGAGACGATCGGCGAAGCGGAACGGCCCGACCGTCCGCGGCCGATGACGACCCGCTTCCTAGGCCTCGCAGGCGCGCTGGGCCCCCTTCCGCGGCCCGTCACCGAGCGGCTGTTGGACCGTCAGGCGAAGAAGGACCGCGCATGGCGCGCCTTCCTCGACATCTTCAATCACCGGCTGATCTCGCTGATGGTGCGGGTCAAAAAGGCCCATCGCATCGCGCTGGAGACCCGAGCGCCGCATCGCAGCCGGCTGGCGCGCTACCTGTTTTCGCTGATGGGTCTCGGCACGCCGGGTTTGCAGGCCCGGATGACGACGCCGGATCGGGCGCTGGTGCGCTACGCCGGCCTGCTCGCCCATCGCCCGCGCACCGCGGCGGGGCTGGAGCAGATGTTCCGCGACTATTACGACGTCCCCATGCGCCTCGCGCAATTCCAGGGGGCCTGGTTTCGGCTCGACGAAGACCAATGGACGCGCCTCGGCCGGACCAACAGCGTGTTGGGGGAGAGCGCGGTGCTGGGCGGGCGCTTCTGGGAGCAGCAGGCGGGCATCGAGCTCGTCATCGGCCCCCTGCCCTACGAGCGCTTCATTGAGTTTCTGCCCGGGGGCGCAGCCAACAAGCCGCTCTTGTCGATGGTGCTGTTCTACGTCTCGCCGGAATTCAACTTCACGGCGCGCTTGGTGCTGCAAAAGGAAACCGCGCCGGAGATGCGTCTGGGCCAGGACCTGCGCCTCGGCTGGACGACCTGGCTCAAAACCAAGCCCTTCACGCGGGACGACGATCAAGTCCGCATCACCATCCGCGACCAGAGCGCGCTGACGCGCCTTTAGCCCCGCCCGACGCGAGGCGCGCCCGCCGGCGGCGTCGATGCGCACCGCATGGCCCTGCGGGGTGTCGGGATCAAGGCGGCTTTTCCGGCAGGCGTCCGTCGAGCTCACCTGACCCTGCGCCGCGTGACAGCAAAGGAGCGCCGTGAGCGTCTCGCGGTTTTCCGGCTCAAGCAGCGCCTCAAGCTCGCCCTCCGGCAGACGGGCGTAGGCCTCGTCGGTCGAGGCGAAAACCGTGACGTCCGCCGCCCTTTCCGTCAGCCGGCCGCGCCGGCGGCGCCGGCGGCCAAGGCCGTCGGAAGCGCGACGGACGGGACGGCGGCGGCGCCCATCAGGACGGCGGGGCCGTCCATTCCGTCAGGAACTTCGTCGGCTCCGGGCGCTTCTTGACCCGGCGCCCCGTCGGCGGGGTTCCCATGTAAATCCAGCCGATCAACCGGTCCTTCTCCTGGAAGCCCAACGCGTGGCGAACCGTCGGATCATGCGCGGTCCACCCCGTCAGCAGAATCGCGCCCCATCCGGCGGCGTGAGCGGCCAGCATGAAGTTCTGCGCGGCGCAGGCGGCGGCGATCACCTGCTCCTCCGGCGGCACCTTCGGATGGTTCTCGGTAATCTCGGCCGCCACGGCGACGATGAGCGGCGAGCGCAGCGGCTTTTGCTTGAGCGCCAGCACGTCCTCCTCGCAGCTCTGCGGGTCGCGGGCGCGCTGGGCCGTCTCAAAGACGTCGGCCAACCGCTCGCGCGCCGCGCCGCGGATCGTCAGGAACCGCCAGGGGCGCAAGGCCCCGTGGTCCGGCGCGGTCACCGCGGCCGTCATCAACCGTTCCAACTCGCCGTCGTCGGGCGCCGGTTCGTTGAGATCGAGCGCCTTGAAAGACTGACGCGAGGCGATGAAGTCGATCAGCGCGTCGGACGAAGGCCGGCTTTCGCTCATGGCGTCGCAACTCCTGCTTCAAGAAAGGGGACCGGACCGGTCTTCTATCTAACTCGACCGCGCCCGTCCACAAAGGGCGCCAGCAGAAAGCCGGCCGCGAAGCCGCCCAGATGCGCTTCCCAGGCGATGGCGGCGTCGACGCCGAAAAGCGCCGGCGCAATCCCCATCAACAGGTTAATGGCCAGATAGACGCCCGCAAACATAAAGGCCGTGCGGCGGTTGTTGAAGGGAAAGGGCGCCGGCGGCGCGCCTTCGGGCGGGTACAGCGCGACCCGCAAGATGGCCCCCAGCAACCCGAAGATCGCGCCCGACGCGCCGACCAGCGGCGTGATCTGCGTCGGCGACAACGCGGTGAAAAGAAACGCGCCCGCCGCCGCGCACAGCCCGTAGAAGATCAGAAAGACGACCGGCCCCATCCGCCGCGCCACCGGCGTCCCGAACGCCAGGAGAAAGCCCAGATTGGTCAGCAGATGGATCCAGTTGCCATGCACCAGCGTGTGCCCGACCGGCGAGACGATCGCCGCCAGCAGATCGCCCGACGGGTCGACCTGCACCACGTAGCGCGCCGGGATGAAGGCCAGGGTAAAGAAAATCTCGCCCGCGACATTCTGCGGAATCAGCAGCCCGTCGCCGGACACCATGCGCAGGATGTGCGCGCCCAGCGTGATGGTCAGCAGCCAGCGCACCACGCCCGGGGCGTTCAGGATCGGCTGCTTGCCGCCTTGGGGATCGGACATGCGCGTTGAGCCTTTCCTGCCGGCGCGGTGACCGCGCGATGATGCCGAGCCAGGGCCGCCCGGTCAAAGCGCCGGCGCCTCGTCGGCGAGCGCCTGCAGCTTTTCGTCGCGCAGCTCGTAGACCAGCGCCTCTTCCGGCAGCGCGGCGCCGATCCGCTCATAGAGCCGGCGCGCCGGGTTTGAGCGATAGGCCGCAAGCGCGATCATCCCCTTGCCTTGGCCCGCGGCCCGGGCCGCCAGCGCGGCTATCATCGATCGCCCCAGACCGGCGCCGCGCCAATCCGGCTCGACATACAGGTCGAACAGCCACAGCCCCATGCGCCCGGTATCGGTGTCGAAGAAATCCTGTGCGAGGGCGTAGGCGACCGGCTCGCGGGTCGTCGAACGGTCGCCGGTCTCGGCGATCAGGCCGCTCAAGAAAGGCGGATCGCCCTCCAGCAAAGGCGCGATCGCGCTGGCGCCGAAGGCGGGCGCCGCCACCCCGAAATGACGGTTCAGCTTCTCCGCCAGCAAGGCGACGGCGGCGGCGTCCGCCGCCCGCATGAGGCGCAGTTCAGGGCGCGTGCGTACGGGCGGCCGAGGGGGCGCCATGGTCTCGCTCCAGAAAGTCCGACCAGGCTTTTAGCGCCCCGATGCGCCCTCTGGCCAGCCCTGCGGGGCTTGGGCATACTCCCCGCCGTTCGTTGAAAACAGTCGCGGCGCGAGGAGGCGTTCCATGAATCTGGCGGTGTGGGTCGAGCGGGCGGGCGCCGCCTACAGCGACGCGCCGGCGCTAGGTTGGGGTTCGCGGGTCCATCGCACCTACGCTGAGATGGCGGACCGCGCCGCGCGGCTCGCCGGCGGCCTCAAGGATCTCGGCCTCGCCCCCGGCGCGCGGATCGCGCTGTTCGCCAAGAACCACCCCGCCTATGTCGAGGCGATGGTCGCGATCTGGCGCGCCGGCATGGCCGCCGTGCCGATCAATAACAAGCTGCACCGGGACGAGGTCGCCTACATCCTAGAGGCGTCCAGCGCGGCGCTCGTCTTCACCACGCCCGATCTGGCCGAAACGGCCGGCGCGGCCGCCGCCTCCGGGGTGCATCTGATCGATCTGGAGGGCGAGGGCTATGAGGCCCTGATCGCCGACGCCGCGCCGGCCCGTTTGGCCGAGACGGGTCCGGACGAACTGGCCTGGCTGTTCTTCACCTCCGGCACCACGGGCCGGCCGAAGGGCGCGATGTTGAGCCACCGCAATCTGATGGCGATGACGACGGCCTATCTGGCGGACGTGGCGCCGGTCGCGCCCGGCGACGCGTGCCTGCACGCCGCCCCGATGAGCCATGGATCAGGCCTCTACATCCTGCCGCATCTGGCTCACGCCGGCGTCAACGTCACGCCCGAGAGCGGCGGCTTCTCGCCGTCCGAAATCGTCGATCTGCTGAAGGCCTGGCCGGGGGCCGCGATGTTCGCCGCGCCGACCATGGTGAACCGTCTGGTGCGCTGGGAGGGCGAGATCCCACAGAGCGCGCTGGAAAACCTGAAGGCGATCATTTACGGCGGCGCGCCGATGTATGTGGAGGATGCGCAGGCGGCGCTTGCGCGCCTCGGTCCCCGGTTGGTTCAAATCTACGGCCAGGGCGAAAGCCCGATGACGATCACCTGCCTCAGCCGCGCCGAAATCGCCGATCGCGCCCATCCGCGCGCGGCGCAGCGCCTGGGATCGGCCGGGCGCCCCTACGTCAACGTCGAGGTGCGCGTCGTCGACCGGGACGACCGTCCCGTGGGCGTCGGCGAAAGCGGCGAAATCGTGTGCCGCGGCGACAGCGTGATGCTGGGCTATCTCGACAATCCGGAGGCCACCGCCGAGACCCTGCGCGGCGGTTGGCTGCACACCGGCGATGTCGGCGCGTTCGACGCGGACGGCTATCTGACGCTGATGGACCGATCCAAAGACCTGATCATCTCGGGCGGGACCAACATCTATCCGCGCGAGGTGGAGGAGGTGCTGCTGACCCATACGGGCGTGGAGGAGTGCTCGGTCATCGGCAGGCGCGATCCGGACTGGGGCGAGATCGTCGTCGCCTACATCGTCGGCGCCGTCGATCAAGGCGCGCTTGACGCCCACTGCCTGGAGCATATGGCGCGCTTCAAGCGCCCGAAGGTCTACGTCTTCGTCGACGATCTGCCGAAGAGCAACTACGGCAAGATCCTGAAGACCGAACTGCGTAAGTTGGACGAGGGACGCTCGGCCTGACGCGCCGCCGGATGAGGCGCGTCAGGCCGGCCGGCGACGGAATTCTGGCGACCGAGCAAACGGGGAGAAGAAAAGGTGAGCGGACGTTTGGAAGGCAAAGCCGCGCTGGTGGTCGGCGCGGGCTCGATCGGGCCGGGTTGGGGCAACGGCAAGGCGACGGCGGCGCTGTTTGCGCGCGAAGGGGCGCGCGTCGCCTGCGTCGACGTCAACGCCGACGCGGCGGAGGAGACCGCCGCCCTGATCCGCGACGAGGGCGGCGAAGCGATCGCGCTCTCCGCCGACGTCGCCCGCGCGGGCGACGTCGAGGCGATGGTGGCCGAAACCCATAAGACCTTCGGGCGCATCGACGTGCTGGACTACAATGTCGGCCTCGCCCATGTCGGCGGCGTGGTGGAGCTTCCGGAGGAGGAGTGGGGCCGCGTCTTCGACGTGAATCTCAAGGGCTGCTATCTCACCATGAAGCACGTGATCCCGCTGATGGAGGCGCAGGGCGGCGGCTCGATCGTCAACATCTCCTCGATCGCCTCGATCCGCTACACCGGCGTCGCCTACGCCACCTACTACGCCACCAAGGCGGCGATGAACCACCTGACCAAGACGACCGCCGTGCAGTACGCGTCCAAGGGGATCCGCATCAACGCGGTGCTGCCCGGCCTGATGAAGACGCCGATGGTGGAGAAGTCCGTCGGCCTCGCCGGCTCCTACGCCAAGGGCGATGTGGAGGAGATGTGGCGCGTGCGCGACAAGCAGGTCCCGATGGGCCATATGGGCGACGCCTGGGACGTCGCGCACGCCTGCCTGTTCCTGGCGAGCGACGAGAGCAAGTACGTCACCGGGCTCGAGCTCGTGGTCGACGGCGGCATCACGCTGAAATACAGCTGAACCGGGCGGAGGCGATGGCGGGCGTCCAGATCGCGATGAGTTACGAGGCGGTCGAGGATCGCATCCTGATGCGCCACCGCGCAGGCGCCAAACAGGTGCGCCTGTGGCTCACCCGCCGCATGGCCGAGCAATGGCTGCAGGCGAGCGCGCGCGTGCTGGAGCATGTACAGGGCGGCGAGGCCCAGCCGCCCGCCCAGCGCCGCGCGGTCGCGCAATTCAATCGCGAAAGCGCCGTGCAGGGAACCGACTTCCAGAAGCCCTATCGCGAGCCCGGACCAGAGGAGCCGCTCAGCCCCTGGCCGGCGGACGGGCCGCTGCTGGTCGCGAAGCTGACGGTGACCGCCCACAAGGACGGACGGTTGGACCTGATTTTCGCCGGCGCGGGCGACAAGCCGGATCAGGTCAAGATCGGCGTCTCCCAGCGCGAGCTGCACGGGCTGACCCACATGCTGACGATGACGGCGGAGAAAGGCCGCTGGGGCCTGGCCGACCCGAACGCCGTCCCGGCGCGCCAACCGGGCGCCCCGCGGCGCGCCAACTGAACGACCCTCTGTTTCGGGGACACAATACGACACTCAACGTCACGGATTGCGTCCCCGATATCTCCGTCGACGTTTTCCGGGCGCACGCCTTGGCCATCCTCAGGACACTGGTCATGACCGCCATCAGATCCGCCGGCCCGACCGACGCCGACTCGATCCTCGCGCTCTACCCCCTCGCCTTTCCGGCGGAGGATCTGACGGCGCTGGTGCAGGCGTTGCTGACGCATCCCGACGCGTTGTCGCTGATCGCGGCGGAGGGCGACGCCGTCGTAGGCCACATCGTCTTCACGCGCTGCCCGGCCGCCGGCGGCGGACCCGATCTGGCGCTGCTGGGGCCTTTGTGCGTGACGCCCGCGCGCCAGCGCGCCGGCATCGGGACCGCCTTGACGCGCGAAGGAGTCCGCCGCCTGACATTGACCGGCGTCGGCCGCGTGCTGGTGCTGGGCGATCCCGCCTACTACGCGCGCGCGGGTTTCGCGCCGGAAACGGCGGTCGCCCCGCCCTACCCCCTGCCCGACGGCTGGGCGCCGGCCTGGCGCGGTCTCGCGCTCGGCGGGGCGCCGGCGCCCCGGGCGCAGACCCTGCAGGTCCCCGAGGTGTGGCGCGACCCGGCGCTGTGGGGCGGCTAAGGCTCGCGCTGCGGATCGCCTCGCGAGGCGGGAAAGACGAGGCGAAAGGCCGTCGGCGCGGCGATCACCACCAGCATGATGCGCACGACATGGTGAGTGGCGACGAAGGCCACGTCCGCGCCCAGCGCCAGCGCGACCAGCGACATCTCGGCCAGCCCGCCCGGTGCGTAGGCCAGCACCACGGAATCGATCCGCACCCCCGTCATCTGGTGCAGCGCCGCCGCGAACAGAACGGTCACCCCCAGCATCATCGCGGTCGAGCCGACCGACAGGCCGATGACCCGCAGGATCTCCGCGCGCGCCACGCCGACGAAGCGACAGCCGATCACCGTACCGATCACCCACTGCGCCAGGTTGACGATCACGGTCGGCGGCTGGGCCGCGCTTAGGCCGGCGAGATGGACGGCCGCGCTGACCAGCATCGGCCCGACCAGCAGCCACGCAGGCAGACGGAGCAGCCTGGCCAGCGGCGCCCCGATCAGCCCGCAGGCGATCAGGATCGCGTAGTCGAGGGCGGACACCTCGTCGAGGCCGACGCCGAAGCGCGCGCGGTCGGTCATGTCGATGTCAGAGGTCAGCCGAAAGAAGATCGGGATCGCCAACACGGCCAACAGGATGCGGCTGGCGTGGGTGAGCACGATGCGCCGGTCGTCGCCGCCCAGCGCCCCGCCGACCAGCATCATTTCCGTCAGGCCGCCGGGCATGCCGGCGAAATAGGCGGTCACCCGGTCATAGCCGCCGATCTTTCGGAAATAGGGATAGGCGAGCGCGCCGACGACGAGGATGTAGGCGCTCAACAGCGCGAGGCTCGCCGCCCACTCGCCCGCGCGCTCGATCATCGAGGGGGTGAAGCCGGAGCCCAGCATCACGCCGAGCACCATGATCATAGGCGGGCGCAAGGGCTGGGGTCCGCGGATCGGCGCCTTGAACAGCGCGAGGCCCGTGCAGGCGATCATCGGGCCGAGCATCCAGGGCAACGGCAGAGACGCGGCGCTCGCAGCCAACGCGCCGACGACGCCCGCCCCCAGCGCGATCAGCATCTGGGCGATAGCAAGGCCGCTCGGACGCTTCATGACGGCTCCGCCGTCGCAAAGCGCACCGCCGTTTGGCCCGGTCCGGCGCGATGGGTCGGCATGACGAGAATGCAGTCGTCATAGGGCGTGACGATCGCGCGGGACCCGTCATGGGCGATCACGACGCCGGCTTCGGCGATTCGCTCGCCGCCCTGAAAGGGGCTGGTGAAGGTCAGAGGCCCCGTCTCCACCGTCACCGCATGGGTGACCCTGAGCAGGCGCTGCGAGGGGGCCGGGCTCGGCGCCGGCAGGACCGCGTCGTGCGGCGGCAACATATCGAGCGCCGCCAGAAACCGCGCGATGACGTCGAGCGCCGTGGTCAGGCTGGCCGCGCGCCAATGCTGACCGCATTCGACCAGCAGCGCCGTCTCCGCCCGCGCCGGGTCGGCGAACGGGCCGTAATCGCGCAACCGCACGCCTTCCGCATGCCCGGCGTCGATCAGGATGTCGCGCGGCGCGCCCATACGGCGGGCGAGATCGAGGCTTTTCGCCGTCTCGCCGGCCAGGATCATCGGCGGCTCGTCGCCCGCGGTGGAATGCAGGTCGAGCAAATAGTCCGCCTGATCCACGACCGGACGCAGCGCCTTGGCGCGAACATGGTCGGGGCTGCGCGCGCACGCGGCCAGCACATCGGGCGCCCACAGCCGGTTCAAGTCTTCGACAACAGCGCGACTGGCGAAGGGACGCGCCGGATCGAAGCGCGAGCAGGCCTCCGGATTGGCGAAGACCAGGGTCAACCGCCCGCGCGCCGGCCGAAAGCCGCGGGCGAGCAGCCGCTCCAACGCCAGGCCGCCGCACAGCTCGTTGCCGTGCACCAGCCCGCAGACCACGGCGTGCGGACCCGCCGCCTCGGGACCGTCAGGCGCGGCGAGGCGGTGGACATGCGGCGGGGTCCCGTCGCCGCGCCAACGGGTGAGATCGGGCGGGACCAACTCCATTCTGTTCGGGGACGTCTCGGTCATCGCGGGGACCCGAGCCTAAGCGCCAAGCGCCGTCGCGAACAGCGCCGCGTCGGAGGGCGGAAGCGCGGCGCCCAGCGCGCGCGGTCGATCAGGGTCGAAGACATGGGCGCGAAAGCCGAGGGCCTGCGCCGCAGCGGCGTTCTCCGGCCGATCGTCGATGAAGAGCGTCCGGCCAGGCTCTAGGCCGAAGCGCGCGATCGCGCGCTCGAAGATCTCCCTCTCCGGCTTGATCACGCCTTCATGGGCGGAGACGATGCGCCCGTCGAACGACGTCAGCACGGGATAGTGCGGTTCGGACCAGTCCATATGTTCCGCCGCGTAGTTGCTGAGCGCGAAGACGGGCCGGCCGTCGGCCCGCAGCGCCTCCAGGAAGCGCACGGTCTCCGCGATCTCGCCGTCGATGGTCTCGACCCATCGACGCTCGTACTCCTGAAAGGCGGCCAAGCATTCCGGCGCGCGACGGGCGACTTCGGCTTCAGCGCCGGCGACGCTGAGGCCGCGATCCTGATCCAGAATCAGCGCCGGCAGATCGATCGCGCGCGAGAATGCCGCGGCCGCCTCCGGTCCGCCCAGGATGTCGGCCAGCAGCCGCTCGGGCCGCCAGCGGATGACGACGTTGCCGAGATCGAAGAGATAGGCGTCGAATCGCTCCATGACGCCGCTTCATAGCGCAGCCGCGCGCGGCCGGAAAGCCGCACGGCGCGGGACTTATCCCTTGACCCGGCGGTCGAAAGCCGTAGGGATTCCACACATCCGCGGCGTCCTTTGCCGGCGCCGCCGCTTTCATGATCCGGCGGGAGAGACGCGACATGACCGACGGGGCCGGCCAAGAGACCCGTACCGACGCCCAGCAGCCGAGCGCCGAAGCCGAGCGCGCCGGCGTCGGCGGGTATCCCATCCCCGACAACGTCTTCGCGCTGACGGTGACGGAGGTCGAGCACTACACCGACCGTCTGTTCCGCTTCCGCACGACCCGGCCCGACAGCTTTCGCTTCCGATCCGGCGAATTCGCGATGATCGGCCTGCCGAACGCCGAGAAGCCGGTCTATCGCGCCTATTCGATGGCGAGCCCGGCCTGGGATGAGACGCTGGAGTTCTTTTCGATCAAGGTGCCGGACGGGCCGCTGACCCAGCATTTGCAGAAGATCGTGCCGGGCGACACGGTGCTGATGCGCAAGAAGCCGACGGGCACGCTGGTGCTCGACGCGCTGCTGCCGGGCAAGCGGCTCTACATGTTCTCCACGGGCACCGGCATCGCGCCCTTCGCCAGCCTGATCCGCGACCCGGAGACCTACGAGAAGTTCGAGCAGGTGATTCTGACCCACACCTGCCGCTTGGGCGCCGAGTTGCGCTACGGCGAGGAACTGGTGGCCGCCATGCGCGACGACCCGCTGGTCGGCGAGTTGGTCGAGGGCCGCCTGATTCACTACACCAGCGTCACCCGCGACCCCGACTACCCGCGCCAGGGCCGCATCACGATGCTGCTGGAGAACGGCACGCTGTCGAAGGATCTCGACGTGCCGCCGTTGAGCGCGCAGGAGGATCGGGTGATGATCTGCGGCTCCATGGCGATGCTGCAGGACCTCAAGCGGATCTGCCTCACACGAGGGCTCGAGGAAGGCGCCAACAACAAGCCCGGCCATTTCGTGATCGAGAAGGCGTTCGCGGAGTAGGCCCGCCGCCGTCGCTCCTAGGCGGTCTCCCACAGGGCTTTGCGCCGGGCGTCGAGCTCCGCCTGGAGCGCGACCATCTCCGGGTCGAAAAAGCGCTCGGCGGTCGGCTCCGTCTCGTAGAAGCCGTAGGCGTCTCGGCCGCGGACCAGCACGGCGCTCTCCCGGCCGCTTACGGTCTGCTGCACGCGCGGCGTGATGAAGATGACGCTGAAGCCGATCCGCCGCCCCGCGCTGCGGTTCGGCTGCGAAGCGTGCAGCGTCCAGCCGTGATGCAGCGAGGCTTCGCCCGGGGCCAGAACAAGGTCCGCCGCAGCCTCCTCCGCCACGTCGGCCACCGTCTGCCCGCGCGAGAGAATGTTGGCGCCGGCGGCTGCGTCGACATGCGCGCGCTTGCCCTGTTTGTGGGAGCCGGGGACCATGCGCATGCATCCGTTTTCGACCGTGACCGGCGACAGCGCGATCCAGGCCGTCAGCACCTCGTCCGTATCCAGACCCCAATAGGTCAGATCCTGATGCCAGCTGACGAAGCTCTCGGTCTGCGGCTCCTTGATGATGAAGCTCGATTCGTAGGCCAGAACGTCCGGCCCCAAGATCGCCGTCACGGCGTCCAGGAGCTTCGGATGGCGGACCATGGCCGCCGCCTCGGGATAAAGCAGATGCGGCTTCAGCACATAATGCAGCGAGCCGCCCCAACGCGCCTCGGCGCGATCCAAGGCGGCGGTCTGCGTCGCGACCTCTTCCGCAGACAGGATGTCGAGGTCGGTCGCGAAGCCGTCTTTGAAAAACCGATCCTTAAGCGTCGCGTCCGCCAAGGCGCGTCTCCTCGCTCACGCTCTTCAGCGCACTAAAAAGAGCGTCGCACGCCGGCGCAAGTGAAACTTCCTCAATCGGCGCCCCCGGCCGCCCATCGAAGCGGCCCGGCGAAGCCGACCAATAATCTGCACTCTTGATTGTCTCTCAATTGAGAGACATACTCTCTAATCAGAGGAGACAATCGTTATGCCTGCGCAAACGTCTATGCTTCATGTCCGGGTGGACGACGCGTTAAAGGAGAAGGCGGCCGAAGCGTTGTCCGATGTGGGGCTGACGCTGTCCGACGCCGTTCGTATCTTGCTCACCCGCGTCGCGGCGGAGGGCGGACTGCCCGCCGGCCTGACCGCAGATCCGGCGGCCTACGACGCCTGGTTCCGCACGAAAGTTCAAGAAGCCTTGACTGAAAGAGGCCCGGGCGTCCTACACGATGAGGCCATGGCCGACGCCCGCGCCGCGATCAAACGGAAGAGGAGTGGGTGAGGTCCGCTGGCGCGCCGCCGCACTGGCCGATCTGAAAGCGATCCTCGACTATATTTCGGACGACGACCAGAGCGCGGCGCTTGCGCTTCTGGACGAGATCGACCGATCGGCCTCCAAGTTGGCGGCGCATCCGAAACGTGGGCGCCCCGGCCGTGTGGAGGGAACGCGAGAGTTGATCGTGCAGCCGACGTATCTGATCGTCTACGCGGAAACCGGTCGAGATGTGGCCATTCTGCGGGTGTTGCACGCCGCTCAAATGTGGCCATAGGCGCAAGCGATCGCGCCGCCGCCCCTCACCCCTCCACGACCAGCCCCTCGACCGCCGCGCGCACGCGCTCGGGCACGGAGACGCTCTTGCGGGTATCGCGATCGACATAGACGTGGACGAAGCGGCCGACGGCGGCGGCGTCCGTCTCCTCGTCGCGGAACAAGCCGATCTCGTAGACGATCGACCGCCCGCCCAGCTTCACCACGCGAACGCCGGCGGCGACCGTCTGCGGAAAGGTGATCTCCTTCAGGAACCGACACTGTGTCTCCACCACCAGCCCCACCTCCTGCGTCGTCTGGGGATCGAGGCCGGCGAAGCGGATCAGATGCTCGTTCACTACGGTGTCGAAGTAGGAATAGTACTGCACGTTGTTGACGTGGCCGTAGGGGTCCTGATCCATCCAGCGTGTCGGGATGGAGAGGAAATGCGGGTAGTCGCCCCGCCCGATCTTGTCGTCGCGCAAGTCGCTCACGCCGCTCGCTCCCCGGCGCCCAGGCGCCGCATCAGATGCATCAAGGCCTCGCGCGTCTCGTTCGGCGCTTCGGCCATCATCATATGTCCGCTTGCAGGCAGGATGGTCGCCTCGGCCCCTGCGATCGCCTCGACAAGCGGCTGAGCCGCCTTCGCCGGCGTCATCTTGTCGAGGCGCCCGAGGACGAACTGCGTCGGGCAAGCGACCTTGGCGGCCGCGTCCAGCGCGCCCTGATACGCGTCGCAGGCTGCGAGATCGGCGTGCAGCACGGCGGCCGGCGTGCGTTCGATCAGCTTGATCGCGCTCCGCACCGCCGAGATCCCGTGCGCCGGATTGCCGCCGATATGGGCGGGGCCGCCGTGGCCCCAGCTGGCGATCATCTCGGCCGCCGCGCGGCGCTGGTTGAGCGCCGCGTCCAGCAGCTTCGGGTGGACAGGCATCTTCGCCGCCACGCCGCACAAGGCCAGCCCCGCCAGCCGGCCGCCCAGGCGCGAGGCGGCCTCGAGGCACGCGAGCGCCCCCATCGAATGGCCGATCAGCACCGGGCGCTGCAGCGCCAGCGCATCGAGCGCGGCGATCAGGAAGTCCGCCAGATCCTCGATCGAGCCCAGCGCCTCACCGCCGGTACGGCCGTGGCCGGGCAAGTCGATCGCAACCACGCCGGCGCCGTGATGGGCGATGTAGCGGGTCTGCAGCCCCCAGACCGAATGATCGCCGCCGGCGCCGTGCACGAAGAGGCAAACCGGGGCGGCCGGATCGAACTCGCGCCCCCCGGTGTTGGCGAAGACTTCGTATCCTTGGATCGACAGCTTCATGGACCCGTTCACTCCGCCGCCTTGGGAGACGCGCCAGCCTTGAGCGCGCGCCTCAAGGCCTGATCCAGATCGGCCAGCAGGTCGTCCGGATCCTCCAACCCGACGGAGACGCGAATCAGATCTTCGCCGATACCCGCCGCCTCCAGCTGCTCCTTGGTCATCTGCTGATGCGTCGTGGAGGCCGGATGGAGGACCAGCGACTTGGCGTCGCCCACATTGGCCAGGTGGCTGAACAACTCGACCGACTGGATGAACGCGGCGCCGGCGGCGCGCCCGCCCTTGACCCCGAAGGCCAGCATCGAACCCGGCCCTTTCGGCAGGTACTTTTCCGCCAGCGCGTGGTCGGGATGGCTCTCCAATCCGGGATAGGTCACCCACTCCACCGCCTCATGGCCGGCCAGGAACTCCGCCGCCTTCTGCGCGTTGGCGACGTGGCGCTCCATGCGCAGCGGCAGCGTCTCGATCCCTTGCAGAAGGTAGAAGGCGCTTTGCGCCGGCAGCACCGCGCCGAAATCGCGGACGCCCTCGGCCCGCGCGCGCATGATGAAGCCGGCGGGGCCGTACTCCTCGGCGAAGGTGATCCCGTGATAGGCGGCGTAGGGCTCGGTCAGGGTCGGCCACTTCTCGGGCTCGGCCCACCAGTCGAAGGAGCCCGCGTCGATCAGCGCCCCGCCCATGACGATGCCGTGCCCGCCGCACCATTTGGTCAGCGAATGCATCATCAGATCGGCGCCGTAGTCGAAGGGCCGGCACAGATAAGGCGTGTTGAAGGTGCCGTCGATCATCAGCGGCAGGCCGTTGCGGTGCGCCACGTCCGCCACCGCCTCGACATCCAGAATGTCCAAATTGGGGTTGCCGATCAGCTCCGAAAAGACGAGGCGGGTTTCGGGGCGGATCGCCGCCTCGAACTCCTCCGGCTTGCGCGGGTCGACCAGCGTCGCCGTGATGCCGAACCGCGGCAGCGTGTGCAGGAACAGATTGATCGAGCCGCCATAGAGCGCGCGGCTGGCGACGATGTGTCCGCCCTGTCCCATCAGCGTCGCGACCGCGAGGAAGACGGCGGCGTGGCCGCTGGCCGTCGCGACCGCGCCGACGCCGCCCTCCAGGCTCGCCATGCGCTCCTCCAAGACCGCGACGGTCGGGTTCGAGATGCGCGAATAGATGTGGCCCGGCCGCTCGAGATTGAACAGGGCGGCGGCGTGGTCGACGTCCTCGAACATGTAGGACGTCGTCTGGTAGATCGGCACGGCGCGCGCGCCCGTCGTCGGATCGGGTTGCTGGCCGGCGTGCAACGTGCGGGTGTCGAAGTTGAGGAACGGCGACTTCGCCATCGGATCGGACCCTCCCAGGGACGTCGAAGGGGCGGCAAACGAAACAGGGCCGCCGCGGCTTTTCAGCGCCTTCGGCGACCCTGTCGAACATCGGACCGAGTTCGCCCCCGGTTCCCTGTTCCCCCTGTTCAACTTGCGTTGACGGCTCGAACGATAGCGGCGCCCCGATAGGGCGTCAACGGACTTCGGCCCGCGACTTGGACGGGCGGGCGAAAAAAACGAGCCGCCCGAAGGCGGCTCGAAGTTGAACAGGGGGTCAAAGAGATCGCTCGCGGAGGGGGTCCGCGAGATCCCGTCGGGGCGACGGGCCTCGATTGACGCTCGCAGAATAAGACGTCCCTTCCTAAGAAAGGGTTAAGACGTCGACGCCCGCGTCCAAGAAAAAACCCCGGCGCGGGGCGCGCCGGGGTTCTCCTGGGTCGACGCGCGGGCGCCGCCGCTTAGAACAGGCCCTCGATATGGCCCTCCTGGTTCAGCTTGATGTGGTTGGCGCTGGGCACGCGGGGCAGGCCGGGCATGGTCATGATCTCGCCGCAGATGGCGACGATGAAGCCGGCCCCGGCCGACAGACGCACTTCGCGCACCGGGACCGCGTGGCCCGTGGGCGCGCCGCGCAATGTCGGGTCGGTCGAGAAGCTGTACTGCGTCTTTGCCATGCAGACCGGCAGATCGCCGAAGCCGTCCTGCTCCCACTGGCGCAGTTGGTCGCGCACCTTCTTGTCCGCGATCGCCTCGTCGGCGCCGTAGATCTCGCGGGCGATGGTGTTGATCTTGTCGAACAGGCCCATGCCGTCGTCATACAGGGTGCGGAACTGCGCCTCGCCGCCTTCGGCCAGCGCGACGACCTTGTTCGCCAGCGCTTCAGTGCCTTCCGAACCCTTGCCCCAATGCTCGCAGACGATCGCCTCGACGCCGTACTGCGTGACGTATTCCTGGATCGCCTGATGTTCGGCGTCGGTGTCCTTGATGAACTTATTGACGGCGACCACGGCCGGCACGCCGAACTTGCCGACGTTGCGGATGTGGCGTCCGAGGTTCTCGAGGCCCTTCTTGACCGCGTCGACATTCTCCTCGCCGAGCTGATCCTTCGGCACGCCGCCGTGCATCTTGAGCGCCCGGACGGTGGCCACGATCACCACCGCGTCGGGGCTGATCCCGGCCTTGCGGCACTTGATGTCGAAGAACTTCTCGGCGCCCAGATCGGCGCCGAAGCCGGCCTCGGTCACCGTGTAGTCGGCGAGCTTCAGCGCCGTCTTGGTGGCCGAGACGGTGTTGCAGCCGTGTGCGATGTTGGCGAAGGGGCCGCCGTGAATGAACGCCGGGTTGTTCTCCAACGTCTGCACCAGGTTCGGCATCAGCGCGTCCTTCAGCAGCACGGTCATCGGCCCCTCGGCCTTCAGGTCGCGGGCGTAGATCGCCTTCTTGTCGCGGGTGTAGCCGACGACGATCGAGCCGAGGCGCGCCTCGAGGTCCTTCAGGCCGTCCGCGAGGCAGAAGATCGCCATGACCTCCGAGGCGACCGTGATGTCGAATCCGGTCTGACGCGGGAAGCCGTTGGCGACGCCGCCGAGCGAGGAGACGATGTCGCGCAGCGCGCGGTCGTTCATGTCCAGGACGCGCCGCCAGGTGACCCGGCGCTCGTCGAAGCCGAGCTCGTTGCCCCAATAGATGTGATTGTCGATCAGCGCCGAAAGCAGATTGTGCGCCGTGCCGATGGCGTGGAAGTCGCCGGTGAAGTGGAGGTTGATGTCCTCCATCGGCACGACCTGGGCGTAGCCGCCGCCCGCCGCGCCGCCCTTCACCCCGAAGCAGGGGCCGAGCGAGGGCTCGCGCAGGCAGATGATCGCGTTATTGCCGATGCGGTTCAGGCCGTCGCCGAGACCGACGGTCGTGGTCGTCTTCCCTTCGCCGGCCGGCGTCGGGCTGATCGCGGTGACGAGGACGAGCTTGCCGCTCTTACGGTCCTGAATCGACTGCAGGAAATCGTAGGAGATCTTGGCCTTGTTCGGCCCGTACTGCATCAGCTCTTCCCGCGGGACGCCGATCTTGTCGCCAATCTCGGTGATCGGCTTCATCGTCGCCTCGCGCGCGATTTCGATATCGGATTTGCTCATCTCTCGCCTTTCCCCCCCGAACGCCCGGGATCGCCGGGTCGGAAGCCGTTGCACTGCGCCGTCGCGTCGCCGGGGCCGCCCCCGATCGCGTGCGCACGCTAGCCCATAGCGGCCTTGCGGACTTGCCGCCCGCGACTTGTTTTACCTGTAAGACGACATCGGGGCGGGACGCGCATTCTCTGAAGGACGGATTGTCATCGCGGCCGAAGCGACGGAAAGAGCCGATATCTCGAAGCGCGCGTCTTTTTCATCGACCGTCAAACAACGCCGGCATGGCCGGGTCCGATCGGGCCGCCCAAGGGGGCGCGCTGCGAATGCGGGCGTCCTACCGATCCTGGAAGACCGCCGGGCGTTTCTCGAAGAAGGCGGCCAGCGCCTCGGCGTGGTCTTCCGTGCCGTGCAGGATCGCCTGATAGGCGGCGCATTGCTGGAGGTGGGCGGGCAGCGACTGGAAGCGCTGGGCGCGCAGCAGCCGCTTGGTGAGCCGCACCGCCTGCGGCGCGTTGGCCGCTATCTTGGCGGCGAGCGCCTGCGCCTCGCCCAGCAGCCGGTCGCGCGCGACGAGGCGGGAGACGAGGCCGATCGCCGCGGCCTTCTCGGCGTCGATCGGCTCGCCGGTGAACAGCATCTCGGCCGCCGCCTGCTCGCCCACCGCGCGGGCCAGAAACCACGCCGCGCCGTCGCCCGGCGCGATGCCGATGCGCACGAAGGGCGCGCCGAAGCTCGCCTCCGGCGCGGCGAGGCGAATGTCGCACAAGCAGACCAGATCCAAAGCCGCCCCGAAGGCCGCGCCGTTGACGGCCGCGATCACCGGAACCTCCAGCGCGTCCATCAGCGGCGGCACGCGGTGAATCCCCTCGGCGTAAGCGCGCTCGATGTCGGCGGCCGAGCCGGCGAACATGTCGGTCTTGTCGCGCATGTGCTTGACGTTCCCGCCGGCGGAAAAGGCCTTGCCGGCGCCGGTCAGCACGACCGCGCGCGCCGAGCGGTCGGAACGGATGCGCTCCAGCGCCTCGAGGAAGGCCTCGATCATCGCCGGCTCGGAAAAGGCGTTCAGCTCCTCCGGCCGGTTGAGGGTGAGGGTGACGACGTGATCCGTCTGCTCATGCAGGACGCGGGGCTCGCTCATCGCTCAGACGATCTCCAGCACCGCTTCGGGCGGCCGCCCCAGGCGCGCCTTGCCGTTCGCGACCACGATCGGCCGCTCTATCAGGATCGGATGCTCGACCATCGCCTGGATCAACGCCCCTTCGTCGGCGACGTCCTTGAGGCCGCCGTCCTTATAGGCGCTCTCTTTGGTGCGCATGAGCTCACGCGCGCTGGCGAGCCCCAGCTTGCCGATCAGATCGGTGAGCGTCGCGGCGTCGGGCGGCGTCTCCAGGTAAAGCGTCACCTGCGGCTCGATCCCCTTTTCCTGCAGAAGCTGCAGCGCCTGCCGCGACTTGGAGCAGCGCGGGTTGTGATAGATTTGAACGGTCATCGGCGTCTCTCCTGTGTTTTCTTCACACCGTCCGCCGCACGCCGACGGGCACGCCCACGCGGTTGACCAGCCGGTCGACCTCGCGGTGGATCAGGTCGAGATTGCTGTCGCGCACGGTCGGCAGGGCGAAGCGCGCGCGGCGCACGGCGTCGTAGTCGAGCTCGGCGGTCAGCAGAACCTCCTCATCCCCCTTGGCTTGCGCCAACGGGCTGCCGTGCGGGTCGAGGATGCGGCTGCCGCCCCAGAAGTGCAGGCCGCCCTCGCGGCCCGCGATGTTCGCCATCACGACCGGCATGCCGTACATCATGGCGTAGAAGCGCAGCGTCACGTCCCAGCCGTCGGGATTGGAGAAATCGCCGCCCACCACCTCGTTGGCGGACGCGATCGGCGAGAGCATCAGCGTCGCGCCGTGCAGCGCCGAGAGATGGACCAGGCCCGGATTCCAAAGGTCCGCGCAGATCAGCAGGCTCGCGTCCCACGGGCGCTCCAGCGTGAAGACCTCGACATAGCGGCCTTCCGCGAAATACTTGTCCTCCTCCATCCGGCCGTAGGAGGGCAGGTTGATCTTGCGGTGGATGAAGTCGACGCGCCCGCGGCGCAGCACGGCGGCGGCGTTGTAGAACTGGGCGGCGTACCCCTCTTCCACGAAGCCGACGACCACCGTCATCTCGCCCGCCGCTTCGGCGAGCGAGAGAAGCCGCGGATCGTCCTTCGCCATCGCCACGTCGACCGCGTGATCGGCCACCTGATAACCGGTCAGCGAGAGTTCCGGGAACATCAGCAAGGCGGCGCCTTCAGCCTTCGCGTCTTCGATGAAAGCGCGGTGGCGCTCCAGATTGCGCGCGACATGGTTCAGGTCGGTGGCGACCTGGGCGACGGCGACCTTGATGCGCGAGGCGACGGCCATGACCGGGGACCCTTTCGATGCGGCGGGACGACTGCCGCCCCCGCTATAGCCGATCGGACGCGGCCGCGAAACAGCCGCGCGCGCTTGACGCAAGCGGACCGGCGCCCGACCTTTGCGCCGCTTTCACGCCAATTCAGGACAAGAGGACGAACGACGATGGGCGACAGTCTCAAAGGCCGGGCGGCGCTGGTAACGGGCTCCACCAGCGGAATCGGTCTCGCCATGGCGCGCGCGCTGGCGGGCGAGGGATGCTCGGTGATGTTGAACGGTCTGGGCGACCCGGGCGAGTGCGAGAAGATCCGCGCGGATCTCGCCGCCGAGACAGGCGCGGAGATCGGCTATCACCCGGCCGACATGTCCAAGCCCGCCGAGATTCGCGACGCGGTCGCCAAAACGGTCGAGGCGTTCGGCGGCTTGAACATTCTGGTCAACAACGCCGGCATTCAGCATGTGGCCCCGATCGACGCGTTTCCGGAGGAGAAGTGGGACGCGATCATCGCGATCAACCTCTCCGCCGCCTTTCATGCGATCAAGGCGGCGCTGCCGCACCTGCGCAAAGCGGGCTGGGGGCGCATCGTCAACACGGCCTCCGCCCACGGGCTGGTCGCCAGCGTCAACAAGTCGGCCTACGTCGCGGCCAAGCACGGCATCATGGGGCTGACGAAAGCGACCGCCATCGAGACGGCGGAGGAGCCGATAACCTGCAACGCGATCAATCCGGGCTGGGTGCGCACGCCGCTGGTGGAAGCTCAGATCCGCGCGCGGGCCGAGGAGAAAGGCGTCTCCGTCGAGGACGAGGCGATCGCGCTCCTGTCCGAAAAACAGCCCTCGAAGAAGTTCACCACGCCCGAGCAGCTGGCCGGCATCCTGCTCTTCCTCTGCTCGCCGGCCGCCGATCAGATCACCGGCGTGCCGATGGTGGCCGACGGGGGCTGGACTTCGCAGTAAGGGGCGCCGTCCGCCTCACACCGTCAGCATGATCTTGCCGATGTGGGTCGAGCTCTCCATCAGGGCGTGGGCGTCCGCCGCTTGCGCCAGCGGGAAGGTCTTGTGGATCGTCGGGCGGACCTTACCCGCCTCGATCAGCGGCCAGACGTGGGCCTTCAGCTCGAGCGCGATCGCCTCCTTCTCCGCGATCGTCTGGGGGCGCAGGGTGGAGCCCATGACGCACAGCCGATTGCGGAGCACGGGGCCGAAATTGACCTCCGCCTTCGGCCCGCCCAGGAAGGCGATGAAGCAGTAGCGCCCGTCGCGGCGCAACGCGTCTATCCCTTTCTGGATGTAATCCCCGCCGACCATGTCGAGGATCACGTCGACGCCCTCGCCCTGGGTGTCGGTCTTGAGGACCGCGGCCCAATCCTCGCTCTTGTAGTTGATCGCGCGGTCGGCGCCGGCCTCGCGGCAGGCGGCGAGCTTCTCTTCCGAGCCGGCGGTGGTGTAGACGCTGGCGCCGAAGCGCTTGGCGAGCTGGATGGCGGTCAGCCCGATGCCGCTGGAGCCGCCGTGAACCAGGAAGCGCTCGCCCGCGGTAAGCGTCGCGCGCATGAAGACGTTGTACCAGACGGTGAAGAAATTCTCCGGCAAGGCGGCGGCCTGCACCATGTCGTACCCCGCCGGGATCGGCAGGCAGTGCCCGGCCGGCGCCGTGCAGTATTCGGCGTAGCCGCCGCCGGGGGTTAGCGCCGTCACCTTGTCGCCGACGGCGAGGCCGCGCACGCCCTCGCCCAGCGCCGCGACTTCGCCGGCGACCTCCAGGCCGGGCAGCGGGCTCGCGTCCGGCGGGGGCGGGTAGGCGCCGGCGCGCTGCATGCAGTCGGGCCGATTGACGCCGGCGGCCGCGACCTTGATCAGCGCCTCGCCCGGCTTCGGCGTCGGCGTGGCGGCCTCGGTCGGCTTCAGGACCTCCGGTCCGCCCGGCTCGGAGATCTCGACGGCGTGCATTGTGTGCGGCAGATCGTTCGTCGCGGCCATGGCGTCCTCGTCTGGTTTCTGGGTGCGGTTTCTGATTGGCTGTCGGGCGGCTATATAAGAAGGCTCGGGCCGGCGCTGCAAGCCGCGGCCCCGCCCGCGACGTTAAGGAGGCGACGCGCCATGGCGATCTTCGAGGACGACCAACCCAAGAAGCCGCAGGGTCTGATCCCGCGCGATCTCGACCAGATGTCGATCGAGGCGCTGGAGGATTATATCGGCGAACTGCAGACCGAGATCGACCGCGCCAAGGCCAAGATCGCCGACAAGCGCGACGCCCGCGGCGCGGCGGAGGGCTTTTTTAAGAGTTGAGGGGGCTCGCCCCTTTGGGCGCCCCCGCGAAAGCGGTAGGCCTTCGCGACCCGCGCGCCGTCGTTGGTGCGTGCATTGGAAGGTCCCCGCTTTCGCGGGGACTCCTCAAGAGATCTTGGCGGCGGAGGCGACGCCGCGCGCAAACCCACTGAATCATCGGAGGAGCGAGAATGACCGAGACGAACCGCAGCTGGGTGCTGGATTCCTACCCCGACGGCATGCCCGAGGCGGGGAATTGGCGCCTGGAGGAAGCGCCCCGCCCGACGCCAGGGGCGGGCCAGGTGCTGGCCCGTGCGATCTATCTCTCGGTCGATCCCTATATGCGCGGGCGCATCTCCAAAGCCGCCAACTACGCCGCCGGCGTGCAATTGGGCGAGGTGATGCACGGCGGTGCGGTCGCCGAGATCGTGGAAAGCGACCACCCGGATTGGAAGCCCGGCGATCTGATCGAGACGATGGGTTTCGGCTGGCGCGAATGGGCGGTCCTCGACCCTGAAACGACGGGTCCGAACGGCCTGCGCCGGGTCGATCCTTCGCTCGGGCCGATCCACGCCTATCTCAGCTATCTCGGCATGCCTGGGGTGACGGCGTGGCTCGCGATGCAGGACATCGGCCGGGCGAAGCCGGGGGAGACGGTGCTGGTCTCCGCGGCCTCGGGCGCGGTTGGGCAAGTGGTCGGTCAGATCGCCAAGGACGCCGGCGCGCGCGCCGTCGCCGTCGCCAGCAGCGCCGACAAGCTCGCCTGGTGCGAGGAGATCGGCTTCGACGCCGGCGTGAACTACCGCGAACGCGCGGATGACCTGGCGGACGCGGTGAAAGAGGCCTGTCCCGACGGGATCGACGTCTTCTTCGACAACACCGCCGGCCCGATCCACGACGCCGCCATGAAGAATCTGGCGCTGGGGGCGCGGATCGTCATCTGCGGCATGGTCTCCAACGCGGGGACCTTCGACCAGCCCGACATGGGCGAACGGCACCTGCGCCGCATCCTGGTCGCCCGCGCCCGCATGGAAGGCTTCCTGATCTTCGATCATATGGCGCGCTGGGACGAGGCGCGCCGGGCGCTGGCCGCGATGGCGGCCGACGGGCGTCTGAAGTTCAAGACCGACCGGTTGGATGGGATCAAACATATGCCCCAGGCCTTCGTGAACCTGCTGACCAGCCGGAATTTCGGCAAGCAGCTGGTGCAGGCGGGCCCGGATCCGACCGCGTGAGAGGGCGAGGGCTCCGGTCCGGATTATCCGCGTCCTGACGAAAGTCAGGACCCAGGGCGTCCCGCCCCGGGCGGAGTCCGTTTCCCTGGACCCTGACCTTGGTCAGGGCCAAGGCGCGCGGTGGAACGCTGTCGAACCCCCGCGCCCGCCAGGAACAACTGCTTCAACGCGCCGGGGCCTGACACGCCCCCTCGCGCACGCTACCCTCCCCACCCAATTGTGATCACAAATCCGGCGGAGGGTGCGTGAGCGGGAAACGGGAAGCGGATCTGGTGGTGGTCGGCGCGGGGGCCGCCGGCCTGGCGGCCGCGGCGGCGGCGCAAGCGGGCGGTCTGGACGTCGTTCTGTTGGAGGCGAAGGACCGGATCGGCGGGCGCGCCCTGACCGACGCGGCGAGCCTGCCCAGCGGGCCCTTCGACATCGGCTGTCATTGGCTGCACGACGCCAGCGAGAACCCTTTCGCGGCGATCGCGCTGGCGACCGGCCGGCGGATCCGCAACACCGTTCACCCCGGCCGCATGCCGCGTTGGCTGGCGGTCGGCGGCGACATCAAGGGGGAGGCCGAGCGCGCCGCGGCCGCCGACTACAACGCCGCCGCCTTCGCCGCATTCGCGGAGGCGGGCGCCGCGGGGCGCGACGTCGCCGGGGCGACGGTGCTGGACGCGTCGTCGCCCTGGTATCCGATCTTCCGCGGCTGGTGCAGCGCCTTGATGGGCGTACCGCCTGAGCGTCTGTCGACCGCCGACTACGCGGCAAACCGGGACACCGGCGAGAATTGGCCCGTATGCGACGGATACGGCGCGCTTGTCGCGGCCGCCTTCGCCGACGTCCCGGCCCGCCTCTCCACCCCGGTCGCGAAGATCGACGGGACCGGCGCGCGGATGCGGGTCGAGACGGCGGCCGACGGCGCGATCGAAGCCGAGGACGTGATCCTCACCGTCTCCACCACCGTGCTGGCGTCCGGCGCGATCGAGATCGCGCCCGGCCTGCCGGCCGACCTCGAGGCCGCGATCGAGGCCTGTCCGTTGGGCCACGCCGAGCGGATCGGCGTCGCGCTGCGCCGGAAGATCGACGGGATCCCGGATCAGACCGCGGGCCACCTGTTCACAAAGGCCGGCGACCAGATCGGGATCATGATCCACGAGTTCGGGCGCCCGGAGCTTACCGGCTATCTGTCCGGCGATCTGGCGAAGGCCTTGGGCGCGGCCGGCGAGAAGGCCGTTTTCGCCGTCTTCCGCGACGCCTTGAAGGAGGCGTTCGGCGCCGACTTCGAGAACGAAATCGCCGCCTGGACCTGCAGCCAATGGACCGGCGACCCGCATATCCAGGGCGCCTACAGCGCCGCCAGGCCGGGCGAGGCGCACCGCCGCCCGCGCCTGCGCGAACCGGCGCAGGAGCGTCTGTTCCTGGCCGGCGAGGCCACCCATCCGGAGCGCTTCGCCTCGGCGCACGGCGCCTATATGAGCGGGCTGCGTGCGGTCGGCCAGGTGCGCGCGCGGCGCAAGCGCGCGGGCCTTGAATGAGCGACGATTCCGCCAGCCTCGAGGCCGCGCGTCTGCTGCGCGCCGGCAATCTGAAAGGCATGGGCTGGATGTTCTGCGCGGCCGTCGGCTTCGCCAGCATGCACGCCGCGATCCGGCAGGTGAGCCATGAGTTGCACCCGTTCGAGATCGCCTTCTTCCGGAACTTCTTCGCCGTCCTGGTGATGTTGCCCTTGCTGTTGAAACTGGGGCTGGCGCCGCTGCGCACCGATCGGCCGTGGCTGCTCGGCGCGCGGGCGGCGATCAATCTGGTCGCGATGCTGATCTACTTCACGGCGCTCAGCATAACGCCGCTGGCCGACGTCTCGGCGTTGAGCTTTCTGGCGCCGATCTTCGTCACGCTGCTCGGCGTGATCTTTCTGAAGGACAGCGTCGGCTGGCGGCGTTGGGCGGCCATCGCGGTCGGCTTCGCGGGCGCGGTCACGGTGATCCGGCCGGGCTTGGGGTCGTTCGATATCGGCCATCTCTACGTCGTGATCTCGACCGTGATCTGGGCCGTGGCGCTGCTGATCATCAAGGTTCTCTCGCGCACCGAAAGCTCGATGACGATCACGCTTTATATGGGGATCATGATGGCGCCGATGTCGCTCATTCCCGCGCTGTTCGTGTGGCAATGGCCGAGCGGCGGGGCGCTCCTCTGGCTCGTCGGGATCGGCGCGTTCGGCGCAGGCGCGCAATGGGCGCTGTCGGAAAGCCTGCGGCTCGGGGAGACGGCCGTCGTCATGCCGATCGACTTCTTCAAGCTGATCTGGGCGGCGATTCTCGGCTATGTGCTGTTCCAAGAGGTCCCGGATCTCTTCACCTGGATCGGCGGCGCGGCGATCTTCGCGGCCGCGACCTACATCGCCGTGCGGGAAAGCCGTCTTAAACATCCTGAGCCGGGTTGAACCGGCGAAATTGAGCGATTCCCGTCGCGTCTGGACCATTCGCGGCGCGCGCACCCGTCATTCTGAGAGACGACGCGACAGCGCTTGGGCCCGGGCGCGCGCGTCCGCGCAGCGCGCCTGGTCGATCCGGCGGCTGCGCGCAAAACCGGCGCCTGTTGGATGGAGACGCTCCCATGCCCGAAGGCCACCGGCGCAGTCGCTCACGCGCGCGCCGAAGCCGCGATCCAGGCCTGACCCCGCTTCCCTGGGCCCCGGTCGACAATCCCTACCCCCCGATGGCGCCGCTGAGCGCCGACCAACTGGAGGCGATCCACGACGCGTCCCTCACCCTCCTCGAGGAGGACGGGATCGAGGTGATGAGCGCCGCCGCCCTGGACCTGTTCGAGAAGGCGGGCGCGACAGTCGACCGATCGACCGGCGTCGTGCGTCCCGACCGCGCGCTGGTGATGGAGCAGATCGCGAAGGCGCCGAGCCGCTTCCGCCTTACCCCGCGCGAGCCGGCGCACGCGCTGGAGGTCGGCGGCGGGCGCCTGCATTTCGGCCTCGTCTCCGGCGCCCCCAACCTGCACGACCGGATCAACGGCCGGCGCGCGGGCAATCTGCCGGACTACATCAAGCTGATAAGCCTGGCGCAGAGCTTTCCCTGCATCCATTTCCTGGGCTCGCAGCCGGCCCCGCCGATCGAACTGCCGGCGAACAGCCGGCATCTCGACATCGCGCGCGCAAACCTCGTCTACACCGACCGGATCTTCCATGCGATCGGCATCGGCGCAGGCCGCGTGCAGGATGCGATCGAACTGGTCGCCCGCGCGCGCGGACTGACGGCCGAACAGCTGGAGAGCGACCCGTCCGTCATCGTCAACATCAACGTGAACAGCCCGCGCAAGCTGGACGACGCGATGACCGAGGGGTTGATGGCCTGCGCGCGCGCCAACCAGGCGACGATCATCACCCCCTTCACCCTGATGGGGGCGATGACGCCGGTCACGCTGGCGGCCGCCCTGACGCAACAGAACGCCGAGGCGTTGCTCGGCCTGACGCTCGTCCAATTGACGCGCCCGGGCGCGCCGATGGTCTATGGCGGCTTCACCTCCAACGTCGACATGAAGACCGGCGCGCCCGCCTTCGGCACGCCGGAAAACGCCAAGGCCAATCTCGCCGGCGGCCAGTTGGCCCGCCGCTACGGCCTGCCGTACCGCACAAGCGACTGCAACGCGTCCAACACCGTCGACGCGCAATCCACCTGGGAGACCATGATGGCCCTGTGGGGCGCCTGCATGGGCCACGGCAATCTTATCTACCACGGCGCCGGCTGGCTGGAAGGCGGGCTGGTCGCCAGCTTCGAGAAGCTGATCGTCGATGCGGAGATCCTGCAGCATGTGATCTCCTTCTTTCAGCCGATCGACGCCAGCGCCTCGGAGATCGGCCTGGACGCCATCAAATCGGTCGCGCCTGGAGGCCATTTCTTCGGAACCGAGCATACGATGGCGCGTTACGAGACGGCGTTCTACGCGCCCTTCCTCTCCGACTGGCGCACCCAGGAGAACTGGGCGCTGGACGGGGCCAAGACCGCGACGGAGCGGGCGACGGAGCTTTGGCAAAGGGTGCTGGCCGACTACGAGCCGCCGGAGATGGACGAGGGCCGGCTGGAGGCGATCGACGCCTACATCGCGCTTCGCAAGGAGGCGCTGCAGGGCGAAGAGCCGTAGGGGGAGGGCTCGTTTTCCCCCTCCCCCCTTCAGAGGGGAGAGGGCTCTTTTCTCCCTTCCCCCTTCCCCCTTCCCCCGATTCATGTAAGCTCGCCCGACTGTCCGATTTCCGACATCCCTGTCGGAGCCAGGAAGGAAAGCGCCGTCGCGCATGTTCGAAGGCCCGCCCGACAAGCTGCCGCAGCACTTCGGCTATCTGCTGTTGCCGAACTTCTCGCTCATGGCCTTCAGCTCCGCGATCGAGCCGCTGCGCGCCGCAAACACCTTGTCCGGCAAAGAACTTTACCGCTGGACGCTGTTGTCGTCCGACGGCGCGCCGGTGGCGGCGTCGAACGGCATCGCGGTGATGCCGGAGCGCTCGCTGGCGGAAGAGATGCGCTACGACGGCGTGATCGCGGTGGGCGGCGCGGGCACCGAGCGCGTCAAGGACCCTCGGATCATCGGCTATCTGCGCCGCATCAGCCGGATGGGATCGCATCTGGGCGCGGTCTCCACCGCGCCATACGTGCTGGCGCACGCGGGCCTGCTGGATAACCGGCGCTGCACGATCCATTGGGAGTATATGGACGGTTTCCGCGAGGATTATCCGCACCTGGACGTCACCGACGAGCTGTTCGAGATCGACGGACCGATTTTTACCTGTTCCGGCGGGACGGCGGCGATCGACCTGATGCTGCATCTGGTCTCGGCGCAGCACGGCCACGAACTGGCCGCCGCCGTCTCAGAATGGTTCATCCACAAGCAGATTCGCGAACAGAACGAACATCAACGCATGGCGCTGCGCTTCCGCGTCGGGGTCAGCCATCCGAAGCTGTTGGCCGCGATCGAGAAGATGGAGGAGAACCTGGAGGCCCCGGTCGAACGCGAGGAGATCGCCGAGTCCGTCGGCCTCTCAACCCGGCAGTTGGAGCGGCTGTTCCGCAAATATCTCAACGCCACGCCGCGAAAATATTATTTCAGCCTGCGCATGCAGCGCGCGCGCATCCTGCTGCGCCAGACGACGATGTCGGTGCTGGACGTGGCGCTTGCCTGCGGCTTCGTTTCGGCCTCGCACTTCGCCAAATGCTATCGCGAGTTCTTCGGCCATTCGCCGCGCGAGGACCGCGCCCCGGAGGCGTGAGCCGCTCAGCCGCCGCCTCAGAACCCGGCGCCGCCCGTCAGCGTCCAGACGACGCCCAATCCGACCAAAGCCGCCAGCGCCAACGGCCCCGCCGCCAGCAGACCGAAGCGCGCGCCCCCGACCGCGAGCGCCATGCCGGCCTTCACCAAGCTGTTGACCGAGCCGGCCAAGATGATCCCGAAGGCGGAGAGCGCCAGCGCCAGATCGTCCTGCGCGCGGCTGGCGAGCGTCAGCGTGATCGCATCCACGTCCGTGACGCCGGAGACCGCGGCGAGGGCCGCGACGCCGGCGCCGCCGAACGCCCGCTCCAAGCCTTCGGCCGCCAGCATCACGACGGCCAGCACGGCGCCGAAGCCGATCGCCGCCTTCAGCTGCAGCGGATTGCTGAGCGGCGCGGCTTCGCCTGTCTCCTGCTGCGTGCGCCGAATGTTGAGAAAGAGCAGCAACGCGCCGCCGTAGACCATCGCCGCCATCGCCGCCGCCGCGGGCCAGAGGGTCAGCAGCAGATCGCGGTTGAGCACGAAGGTCACCGCCGCCATGCGCGGAAACATGGTGCCGCAGGCGATCAGGACGCCGGCGGCGTAAAGCTTCGCCCGCGCGCCGTCCGAACGCGCAAGGCGCGAGAAGTGCAAAGTCAGCGCGGTCGAGGAGGCGAGACCCGCGAACAGCCCCGTCAAGGCCGCGCCCTTGCCCGGCCCCGCCAAGCGCATCGCGAAATAACCGGCGAAGGAGACGGCGGCGATCAGCACCACCATCCACCAGATCTGATACGGGTTCAGCGCCCGCCACGGCCCGTAGCCCTGATCCGGCAGCACCGGCAGGATGACGACGGAGATCAACAGCAGCTTCAGGCCGGCGCGCAGCTCAGTCTCCTCCAGCGCCTTCACCCAGCCGTGTATCTGCGTCTTGGAGCCAAGGAGGAAGGCCGTCGTGACGGCCGCAGCCGACGCCTCCGTCATGTAGCCGAGCGTCGCCGCCGCGCCGAAGACGAAAGTCAGCAACGCCGCCGCAAGGCTGGTGACGCCGACATCGTCCGTCCGCCGGATTGACTGCCAATAGGCCACGCTCAATACGGCCGTCAGCGCGAGAAAGCCGACGGCGGCGAACACCAAGGCCGGCTTTTCTGAGACGAGGCCTGCGAAACCTCCCAACAGACCGATCAGCCCGTAGGTGCGCACGCCGGCGACGCGCGCGCCTTCTTCAAGACCGCGCCGCGACCAACCGCGCTCCAACCCAATCAGCAAACCCAGCGCCAGAGCCACGGCGAGCGGGATTATCGCGCCTGGTTCGATAGGGCCTCCGTCCATAGATCATCGCCCTTCGCCGCCTGAGACTTCGCCCACAGTGGCGCCGCGCGACGCTTATGGAAAGGGCCGGCCCTCGGCTAGCGCTTGCGGCGGAAAAGACGTCGGAGCACCCCGCCCTTCGGGCGCAGGCGCTTCGAGATCGTCTGCACCGTCTTGTTCAATTGCTTCTGCGAGAAGAGCCGAAGGAAGGAGTCGGGATCCGGTCGGCGTCCGCTCCGCGCGAGTTCGCAAAGGCTCGCGACGAGCCGGTTGCGCTGCGCCTCCATCAGCACCGCCTCGGCCGAAAGCCGCTTCAACTCCCGCGTCTTCGCCGCCAATCGTCTATCCAAGAAGGGCGCATCCGCGACGGTGAGCGCCGCCGCTGGCGTGCCGATCGAGGTGAGGCGGCCGAGAGGCCTCGCATTTTCCGATACGACGGTCGTGTGAATCGGAACCTCCGCCCGATATCTCAGGATAAGGCTGGCGCGACGTGTCTTTTGCTGCAACTCCGACCCGCTTGCGAAGCGCGCGAGCCGGTCCGGCGCCTCGCTTGCGCCCCAAACGCGTTTGCTGAACCGCTGAAGCCGGCGGTCGGCGCGCAGCCGGTCCGTCGCCCGGACCCGCGTTCGCACGCTGTAGAGGATGGTGAGCTTGACCCATTTGTAGTGCGTGTGTTCGATCTGGCCTGAGCCGCGGCACTTCGGACAAGAGACCGTCTGCGTGACGGTACGTCTTTGCGGAATGAGGCCCGATGCGCCGCATGCGGTGCACATAACGGGGTCTTGCGTGTAGTATCCTCCCGTCGTGCCGGGCTGCGGCACATACCGCCGCCTCCAGTGCACGCCTTGCCCGCCGCAGGAGAGGCAGCGTTTGTAGTCGGTGTGTATGGTCTTCTGCTCGACCTTGCCCGATGCCCCACATTTAGCGCACAGCTTCTTTTCGACCCGGTCGACGACCCGGCGACGCTGGGTTCGGTAGGCTAGCGGGGCCGAGTTCCGGTACGCCTCCGTTTCTCCAAAGGCCGCCTGAAACCATTGAGGCGCGACGGCGCGCGTCGCTTTGTCGGGAGCGCGCAGAGCCCGCTGGCGCGTCTGGTCGTGGACCTTGCGAAGATGCTTGGGCTTGATCAGCCGAAAGCGCACCGCATTGGCCGGCGGGGCTTGCCGTTCGGCGGTCGCGTAGTCCACCGACACCTTGATGCGGCGCTCCACTGTGAAGACGCCGGGCGTCTCGGAAGACGTCGACACGTCGAAGGCGCCGAACGAGTCGAGAATCCCGCCGAGGCGGCTGTCGCAAACTCCCATCACCGCGCGCACCCCCGCATTTCATCGCGCCCAAGGTGCATTATGGCGCAACGTCAAGCTCGCCGCCACATCGCCGCGCGCGCGGGCGTAGGGCGGGAAAGCCCGGCGGATCAGACGCCCTATATCAGGGGGGCGCCCAACGCCTCCCGCCGAACCTCGGCGCTTGTTGGCGCCGCGTCATACGCGCCCGCCCGCTTCCAGAGTGCGCACGATTTCCTCTTCCAGGTTCTTGCGCCGCTGGTGCAGACGCTCGAGCTCGCCCGGCTCGTCGACGCCGGCGCTCAGCTCGTCGCACACCTCATGGTGCGCGCGCGCGACGGCCTCGAAGCCGCTCACAGTCTCAAGCGCCTCTTTTATCCGGGACTCGTACTCCGGCAATCGGGCGAGCAGGTGGGTCACATATCCAGACATGGGTCGCCTCCTTTCCTTCCCGGTCTCTATGGAAAAGGTGGGAAGGCGACCCAAGGCCGACAATGACGCCGGCCGAATGAAAACGGGCGGGCCTCTCGGACCCGCCCGTTCGCGTTTCGCAGCGTCGACAGAGCGACGTCAGCCGCCCAGCGCCTTGACGATGTCCTCGCACATCTTCTTGGCGTCGCCGAACAGCATGGTGGTGTTGTCGCGGAAGAACAGCTCGTTCTGGACGCCGGCGTAGCCGGACGCCATCGAGCGCTTCACGAACAACACCTGCTCGGCGTCCTCGACGTTGAGGATCGGCATGCCGTAAATCGGCGAGGTCTTGTCGGTCTTGGCCGCCGGATTTGTCACGTCGTTCGCGCCGATGACGAAGACCACGTCGGTGCTGGAGAAATCGCGATTGATCTCCTCCAGCTCGAGCACGTCGTCGTAATCGACGTTCGCCTCCGCCAGCAGCACGTTCATGTGCCCGGGCATGCGGCCTGCGACCGGGTGAATGGCGTAGCGCACCTGCGCGCCGTTCGCCTTCAGCAGTTCCGCCATTTCGCGCAGCGCGTGCTGCGCCTGGGCGACCGCCATGCCGTAGCCCGGCACGATGATGACGCTCTCGGCCTGCTTCATCATGAAGGCCGCATCTTCCGGCCCGCCGGATTTGACCGGCCGATCGTCGTCGCCCCCGCCGCCGGTCGCGGCGCTTTCGCCGCCGAAACCGCCGAGGATGACGTTGAAGATCGAGCGGTTCATCCCCTTGCACATGATGTAGCTGAGGATCGCGCCCGACGCGCCGACCAGCGCCCCGGTGATGATCAGCGCCGTGTTGGCCAGCGTGAAGCCGATGCCGCAGGCGGCCCAACCGGAATAGCTGTTCAGCATCGAGACGACGACCGGCATGTCCGCGCCGCCGATCGGCAGGATCAGCAGCAAGCCGATGGCGAAGCTCAGCAGGACGATGGCCCAGAACAGCCACGCCTGTTCGGTGGCGCAGAACCACGCGATCAGAACCACCAGCAGGATGCCGAGGCCGGCGTTCAAAAGATGCTGGCCGGAGAAGACCAGCGGCTTGGAGCCGAAGATCCCCTGCAACTTGCCGAAGGCGACGATCGAGCCGGTGAAGGTGATCGCGCCGATCGCCGTGCCCAGCGCCATTTCAATCAACGAGGCGACGGCGATGTCGCCGGCCGTGCCGATGTTGTAGGCCTCAGGGCTGTAGAAGGCGGCCGCCGCGACGAAGACCGCCGCCAGACCGACCAGACTGTGGAAGGCCGCCACCAGCTGGGGCAGCGCCGTCATGACGATTTTCTGAGCGATCACCGCGCCGACGGCGCCGCCGATCACGATGCCCAGGATGATCCATTCGTAGCTGACGACGTTCGGCATCGCGATGGTGGTGATCACCGCGATCGCCATGCCGATCATGCCGTATCGGTTGCCCATCCGGGCGCTCTCGGGGTGGCTCAGACCGCGCAGCGCCATGATGAAGCAGACGGCGGCGATCAGATATGCGAATCCAGCCCATTGCATGGGTTCGTCTCCTTATTCCTGTCCGCCGTTACTTCTGCTTCTTCTTGAACATCCCCAGCATCCGGTTGGTCACCAGGAAGCCGCCGAAGATGTTCACGCTGGCGAGCACGATCGCCAGGAAGCCGAAGATTTTGGAAATGTTCATGTCGGCCGGGCCGGCGGCGATCAGCGCGCCGACGATGATCACCGACGAAATCGCGTTGGTGACGCCCATCAGCGGCGAATGCAGCGCCGGGGTGACCGACCAGACGACGTAGTAGCCCACGAAACAGGCCAGCACGAAGGCGGTGAACAGCACGATGAAGGGGGTGCCGCCGGTCGCCGCCGCGGCTTCTGCGGCCGGACCGGAAAGCGCGGCCGCCTGTTCCGCCAACGCGCCGGCCTTCTCGGCGAGCGCGCGGGCCTGTTCCTGCAGGCTCTGCGCCTGCTCTAAAAGCTGCTGCTTGTCCATCGCCTCAGCCCTCCTGCTTGGGAGCGTCGCCGCCGTCGGCGCCGCTCGGCGTATCGGTGGTCTCGGCCGCGGGCGCAGCGTCGGCCTGCTTGGCCTCGGCCTTCTTCGCCGCCGCCTTCTTGGAGGCGGCCTTCTTCGCCCCGCCTTTCTTGGCGCCGGACTTCTTGGCCGACGCCTTCTTCGCCGCCGCCTTCTTGCCCGTCGCCTTCTTCCCCGGCCCGGCGACGTCCTTCACCCGTTCATGCAGGATCGCGCCGTCCTCGCACACCAAGGTGCCGGCGACGATCTGATCCTCCTTGTCGAGAGAGAGCTTCTTCGTCTCCTTGTCGATCAACGGGGTCAGGAAGTTGACCAGGTTTCGGGCGAACAGCTGGCTGGTCGCCTCCGCCAGACGGCTCGGGACGTTGGGATGGCCGACCAGCGTGACGCCGTGCTTCTCGACCACCTTGCCGAATTCGGTGAGCGGGCAGTTGCCGCCGCTCTCCGCCGCCAGATCGACGATCACCGCGCCCGGCTTCATCGACTTCACGTGATCCTCGGTCACCAGCACCGGGGCCTTGCGGCCCGGGATCTGCGCCGTCGTGATCACGATGTCCATCTTCTGGATCTGCTCGGCGATCAACTCGGCCTGCTGGCGCTTGTAATCGTCCGACATCTCTTTGGCGTAGCCGCCGTCCGCCTGGGCCTGTTCGAACTCCTCGTTCTCGACGGCGACGAACTTGCCGCCCAGGCTCTCGACCTGCTCTTTGGTGTCGGGGCGCACGTCGGTCGCGAAGACCACCGCGCCCAAGCGCTTGGCGGTCGCGATCGCCTGCAGCCCGGCGACGCCGACGCCCATCACGAAGACGTTCGCCGGATTAACCCGGCCGGCGGCCGTCGACATCATCGGCATCGCGCGCGGGAAGAACTCCAGCGCGTCGAGCACGGCCTTGTAGCCGGCCATATTCGCCTGGCTTGAGAGGATGTCCATCGACTGCGCGCGGGTGATGCGCGGCAGCAGCTCCATCGCGAAAAGGCGCACGCCCTTTTCGGCCGTCTGCTTGACGAGGGCGGGCTCGGTCAGGGCGTTCGCCTGGCAGATCAACGTCTGGCCTTTGGCGAACAGCGCGAGCTCGTCCTCCATGGGGCGCTGGATTTTCAGCACGACGTCCGCGCCCTTGACGGCCGAGGCCGCGTCCTTGGCGATCGTCGCGCCGGCCTCCTTGAAGGCGTCGTCATGCAGCGCGGCCTCGTCGCCTGCGCCGGCCTCGACGACGACCTCGCAGCCGAGATCGACGAACTTCTTTACGCTGTCGGGGGAGCCGGCGACGCGCTTCTCATGCGCCTGCCGCTCCTTCAGAATGGCGATCTTCATGGATGTCCTTACTCGGAGCCTGTTGTCGGCGCCCGTCCCTTGTCAGCTCGTTTCGGTTCTTAATCCCCAGTCGCAACGGGCGGAGGCGAGTGGACGCGCGATCGCGCCGCGCTCCGCATCCCCCTCCCAACTCACCTTACAAACGCGTCCGCCGATCCCCTTCGGCGGACGGAATAGCTCGGCTCAAAGTAGGGCCTTCCCCCGGCCCTGCCAAGGGTCGGGCGAAAAGAAAGCGAGGATGCGGCGAAAAAGGGGCGTACGTCTGCGTACGCGTCAGCCGTCCAACTTCGCGCGGGCCAGCGCGTCGCGCTGGCGCTCGGCCAGCTTGTCGACGTCGAACTCGCCGATCAGGTCGTGGAAGGTGCGGTGCCAGTTGATCTCCGCCTTCAGATGCATGAAGACCGAGCCCAGCCCGATCGCCGCGCGATCCATCAGCACGAACTCCCTCGGCGGCTCGACCCCGCCGATGCGTTTCAACTCCTTGTGCACCTTGCCGGCCACCTCGGCCCCGTAGCGCCCGCTGTCCTGATCCTGGATCTTCTGGACCTTGTCCTCCATCAGGGGCTTGTAGAGAAAACGCGCCCAGATGTTGAGGACGTCGAGGGTCTCCTTGTCGAGATTCTCGAAACCCCAGCGTTCGTACGCGTACACGGCGTGATCGTCGTCGTCGTCGCGCAAGGCGCGGTAGAGTTCGATCACCCCTTCGACGAAACTCGGCGGGAAGACCCGAATGCAGCCGAAATCCAGCAGATTGACGCCGAGGTCGTCGCGCACCGAATAATTGCCCATATGCGGGTCGCCGTGGATCACGCCGTAGTAATAGAAAGGCGTGTACCACGCCTTGAACATCGAGGCGGCGAGCGTGTTGCGGGTCTCCAGATCGGCCTCGCGGAAGTCCATCAACGGCTTGCCGCTGAGCCACTTCATGGTCAAAAGCCGCTTTGTGCAGAGATCGGGAACGGTCTCGGGCACCGTTACGGCCGGCTCGTCGCGCAGCATGTAGTCGTAGAGCGCGATGGCGCGCGCTTCGCGGGCGTAATCCAGCTCCTCGCGCAGCCGCTCGGAGAGCTCCTCGTAGATCTTCTGCGTCGAGATCGCGTTGTCGTAGCGCTTGTATATCGAGAAGACCAGCTTCAGCTGCTTCAGGTCGCTCTCCACGGCGGAGGCCATGTCGGGATATTGCAGCTTGCAGGCGACCGTCTCGTCATCGTCCAGGGTGGCCCGGTGAACCTGCCCCAACGAGGCGGCGTGCGCCGCATCGCGGTCGAAATGCTTGAAGCGTTCGACCCACTTCTCGCCCAGCTCCGAGCGCATGCGTCGGCGCACGAAGGGGTAGCCCATCGGCGGCGCGTTGGTCTGCAGCTGGCGCAGCTCGTCGGCGTATTCCTGAGGGATCGCGTCGGGGATGGTGGCGAGGATCTGCGCCACCTTCATCACCGGCCCCTTCAGGCCGCCCAGCGCCTGAGTCAGCTCCTCGGCGTATTTCGAATTGTCGAGCTTGCGCCCGAGATAGCGCGACGCCGCCAGCCGCCCGCCGATCCCGGCCATGGCGGTGCCCACTTTGGCGTAGCGTTTCGCCTGTCCGTAGAAGCTCTTCTCGTCCGACATGAAGGGATCGATTCCTGTTGGGATGAACGCCGCGTCACGCCCTTCAATACGTAGGGCGGCGGGGGACGGTTCAAAGGGGAAAGCGCCCGTTCCGCTCACCCGCTTTCAAGGGGCGGAAGACATCTCGCGCCGAGTCAGGACGCCACGCGCGCCAACCACTCCAGCACCCGGCGCGCCGGCTTCTCCGACGTGCGCCCCAGCATCATGCCGTGCCCGACCCCGGACAGGATCTCCGCGGTCACGCCCAGACTGCGGCCCGTCGCGCGCACGAATGCGGGCGGGATCAGGACGTCGTGGTCGGCGCCCAGCACCTGAATCGGCAGACGGCCCGCGATCCTGGACGCGTCGATGCGCACGCCGCCCTGCATGTCGAGCACCGCGCGGCGGCTCTCCGTGGTCAGGCGCGCGTAATAGGCGTGCGCGGCCTCCTTCGGCGTCTCCGGCGTAAACAGGGCGCGGTTGACGCTGTCGAGGCTCATCCAACTCGGCTGGCCGCCTTGGATCATGGCCAGTTCGAAGAACAGCGTCGGCTGGAAGGTCATCAGGCTGAGGCTCGGCCCCCAAAGCCCCGCCGGCGGCACGCTGGCCAGCAGCGACAGACCGGCGACCGGCGGCGCGGCGCCCCGGGCGAAGGCGCGCTCCAGATACCGCATCGCGACGAAGCCGCCCATCGAATGCGCGACCAGGATCGGCGGCGCCGGCTGATCCTTGATCATCGCGTCGAGGTCGCGGACGTAATCCTCGACCCCGAACCGATCCAACCGATCGCGCCCGGCGCTGTCGCCGTGCCCGCGGAAGGAGAAGGCGGAGGCCTCGTAGCCCGCCTCGGCGAAGCGCTGAAGCCAAGTCTCGCCGAAGCACCAGGCGCCGGCGAAGGCCCCGTGCAGCATCAGCACCGGCGTCTTGCGGGCCGCGACGCCTTCCGGCGGACGCGCGCGCAAAACCTCCAGCGCCAGCGGCTGGGACCCTTCAGGCATCGATGCGCCTCCCCCTCAAATGCGGCCGGCGGCGAACCGGCTTTCTCAGAACGTCGCCTCGAACTCGTCGATGAAGCGCTCCAGCACGCCGAGCCCTTTGCGCCAGAAGGCGGGATCTGAGGCGTCGAGGCCGAAGGGGGCCAGGAGCTCCTTGTGCCGCATCGTCCCCCCGGCTTGGAGCATGGCCAGATACTTCTTCTGGAACTCCGGATGCCCGTCTTCATAGAGGGCGTAGAGCGAATTGACCAGACAATCGCCGAACGCGTAGGCGTAGACGTAGAAGGGCGAATGGATGAAGTGCGGGATGTAGGCCCAGAAATTGGCGTATTCCGGACCGAAGCGGAAAACGTCGCCCAGGCTCTCCTGTGAGCAGTCCATCCAGATCTCGCCGATCCGCTCGGCCGTCACCTCGCCGGAGCGGCGCTCTTCATGGACCCGGCGCTCGAACTCGTAGAAGGCGATCTGGCGCACGACCGTGTTGATCATGTCCTCGATCTTGTTGGCCAGCAGCGCGCGCCGCGCCTTCGGGTCGGTCGTGTTCGCCAGCATCGACTGGAAGGTCAGCATCTCGCCGAAGACGCTCGCCGTCTCGGCCAGGGTCAGCGGCGTGTCCGCCATCAAGAGCCCCTGCTCGGCCGCCAGCACCTGATGGACGCCGTGGCCCAGCTCATGCGCCAAGGTCATCACGTCGCGCGTCTTGCCCTTGAAGTTCAGCAGCAAGTAAGGGTGCGCGCTCGGCACCGTCGGGTGGGCGAAGGCGCCGCCCGACTTGCCCGGGCGCGGCGGCGCGTCGATCCAGCCGCCCTCGAAGAAGCGAGCGCCCACCTCCGCCATCGCCGGATCGAAGCGCCGATAGGCCGACAACACGGTCTCGGCCGCCTCGTCCCAGGCGATCTCGCGGTCGTCGTCGGCGGGCGGCGGGGCCAGACGGTCCCAATAATCCAGCGTCTTCTCGCCCATCCACTTCGCCTTCAGGCGATAGTAGCGGTGCGACAGCGTCGGGTAGGAGTCCTTCACCGCGTCGACCAGCGCGTCGACCACCTCGTCCTCGACCAGATTGGCGAGGTTGCGGCTGGAGACCGGGCGCGCGAAGCCGCGCCAGCGGTCCTCGATCTCCTTTTCCTTGGCGAGCGTGTTGGTGATCAGGCTGAACAGCTGAATGTTCTCGCCCAGCGTCTCGCCCAAGGATTTGGCGGCGTCGCGTCGCACGGCGGCGTCGCGGTCGCTCATCTTGTGCAGGATCTCGGTGTTGGTCAGCCGTTCGCCCCGGTACGGAAAGCGCAGCCCCGCCAGCGTCTCGTCGAACAGGCGGATCCAGGCGGCCCGGCCCGCCACCTGCTTCTCGTGCAGCAGCTTCTCCAGATCGTCGTCGAGCTGATGGTCGGCGAAGGCGCGCACGTCGCGCAGCCAGGGGCCGTAATGGGCCAGCGCCTCGCTCGCCGTGCGTTTCGCCTCCAGATCCGCCTCGTCGATCCGCCGCAGCTCCAGCTCGAAAAACAAGAGCGTGGAGGAGATGTCGGTCACCCGCTCCTGACAGTTCTGGTAGAACTGCCCCACCTTCGGGTCGGAGACGTTGGAGGCGTGGCGCAGCTGCGCGTAGCTCATGATGCGACCCAGGATCTCCTCGATCCGCTCATATTCCGCGATCGCCCCGGCGAGCGCGTCGCCGTCGAGATCGGCGACCTTGCCGGCGTGCGCCTCGGCGAAGCGGGCGGCCTCGTCTTCCGCGCTTTCGAAATCGGCGCTCAGCTGCCGGCTGTCGACCCCGGGGTAAAGGTCGTCGAGATTCCAGATCGGCAGGCCGTTTTCGTCGACGAAGGCGGTTTCGCGCGCGGAATCGGGCATGATGGCTTGTCTCCTTTATGGGCTCGACGCCATATAGGAGACGCGGGCGGTCCGGGCAATGACCCGAGCGTCCGCGACGAGAAGCCGATCGGCGCGCCGGAGGAGAGGCGGAAAATCGCCCCAGCGCCGTACGGCCGGACAGGGAAAGACGACGAGGGGGAGACGCAGCCGCCATGCTCGATTATTCGGCGCTCCGCACGCTGCCGGAGCTGTTCTTTCGGCAGGTGAAGGCCTATGGCGACAGGCCCTATCTGGTCGCCAAAACGAACGGCGTCTGGACGGCGCGCAGTTGGGAGGAAGCCGCCGACGAGGCCGCCGCCTTCGCCGCCGGCCTGCAGGAGATCGGCGTCGCGTCGGGCGAGCGCGTTGCGCTGGTCGCGGAAAACCGGCCTGAATGGACGCTGTGCGATCTGGGGATCATGATCGCCGGCGGCGTGACGGTTCCCGCCTACACCACCAACACGGTCGAGAACCATCTGCACGTGCTGACGGATTCCGGCGCGCGGCTTGCGATCGTCTCGACCAATCAGCTGGCCAAGCGCCTGCTGCCGGCCTGCGTCGAGGCGGGGATCTCGACCGTAATCGCGATGGAGCCGCTGCCCGACGCGCCGGAGACGATCACCGTCCATCAGTACGACGACCTGATCGAACGGAACCGCGGCGCGCAGGCCCGCGCGCAGGCGGAGAAGGACGCGCTCAGCCCCGCGCGGGAGGACATGGCCTGCATCATCTACACCTCGGGCACCGGCGGCGCGCCCGCGGGCGTGATGCTGAGCCACGGCAACATGCTGTGCAACGTGATGGGCGCGGACGACTTCCTGCGTCTCCTGCCCGGCTTGACCGAAGGGGAGGAGGTGTTTCTCTCCTTCCTTCCGCTGAGCCATTCCTACGAGCACACGGTGGGCCAGTTCGTGCCCATGGCGATCGGCGCGCAGGTCTATTTCGCCGAGGGGCTCGACAAGCTGATCGGCAATATCGCGGAGGTGCGTCCGACCATCATGACGGCCGTGCCGCGGCTTTATGAATCGATCCGCGGGCGGATCCTGCACGGCGCGGCCCAGGCCGGGGGCGCCAAGGAAAAGCTGCTGCACAAGGCGGTCGAGATCGGCGGCAAGAAATACGACGCCCCCGAGGCGCTGTCGCTCGGGGAGAAGCTGCTCGACCCGCTCTTGACCAAGCTGGTGCGCAAGAAGGTGCGCGATCGCTTCGGCGGCCGGCTCAAGGCCTTCGTCTCGGGCGGGGCGCCGCTCAACTACGACGTCGGCAAGTTCTTCATCGCGTTGGGAATGGAGGTGCTGCAAGGCTACGGCCAGACGGAGAGCGCGCCCGTCGTCTCGGTCAACCTGCCGCACAAGAACAAGCTGATGACCGTCGGCCCGCCGCTGCGCGGCGTCGAGGTCAAGATCGCCGAGGACGGCGAGATCCTGGTGCGCGGCGAACTGGTCATGCTGGGCTACTGGGGCCAGCCGGAGAAGACGGCCGAGACCGTGAAGGACGGCTGGCTGCACACCGGCGACGTCGGCGAGTTGGACGAAGACGGCTTCCTGAAGATCACCGACCGCAAGAAGGACATCATCGTCAATTCCGGCGGCGACAACATCTCGCCCCAGCGGGTGGAGGGGGTGCTGACCCTACGTCCCGAGATCCTCCAGGCCATGGTTTTCGGCGACCAGCGCCCGCATCTGGTCGCCCTCATCGTCCCCGACCCGGAATGGCTGAAGACCTGGGCGAAGGAGCAGGGCAAGCAGGGATCGACGCTCGAGGCGCTGCATGACGACCCCGATCTGCTGAAGGCGATCGACGCGGCCGTGAGCGAGAGCAACAAGCAGCTCTCCGTCATCGAGAAGGTGCGCCGCTTCACGCTGGCCGAAGAGCCCTTCTCGGTCGACAACGCCATGCTGACGCCGTCGATGAAAATCCGCCGACACGCCATCAAGCGGGAATACGCGCCGAAGCTCCGGGCGCTCTACGGCGACAAGGACTAGGTTTTTTATCCTTCAGAGGGGGCCAAAAATGTTATAAGTTGACAGCGCGCCCGTTCTCGCGCCAAGATTGCGCCCGCGACACACACCACAGCTGCGCCCGCAGCCCGAAAGCGGCCGTCCCACCCGGACGGCCGCTTTTTTCGTGGGCGTTCGGGTTGAGAGACGGAGAACGGAGAATGACGAGCGCGCGCCAGGCGTCAAAGCCCAGTGATCCAAATCAAGTCGGTCATCGCCGCCATCATATGAAGGATGAAAGCGAACGCCGGACGCCAGAAGATCGCCCGCCGCCGGTCGCCCATCGCGACAGTTTCGCCCGGGTCGAAGCGTCGCCAGAGGCGCGCCGCGCGCGCGATTTTCCGGTGGAAGGCCGCCCACAGAATCAAGACGCCCAAAAGCGTCGCGCCATGCGTATCCAGGACCATGGGCTCGAGTTTCCAACCAGTCCCCCACCAGACGATCGGCCACGTCATCAGGAGCACTAGGAGGAAGAAAGTGCACGCAATCACGCCGGCGATTCGATAACGAGCCGCCGGATCGCGCGTCGTTCGGAAGGCCGCAAGCGTGAAAAGGAAGACGCAAAGAGCGCCGTAAAGTCCGTACAAGACTGCGGCGCCCAGTTCCGTAGACGGGCTGCAGAGCACATGGAGGCTTCGCGGAACCATCCGTGGGCACATGTATAGCGGCCCGAGATAGAGAACGGCGAAAACAAGTATCAGCCCCTAGCGTTTCGCGCCCATTCGTTCGTCCCTTTCAAATCCGGATCAGCCGGCTTTCCGCCGGCCGAACCGCGCCGACGGCTTGCGCACGCCTCGGCGCGGACACCCCTACTGCGCGAACAAGAAAGGATATACACCATGCTGAAGAAAGGCATCTATATCGAGACCAAGCCCGTGATCGATGGTCACGAAAGCGGTCCGCACCATCTTTCTTCCGCGCCTGAGAAGCGCCGAACCCTGCCCTTGCGAGCGGTCGTCCCACCCGGACGGCCGCATTTTCGTGCAGCGCCAGGGCGGAGGAAAGAAGGATGGAGAATGACGAGCGCGCTTGCGCGCGTCACAGCCCAGTGATCCAAACCAAGTGACTCCTCGCAGCGAGCACGTGAAGGAGGAAGGCGAGCGCCGGATGCCAGAAGACGGCCCGGCGCCGGTCGCCCATCGCGACGATCTCATTGGGATCCAGGCGCCGCCAGACGCGCGGCGATCGGGCTATTTTCCGGTGCAAAGCCGTCCACAGGAGCAAGACGCACAAAAAGGTCGCGGCATGCGCCTCTGCAACTGCACCCGTGAATTCCCAATCCGTCTCCCAGACTGCGTTGGGCCAAAACATCACGAGGACGAGGAGGAAGAACGCAGCCGCCACCACCCCTGCGATCCGACGACGGGTCGCCGGATCGGGTGTCGTTCGAAAGGCTGAAAGCGTGAAAAGAAAAACGCAGAAGGACCCATACAATCCGAACAGAACCGCGGCCTGCGGCTCTGTCAACGGGCTGCAGAGCGCAAGGAAACGCCCGGGAACCATGCCGGGACAGATAAGAAGCGGCGCCGCGTAGAGAACCGCGCAGACGAGCATCAGCGCCCAGCGCTTCGCGCCCATTCGTTCGTCCCTTTGACAGCTAGGTCAGCCGGCGTCCCGCTGGCCGAACCGCGCCGGCGGCACGCGCGCCCGGCGGCGCGAACACCCTCACTGCGCGCATAAGGAAGGATACACGTCATGATGAAAAAAGGCATCTACATTGAAACGAAGCCCGTGACCGGCGACGAAGAGAGCGGCCGGCGCCATCTCTACCTCGTCTACCGAGACGGAAAGGGCGGCGAGCAGGTTATCAATGGCGGACCCGAGCACAGACTCCCGCCGTTCGGTCAGATCAAGACTGAAGCCGATAAGCCGCTGGCCGACTCGAAAGACAAGTACAAAGACGGCGCCTCTCCGCAAAGCCGCCGCGCCCGTCAGCTCGACCTCGACGGCATGGACCCGGAGATCGTCTGGCGGCAAATGACCGCGGCGGCGGAGCAGGTCGAGGCGCGCGAGTTCGATTACGACGCCGCCCCGATGCAGAACAGCAACTCCACCATCCGGCATGTGATCGAGGCCGCCGGGCTCGACCCCGCCAAAGCGTTTCCGAAGGACTACAGCCCCGCGAAGCATCCCGGCTACGCCAACGACCTGACCGATCCCAACGAGCGAACCGGGATCACCCGCGACCAGATACGCGATGTCGTGACGATGCTTATGGCCGCCCCGGCGCCGACGCCGCCGCCCGACGCCTCGACCCGCCCGACCCCGCGCCCGACTACGCCGCCAAGCGCGTCGACGACGGAACGCGCGGCTGGGCGGAGCCGAAAGAGCCGCCGCCGAAGCCGAGCGCGCCCGACGACGGGACGCGCGGCTCCGCCGATCCCGAGAGCCTGGGCCGACGCGTGCGCGATCTGATGAAGGCGATCCCCTCGCTCGACCGGATATTGCTGAAGAACCCGGCCGACTGGACCGAGGGCGAACGGGGCGCTGTCATGCGCGATCCGGCCTACGCCAACCCCGCCCATCCGGACCATCAGCGGGCGAACGACGCCCCGGCCGGCTTCTACGCGACGATCTTCGGGACCGACGCGGCCAAGACCGACGCGACCGGCCGCACGATCCAACCGCCGGCGAAGCGCCCCGTGCGACCGGCGCCGGCGCCGATCGCCACCGTCGAGGGCGAGGATCTGGAGAGCGCCGCCGACAAGCTGGCCGAGGCGCTGGACGCCGCCGAGCGGACCCGAGGCCCGCAGGAGGCGGTGCGCCGGCTGCAGCAGGGCGTCAACCGCCTGGTCGAGCGCGACGCGCCCGCGCCGAAGGCGCAGCGCGAGCCCGCCCGCTTCTACGCCCAAGCGGCCGAGCGCGCCGCCCCGCGCCCGCAGCGTTTGAAGGAAGACGGCGTCTTCGGCCCGAAGACCGCCGACGCGACCGCCAAGGCGCTGGTCCGCTTCGGGCGCCGACCGGTCGAGGCGCCGCTCATGACCCGAACGCGCTCTCCCGCCCAGCCCCTCCCGCGCAGTCGGGACGATGACGGCCCGATCTTCCGCGCCTGAGGCCGCCAACCCGCCTTGTCCCGCCCGGCGCCGCACTTGTGCCGGCGGGGCCGACGGGAAAGATGATTTCAAGCATTGCCCGCGGCGCGCATGATCGCTAAAACCGCGCCGGCTTTGGCGGAACCGAGGCGGACCGCCGTCCTGCTGGAAAATCGCTGCGAAAAGGAAGGGGAGCGCCGATATGCGCGTGTATTACGACCGCGATGCGGACGTCAATCTGATCAAGTCGAAGAAAGTGCTGATCGTCGGCTACGGCAGCCAGGGCCACGCCCACGCCGCCAACCTGCGCGACAGCGGGGTCAAGGACGTGCGCGTCGCGCTGCGCGAAGGCTCGGCCACCCGCAAGAAGGCGGAAGAGGCGGGCTTCACCTGCATGACCCCGACCGAAGGCGCGAAGTGGGCCGACGTCGTGATGATGCTGACGCCGGACGAACTGCAGGGCGACATCTACAAGGATGAGCTGGCCGCCAACATGCAGGAAGGCGCCGCCATCGCCTTCGCCCACGGCCTCAACATCCACTTCAACCTGATCGAGCCGCGCGCCGACCTGGACGTCTTCATGGTCGCGCCGAAGGGCCCGGGCCACACCGTGCGCAGCGAGTATCTGCGCGGCGGCGGCGTGCCGACGCTGATCGCGATCCATCAGGATCCGTCGGGCAACGCGCACGACATCGCGCTCTCCTACGCCTGCGCCAACGGCGGCGGGCGCGCCGGCGTCATCGAGACCAGCTTCCAGGAGGAGGTCGAGACCGACCTGTTCGGCGAGCAGGTGGTGCTCTGCGGCGGCCTGGTGGAGCTTATCCGCGGCGGCTTCGAGACGCTGGTCGAGGCCGGCTACGCGCCGGAGATGGCCTATTTCGAGTGCCTGCACGAGGTGAAGCTGATCGTGGACCTGATCTACGAGGGCGGCATCGCCAACATGAACTACTCGATCTCCAACACGGCCGAGTACGGCGAGTACAAGACCGGGCCGCGCATCATCACCGACGAGACCAAGGCCGAGATGCGCCGTGTGCTGGAGGACATCCAGTCCGGCCGTTTCACCCGCGACTGGATGCTGGAGAACAAGGTCAATCAGACCAGCTTCAAGGCGACCCGGCGGCGCAACGCCGAGCACCCGATCGAGGAGGTCGGCGAGAAGCTGCGCGCCATGATGCCCTGGATCGGCGAGAACAAGCTGGTCGACAAGGCCAAGAACTGAGCCCAACCCGGCCGGTTCGCCGACGCGACGAAGGGGCGCTTCCCGCAGGAGGCGCCCCTTTTTCTGTAGCCCCGAACAGCCGGCCGTCGCTAGCCGCCGCTCTAGCGCCGAGCGTCGCGCCGCCAAGCGTTCGACAGTATTGCCGAACGACTGCGCGACACGGGATCGAGCGCCGCTCGGAGCGTCCGACACGCGCCGGTCGCGCCCCGAAAACCCGCCGGAAACCAAGGAGAAAACCGTTGCTCCAAGGGCTGAATCGGCGTACATCCAGGGCTGCGAGCGTTTCCTGAGATACCGCGCCGAACGCCGCCCCGGTCCGGCCTTTTTTCGGGTGCATTACTTCGACGCGGGTCGAGGAAATTCTTTGCGGTTAAGTGTTCGTCAATAATTCGCGCGGTATAGAGGGGTGCGCGCGGATCCGGCGGGCGCGACGATCGCAGGGCGTCTCGTAGCGGCTTTGTCGTCGGGGCGGCCGTGGGGGTCAGACTTGCTAAGGACGCCGGCGGCGCGACGGGCGACGGCTCGCCCGCGCGGCATTGCGGTGTGTTCGGGAGCGGCTCTTTTGGGTCGAAAGGGGCGTTCGGGGCCGGCGGCGGCAGGTCGCGCGGTCCGTGTGATCAGTGATTTCGGAGGCTGAACGCCAACCATGTTCTCGCGTCTTCTCGGGTTTCTCTCCGCCGACATGGCGATCGATCTCGGCACGGCCAACACGCTCGTCTACGTCAAGGGCCGCGGCATCGTTCTGAACGAGCCCTCGGTCGTCGCCATCGTCGAGGTCAAGGGCAAGAAGCAGGTCCTCGCCGTCGGCGACGAGGCGAAGATGATGCTCGGCCGCACGCCCGGCAACATTCAGGCCATCCGCCCGCTGCGTGACGGCGTCATCGCCGACTTCGAGGTGGCGGAGGAGATGATCAAGCACTTCATCCGCAAGGTGCACAACCGCCGCAGCTTCGCGAGCCCGCAGGTGATCGTCTGCGTGCCCTCCGGCTCGACCGCGGTGGAGCGTCGCGCCATCCAGGAATCCGCCGAGAGCGCGGGCGCGCGCCGCGTCTTCCTGATCGAGGAGCCGATGGCGGCCGCGATCGGCGCGCAGCTGCCCGTGACCGAGCCGACCGGCTCCATGGTGGTCGACATCGGCGGCGGCACGACCGAGGTGGCCGTGCTCTCGCTCGGCGGCATCGTCTATTCGCGCTCCGTGCGCGTCGGCGGCGACAAGATGGACGAGGCGATCATCGCCTACATCCGCCGCAACCATAACCTGCTCGTCGGCGAAGGCTCGGCCGAGCGGATCAAGAAGCAGATCGGCTCCGCCTGCCCGCCCGACGAGGGCGACGGCATGTCGATGGAGATCAAGGGCCGCGATCTGATGAACGGCGTGCCCAAGGAGCTCGTCATCACCGAGCGCCAGATCGCCGAAAGTTTGGCCGAGCCCGTGGGCGCCATCATCGAAGCCGTGAAGGTCGCGCTCGAGCAGACGCCGCCGGAACTCGCCGCCGACATCGTCGACAAAGGCATCGTGCTGACCGGCGGCGGCGGCATGCTCCGCAATCTCGACTACGTGCTGCGGCACAACACAGGCCTGCCGGTCTCGATCGCCGACGACGCGCTCAGCTGCGTCGCGCTCGGCACCGGGCGATGCCTTGAAGAGATGCGCACGCTGAAGAACGTTCTGATCAGCATGTACTGATCGCGTGAGGGGGCTCGCAGGCGCGGCGGCGCGGTCGGGCCCTTCGGGACTCTAACCCGGTCGGAGGACAAGAGAAGGCAGTGAACGACAGGTCCGGTCACGCCTTGCGATTCGCCCAGCCGCTGCGCACGCTCGCGCAGCGCTCCGCGTTCCTCTTGCTGCTGGCCAGCGCCGTCGGCCTCATGCTTTGGGGCAAGACCGATCCGCAGATCTTCGATCGCGCCCGCGCGGCCGTCACCGACGCGGCCGCCCCGATCCTCGACGTCATCTCGCGGCCCATGACGGCGGCGGAGAGCGTCGTGCAGGAAGGACGCGACCTGATCGCCATTCGCGCCGAGAACGAGCGGCTGCGGCTGGAGAACGAGCGGCTGCTGCAATGGCGTGCCGTCGCCCGCACCTTGCAGCATGAGAACGCGCAACTGCGCGATCTGCTGAACTTCCAGCGCGACGACGCCCAGCGTTACATCACCGGACGGGTCATCGGTTTCGGCGGAAGTTTCGTGCGCGCGCTGCTGCTGAATGTCGGCGACGATCGGGGCGTGCGCAAGGGACAAGCCGCCGTCTCGGGCGACGGGCTGATCGGCCGGGTGGCCGAAGTCGGCGAGCGCTCGTCGCGAGTGCTGCTGATCACCGACCTTAACAGCCGCATCCCCGTCGTGATTGAAGAGACGCGGGTTCGCGCGATCCTGGCCGGCGACAACACCCAGCGTCCGCGATTGATCTATCTATCAGCCAACTCAGACCTCGAGGTCGGCCAGCGGGTCGTCACCTCCGGGCACGGCGGGGCGTTCCCGCCCGGCGTGCCGGTCGGACGCGTCGTGGCGGTGGGCGAGACCGGCGTGCGCGTCGCGCCTTTCGCCGATCCGGATCGGCTGGAGTTCGTGGAGTTGATGGATTTCGGCCTGGGCGGCATCCTGGAGGACGGCCCGGTCGAGATCGAGGCTGCAGCCGCGGCGGAGCGCGCCGCCGCCCGCGCCGCGGAGGCTGCGCGCGAGCAAGAGGCCGCGCGCCGCCAGACGATAGACCCGTCGTTGCAGACGCGGCCGACGGTCCCCGCCCCGCCGGCGTCCGCGCCGGAGGCTTCCGCGCCCGCACCGACCGCGACGGGCGGATGATCGGCGACGCGCGCGGTCCCCGGCGGCGGGCCGCGCGAGATATCGGCCGCCGCCTTTGAGGCGGCCGGAGACGGACGATGATGCAGACGGTGAAAAGCGGCGGTCCGTGGGCCAAGCTCGACAACTTCGCGCGCTCCCTGGCGCCGGGGTTGATGACGCTCGCCCTCATCCTGCTGTCCGTGGCGCCGACGAAGATCCCCGGCTGGAGCCATATCGCGCCGGCGCTGGTGTTGATGAGCGTCTATTACTGGGCGATATACCGGCCCGACCTGTTGCCGGCGATCGTCGTCTTCGCGATGGGGCTGATCGAGGACGTGCTGTCCGGCGCGCCGATCGGCGTGCACGCCTTTACGCTGCTGGTGGCCTACGGGCTGGTGGTCTCGCAGCGGCGCTTCTTCCACGGCAAGAGCTTCGGCGTCGTCTGGTGGGGTTTCATGTTGGTGGCCGCCGGCGTGATCGCGGTTGAGTGGCTGTTGATGTCGGCGCTGAAGGGCGCGCCGATCGACCCGCGTCCGGCGCTGTTCTCCCTGATGCTGACGGCGGTGATTTATCCGGCGGTTGCGGCGTGCTTCATCGCCGCCCACCGGATCCTGCCGCAGCCCGACCATTGAGCCCAAAGCGTTGAGCGCGCCGCGATGAAGCCGGAGAAGACACGATCGAAACTGTTCAACCGCCGGGCGGCGCTCCTGGTCGGCGGGCAGATGGCGTTGCTTGGCGGCCTGGGCGCGCGGCTCTACTACCTGCAGGTCGTGGAGAGCGAGCGCTACAAGATGCTGGCGGAGGAGAACCGCATCAACTTCCGTCTCCTGCCCCCGCCGCGCGGCTTCATCACCGACCGCAAGGGCGACTATCTGGCGATCAACATCCAGAACTACCGCCTCGTGCTGGTCCCGGAACAAGCGAACAACGCCGACGGAGTGGAGGCGACGCTGCTGAAGCTCTCGCGCCTGATCGATCTGTCGGAGCATGACGTGAAGCGCGTGCTGCGCGAAACCAGCCGCCGGCGCGCCTTCGTGCCCATCACGGTGCGTGAGAACCTCTCATGGGAGGAGGTGAGCCGACTGGGCGTCAACACGCCCGAACTGCCGGGCGTCAACATCGACGTCGGGCAAACGCGCCATTACCCCTACGGCCCCAACATGGCGCATGTGATCGGATATGTCGCGGCCGTCTCGGAAAAGGAGCTCGCCGCGAGCGACGATCCGCTCCTGGAGCTGCCGGGCTTTCGGATCGGCAAGAACGGCATCGAGAAGGAGTACGATCTGGCGCTGCGCGGCTCGGCCGGCACCAGCCAGGTGGAGGTCAACGCGCTGGGTCGGGTCATCCGCGAACTGCGCCGCCAGGAGGGCCAGCCCGGCCACGAGGTGCGCCTGACGCTCGACATGCGCCTGCAGGACTTCATCGGCGAGCGGCTGAAACAGGAGAAGGCGGCCTCCGTCGTCGTCATGGACGTCCACACGGGCGCGATCCTCGCTTTGGTCTCGATCCCGTCCTACGATCCCAACGCCTTCAGCGAGGGGCTGCGGACCGAGGAATGGCGCGAACTCGTCAACAACCCCTATCATCCGCTCACCAACAAGGCGATCGCCGGCCAGTACTCGCCCGGCTCCGTCTTCAAGATGGCGGTGGCGCTGGCGGCGTTGGAGCACGGCATCGGACGCGACCACTCGGTCTTCTGCCCCGGGCACATGCAGCTTGGCGATCGGCGCTTCCACTGCTGGAAGCGCTGGGGCCACGGCAAGATGGACATGGTCAGCGCGATTGAGGAGAGCTGCGACGTCTGGTTCTACGACGTGGCGCGACGCATCGGCGTCGACCGGATCGCGGAGATGGCGAAACGCTTCGGCATGGGCGAGCCGACCGGCATCGATCTGTCGGGCGAGCGGGGCGGGCTGATCCCGACCCGCGCCTGGAAGCGCGCGACGCTGGGCCAGCCCTGGCACCAGGGGGAATCCTTGGTGATCGGCATCGGCCAGGGCTATGTGTTGACGACGCCGCTGCAGCTTGCGGTCTCCACGGCGCGCATGGTCAACGGCGGCAAGGCGGTGCGCCCGCACCTTGCGCTCCACGATATCGACGGCGCGACGATCCAGGAGCGCCGTCCCGACCCCTTCCCCGACGTCGGGGTGCCGAAAAGTCATCTTGCGATCATCCGCGAGGCGATGGACAAGGTGGTCAACGGCGACAAAGGGACGGCCCGCGCCTCGAAACTGCGCGACACCGATGTGACGATGGGCGGCAAGACCGGCACCGCCCAGGTCCGACGCATCACCCAGGCGGAACGCGACGCCGGCATGCGAGACGATGACGAGATCGCCTGGCGGCTGCGCGACCACGCGTTGTTCGCCGGCTACGCCCCGGCGCACGATCCGCGCTACGTGGTCTCGGTCATCGTGGAGCACGGCGGCGGCGGCTCGTCCGCGGCCGCGCCGATCGCGCGCGACGTGCTGGAGGAAGTCTTGCGCATCGAAGGCCAGGCGGTTTCGGACGCCGGCGGACAGGACGGATCCGGCTCCGGCGCCGCCGCGGCGCCGGTGCGAACCGAGGGGGCGGGCTGATGCGCGTGCGGCATGGGGAGTTGCGGGCGCCGGAGCTGACGCTCGGCCAAAAGATCTGGCAGCTCAACTGGGGCCTGTTCCTGCTGGTGGCCGCGGCGACCGGGGTCGGGTTGGCGATGCTCTATTCGGCGGCGAACGGCTCTTGGGATCCGTGGGCGTCGCGCCACGCGGTGCGCTTCGGCATGGGGGTCGCCGTCATGCTGGCGGTCGCGCTGATCGATATCCGGTTCTGGATGCGCTACGCCTATGCGATCTACGCGGCGGCCCTGATCCTGCTGGTGGCGGTGGAGGTCGCCGGGACCATCGGCATGGGGGCGCAACGCTGGATCGATCTGCGCTTCTTCCAACTGCAGCCCTCGGAAATCATGAAGATCGCGCTGGTGTTGGCGCTGGCGCGCTATTTCCACACCCTGAATTTCGAGGACATCGGGCGGCTCTCCTATCTGATCACCCCGGCGTTGATGGTCGGCGCGCCTGTGGTCCTCATCCTGCGGCAGCCGGATCTGGGCACGGCGCTGATGCTGGCGGCGGGCTCGGCCGTGCTGTTTTTCCTGGCGGGCGTGCGGCTCTGGAAGTTCGTGGTGGCGGGGGCGGGCGCGCTCGGCTCCATCCCGATCGCCTGGAACTTCCTGCACGAGTATCAGAAGAAGCGTGTGCTCACCTTCCTCGATCCGGAGCAGGATCCGCTCGGCAGCGGCTACCATATTCTGCAGTCGAAGATCGCGATGGGCTCGGGCGGAATGACCGGCAAGGGCTTCATCCGCGGGACGCAGAGCCACCTCAACTTCCTGCCCGAAAAGCAGACCGACTTCATCTTCACCATGCTGGCGGAGGAGTTCGGACTGGTCGGCGGGCTCGCGCTGATGGCGCTCTACGCGGCGATCATGATCTACGGCTTCGCCATCGCCGTGCGCGCGCGCAGCCAGTTCGCGCGCCTCGTCGGCATGGGGGTGACGACGACCTTCTCGCTCTACGTTTTCATCAACATCGCGATGGTGATGGGGGTGATCCCGGTGGTCGGCGTGCCGCTTCCGCTGATCTCCTACGGCGGCACCGCGATGCTGACCGTGATGATCGGTTTCGGCCTGCTGATGAACGTCTACGTCCACCGCGACGTGCGCATCGGCCGGCGCTGGTCGGACCACGGCTGACGAGCCGCCGCCGGCTCGCATCTCAAGGGTTGGCAAGCCCGATCGAGGCGTCTATATACCCGCCCGCGTCGGCGGCGACGGCAGCTCGCCCCGACGCCCCGCGGGCCGTTAGCTCAGTTGGTAGAGCAGCTGACTCTTAATCAGCGGGTCAAAGGTTCGAGTCCTTTACGGCCCACCAAGTTTTTCGAGGGGTTAGGCCCTTGAGCCGGAGGGCTCGGAAGCCGCTGTCAGACTTTTGAAAGTCTGACGTCAGACTTTCGAGCTCTCCGGCTTTTTCGTGTCGATCGAGGCGTCCCCGGCCGCGTCGGCGGCGGCTTCGAAAGCGGCGCGTTTTTCGAGAGCGCCGGCGGTGACGGAGAGCGCGTCGATCTGGTAGTGCTCGGCGATCTGGGGGATCGTCGTCGGCTTGTGGCCGGTGACCTTGGCGATCGCGAGCGCGTCGACGCCGGCTTCGGTCATCTTGGTGACGGCGGTGTGGCGCAGGAAGCGAAATTCGAGCGCGGCCGTGGGGATCGGCTCGGCGTCCGGATCCTTCCAGTCGGGATCGAAGGCGGGCCATTTCTCGGCCACGCGGGCGCGCACCTCCGCGAACTTGTGGCGGAAGAGATCGGCGCTGTAGGGCGCGTTCGTGTCTTCGTAGAGCATGAGCTTGCCGGAGACGACGCCGCGCCGCTCAGCGCGCGGCGGTGAGACGGAGGGCCGGGCGATGCGCAAGATCCTCTTGACCGCGGCGGCGTTGGCGTTCGCCGCGCCGCTTCTCTGGGCGGCGGGCGTCGCGGCGCTTGAGGCGCGAGGGCGGGAGGCCGCCCGCGAATTCGCGGCCGACCTCGACCTCTCCGGCGCGCCCGAACGCGCCGCGCAGGCCTTGACGGCCCGCATCTTCGAAACCTACTCAGCCCCTTCCGACGGCGCCTCGCAACCGCTGCTGCTGCGCCTTCGTCCCTTTCTCTCGAATCGCCTTCTGCCGGAGCCGCTCCGCGTCGCCCCGGGCGCGATCGAGGCGATCCACCTGACCGGTCATTGCGACGCCGCCGCGCGCTCGCTCGCTTATGTGCTGCGGGTGAACGGCGTGCCGGCCGCGCAGATGAACCTCATCGGCGCGGCCGGCGAAGCGCACACGATCGTGCGGGCCGACCTGCCCGGCCGCGGTCCGGCGCTGCTCGATCCGCACACCGGCCTCGCCCCCAAGCGTCACGGCCGGCTGTTGGGCGAAGCGGAGGCGAAGCGCCTGCAGCGCGCCGGGGTCCCGGCCGAAAGCGTCTGGCGCCCGCTCTCCGAGCGCGCCCGCTTCCATTCGGTCTTCCGCCGTTTTCCCGATCTCGCCGTGGTCGAGCAGGGCGCGCCCTTCGAATGGCGCCGCCCGCTGTCGCTTGACGGGCGCGAGCGCCTGATGCTGGGCGCGCTCGACGGCGCGAGCGACGACGTGGGCGACGCCGCCGCGGCGCAGGGGCTCGGCGTTTATTGGACCTATCTCGGCCACCGCTACGATCGGGGCTGGACCCGGACGCTGGTCGCGGAAGAGGCCATGCGGATCACCTTTCACCTGCTCGACGATCCCAGACCGGGCGTCGTCACCAGCGACCGCACGCCTCGGATCGACGGTCGCCGGGTCGTCTACGAACTCGCGGTGAGCGAGACGCTCAGCCTGCATGACGGGCGCGCGACGATCAGCCTGACGCGCCTGAACAGCTTTATCGGCGTCGATGCGATCGAGGTGGAGGCGCGTTCCGAGGGGCGGGGCGGCTAGCCGGGCGTCAGTTGCACACGGCCGGCGTCGCCATGCAGTCTTCGCCGCCGGCGGCGTCGCAGCTTTCCATCGCCTGGGCGCGCCCGCGCTCGGTCGCGCTCGACACCGCGACGAAGGGACCCGGTTCGGCTTCCGTCACGTCGAGGGCGAGCGCCGAGCGCAGGCCGCGATCGAATCTGACGATCACCGCGCAATCGCCGCCGCCGCACTCGGCCGTCGCCGTGTCGGCCGCGGCGGCGGGCGAGGCCTCGTCGGTGGCCAGGGCCCAATCCCGCGAGCTCGGCGAGAAGGCCGCCGCGCCGTAGGGGGCGCCGCTGTCGGCGCCCTCCTCCGGCAGCATGCCGGAGACCGCGGCGCAGCCCGCCAGCACGAGGACGGACAGCGCCGCGAACAGACCCCCTCGGATCACCGCTTAGCCTTCGAGACCGTCTTCGCCGCCGCTCGTCGTATCGCCGGCCTCCGTGTCGCCGGTGTCGCCGGTGTCGCCGGCGTCGGCCGTGTCTCCGTCCTCGGCGGTGTCGCCGTCCTCGGCGCCGTCGTCCTCGGCCGTATCGCCGTCCTCGCCGTCCTCGCCGTCCTCGCCGTCCTCGCCGTCCTCGCCGTCCTCGCCGTCCTTGGAGAGGCCCTTCGCAAGACCGGGAGTCGTATCGGTGACCGCCTCGGCCTTGGCGAGGCCGCTGGTGTCGGAGGAGGTGGCGGCGGCGGAGGTCGCCGCGCCCGGCGCTTCGCCGGACGCCGCCGCGCCGCCCGCATTGCCGCCGCCGGCGTTCCCGCCGCCGCCGCCGTTGCCGCCGCCGTTGCCGCCGCCGCCGTTGCCGCCGCCGCCGTTGCCGCCGCCGCCGTTGCCGCCGCCGTTGCCGCCGCCGCCGTTGCCGCCGCCGTTGCCGCCGCCGCCGCCGTTGCCGCCGCCGCCGCCGTTGCCGCCGCCGCCGTTGCCGCCGCCTTGCGCAAACGCGCTCGCATCGTCGATCGACAAAGACCCGCCGATCGCGAACGGAGCGGCCGCAAGCGCGAGACCGAGCGCCGCCGAGGCGAGCAGGGCGCGCTTGCGACGGGGAAGAGAGGGACTGCGCGTCATGACGTCCTCCTATGCGTCGTCATTGGGGCCGAACGGCCCCGAACCGGCCTCCAGTCAACGCCCGGCGGTGCGCCGCGACAACCTTTATCGTTCGGAATTTAATGTACATTTTACACGCCCGCCGCGCGGGCGGACGGCGCGGGGCCGCCTGTCGGCGCCCGCCCCCGCCCCGCTTGCGAAACCGGGCGGACGGCGTCACCCTATCGGCATGATGAAGCCAGCTCGCCTCCTCGCCGCCGCCCTCCTCGCCGCCGTCCCGATCGCGAGCGCCGCGCTCGCGACCGCCGGACCCGCCGCCGCGCAAAGCTGGCTCGACCGGGCGGGCGACGCGCTGAAGACGCTGCAGGGCTCGTCCTCTTCTGAAGGCGGCGGGGACGCCGGCCTGTCCGAGGCGCGCATCATCGACGGCCTGAAAGAGGCGCTGTCGGTCGGCGCGGATCGGGTCGTCGCCGATCTGGGCGCCGACGGCGGCTTCCTCGACGATCCGGAAGTGCACATCCCCCTGCCCGACGACCTGCGCCGCGCGCAGGAGTTGCTGGAAGGCGTGGGCCTCGGCGGCTACGGCGACGAGGTGGAGCGCCGGCTCAATCGCGGGGCCGAGGCCGCGATGCCGGAGGCGGGCCAGATCCTCGCCTCCTCGATCCGGCAGATGACGCTGGAGGACGCCCGCGGAATCCTGGACGGCCCGGACGACGCCGCGACGCAGTATTTCCGGCGCACCGCCGGCGGCGAGATCGAGGCGACGCTGAAGCCGATCATCCGCGCGGAGCTGGAGCAGGTCGGCGCGCTGACGGCGCTCGACCGAATGCTCGGGCGTTACCGGACGCTCCCTCTCGTTCCCGACGTCACGGGCGACCTGACGGCGCACGCGACGAGCGAGGCGACGGACGCTCTCTTCCTCTTCCTCGCGCGCGAGGAGGCGGCGATCCGCGCGAACCCGACCGCGCGGACGACCGAATTGCTCAAGGAGGTCTTCGGGCCGTGAGCGACGCCTCGAAGCTCGAAGATCTCGAGATCCGCCTCGCCCATTTCGAGCGCATGGTCGACGACCTCTCCGACGTCGCCGCCCGCCAGGCCCGCGAGATCGAGCGCCTCAAGGCCCGCCTCGACGAGGCCGACCGCACGCTCGGCGACGTCGCCGACGCGCTGGACCGCGCCGGAACGCCGGTCCACCAGAAACCGCCGCATTATTGAATTGAGCCGACGGAGCGCGGGAGCAGCGCGCCGCAAAATAGGTGTGTTTTCAAAAAGACTCGCATGACGAGTCTTCGCCGCCTAGACTTACCTCAAGCTGCAGGGCGACAGGCCCGCACGCAGGGTGAGCAGGGGGTAGATGTCGGGGGCCGATACCGACGCGGCGGCGCGGGCGTTCATCGACAAGTGGGCGGCGAGCGACGGGGGCGAGCGGTCGAACTACCAGCTCTTCCTGACGGAGCTGTGCGCGCTGATCGGCGCGCCGAAGCCGGAGGCCGCGAGCGCCGACGAGTCCCGCAACGCCTACGTGTTCGAGCGCGCGGTGCCGAACCGCAGGCTCGACGGGCCAGACAGCCGAAACTTCATCGACCTCTATAAGCGCGGCTGCTTCGTCCTGGAGGCCAAGCAGAGCGCGAAGCGCGTCGACCAGCTGCGTGAAGTCCGCCAGCTGGAGATCGACATGCCGGCGCAGCGCACCGGCTCCGGCCGACGCGGCGGCGCGCAGTGGGACGTGATGATGCGCAACGCCCGGGCCCAGGCCGAGCGCTACGCCAAGAACCTTCCCGCCGCCGAGGGCTGGCCGCCTTTCCTGGTGGTGGTCGACGTGGGCCACGTGATCGAGCTTTACGCCGACTTCTCACTGCAGGGAAAGCACTACGCCCAGTTCCCCGACCGCACCGCCTTCCGCATCCATATGGAGGACCTGGCGGACGAGACCGTGCGGGAGCGCCTGCGCCGGGTCTGGACGGATCCGGAAAGCCTGAACCCCGCCCGGCGCAGCGCCGAGGTGACGCGCGACGTGGCCGCGCTGCTGGCCGAGCTCTCGAAGTCGCTGGAAACCCGGCTGCTGAAGGAGCGTGCGAAGGAAGGGCCGGAGGCCCGCCGCGCGGTGGCCGAACTGGTCGCGACCTTCCTGATGCGCTGCCTTTTCACCATGTTCGCCGAAGACATCGACCTGCTGCGCAAGGGCGTCTTCACGCAGTTGCTCGAAGACTACGCCGACCGGCCGGAGCGGGTGCATCTGGCGCTCGAAGAGATGTGGTCGACGATGAACAAGGGCGGCTTCTCCCCGGCCCTGCGCGAGGACGTGAAGAAGTTCAACGGCGGCCTCTTCCGCGAGGCGAGCGCGCTGCCGATCACGGCGGACGAGCTGAAATGGCTCACCATCGCGGCCCGCCGCGACTGGAAGGACGTGGAGCCGGCGATCTTCGGAACGCTGCTTGAGCGCGCCCTCGACCCGCAGGAGCGCCACGCGCTCGGCGCCCACTACACGCCGCGCGCCTATGTGGAGCGGCTGGTGGTCGCCACCCTGATCGAGCCGCTGAGCGACGAGTGGACCGACGTCCACGCCGCCGCCCAGCAATACCGCGACGACGGCGAGATCAAGCGCGCCCGGGAGGCGGTCGCCGCCTTCCACCGGAAGCTCTGCGAGATCCGGGTCCTCGACCCCGCCTGCGGGACCGGCAACTTCCTCTATGTCGCGATGGAGTTGATGAAGCGGCTGGAGGGGGAGGTGCTTGAGGCGCTCTCGGACCTGGGCGGGCAGGACAATTTCGACCTCGACCGCATGACGGTCGACCCGCATCAGTTTTTGGGCATCGAGCTAAACCCCCGCGCCGCCGCGATCGCGGAGCTGGTCCTCTGGATCGGCTATCTGCAATGGCACTTCCGCACCCGCGGGCGCGGCGCGGAAGTGAAGGAGCCGATCCTCAAGAACTTCGCCAACATCGAATGCCGCGACGCGCTCCTCGCCCACGACGGAGAGGAATTGCAGCGCGACGGCCAGGGCCGACCCGTCAGCCGCTGGGACGGCCGCACCATGAAGCTCCACCCCGTCACCGGCGAGGAGGTGCCGGACGACGCCGCGCGGATCGAACTGAAACGCTACAAGAACCCCAAGGCCGCCCGCTGGCCGGAGGCGGACTTCATCGTCGGCAATCCGCCGTTCATCGGGGGCAAGGATCTGCGCGCCGAGCTCGGCGACGGCTATGCGGAGGCCTTGTGGAAGGCGCGCCCGCACATGCCGGGCGGCGCCGATCTGGTGATGCATTTCTGGGACAAGGCGGCGGAGACGGCGCGGGCCGGCAAGGCGCGGCGCTTCGGCTTCATCACCACCAACTCGATCACCCAGAAGTTCTCCCGCAAGGTGATCGAACGGCACCTGGGCGCGAAGAAGCCGCTCTCTCTCCTTTTCGCCGTGCCGGACCATCCCTGGATGAAGGCGGCGGACCGCGCGGCCGTGCGCATCGCCATGACCGTCGGCGCGGCCGGCGAGCATGACGGCGTCCTGCGCCGCGTCATCCATGAGGCCGACCTCAACACCGACGCGCCGACGGTGATGCTGGACGCGACCGAGGGCAAGATCTGGTCGAATTTGACGGTGGGGGCCAATACGACCGCGGCGACGCCGCTGCTGGCCAACGAATGGCTCTGCTCCCCCGGCGTGAAGCTGCACGGCGCCGGCTTCATCGTGACGCCGCAGGAGGCGAAGGGCCTCGGCCTCGGCTCGACGCCGGGGTTGGAGCGGCACATCAGGCCCTACCGGAACGGGCGGGATCTGACTAGCCGCCCTCGCGGCGTGATGGTGATTGATCTGTTCGGTTTAACGCAAGATCAGACCCAGGAAAGATTTCCTGAGGTTTATCAGTGGCTCCATGATCGTGTGCGCCCCGACAGACAGGCAAGAACTGGTGCAACCAAAGACGCCACCGAATACGCGAGGCGCTGGCACCAGTTTGGCAAGCCGCGAAGCGAATTGCGCAAAGCAATGGCGAGCCTGATCAGATTTATTGCAACCGTCGAAACCTCTAAGCATCGCTTCTTCCAATTCTTCGATGCGCAGGTCGCGCCCGACAACATGCTGGTCTGCATCGCCTTGGAAGACGCCTTCCATCTCGGCGTCCTCTCCTCGCGCATCCATGTGGCCTGGGCGTTGGCGGCGGGCGGGCGGCTGGGGGTGGGCAACGATCCACGCTACAACAAGACCCGCTGCTTCGACCCCTTCCCCTTCCCCGACCCCGCGCCGCCGGTGCGCGAGCGCATTCGCGATCTGGGGGAGAAGCTGGACGCGCATCGCAAGCAGGTGCTGGATCGGCGCAAGCAGCTGACCATGACCAAGCTCTATAACGTGCTGGAGAAGGTCCGGGCGGGCGAGACGCTGGGCGAGGCGGAGCGGGACGTCTACGACGCCGGCCTCGTCGGCGTGCTGCAGTCGCTGCATGACGATCTAGACGCGGCGGTGGCCGACGCCTACGGCTGGCCGCTGGAACTGTCGGAGGCGGAGATTCTGCAGCGCCTCGTGGACCTGAACGCCGCCCGCGCGGCGGAGGAGCGGCGCGGAAAAATCCGCTGGCTGCGCCCCGCCTTCCAGGCCCCCAAGGCGCCCGCTTCGCAGCAGACCGACCAGATGGAGGCCGAGCTGGTCGCGGCCGAGGCCAAGGCGCAGAAGCCGAGCCTGCCCTCGGATCTGCCCGACCAGGTGCGCGCGATCCGCGGCGTGCTGACCGCCAGCGACGGCATCCTGCTGCCCGAGGAGGTGGCGAGCCGCTTCCGCCAGGGCCGGCGCGTCCAGCGCAAGGTCGAGGACGTGCTGCGCACGCTCGTCGTCACCGGGCGGGCCGAACGCGCCGGCGACGGCTATCTCTCGGCGGAGTGACGGCCGGCGAGTTCGATGAATTGCGCACACTCTAAAATTCTCCTGAAAAGTGTTCAAATGGGGGAAATTCCTGACATGGTTGATAAATATAGCGAGTTCATTATATCATGACGCTGTGGAAGTTTCTGTTCTATGGTCCGGACTCGGCGTCATCGTCCGAGACGGGGCCGGAAGACGCGTCGGTCGGGGCGCAGTACATCTCCGTCCTGATGCGGTTGAACGAAGCGGCGCGCTCGCCCTCTCGGGTTTCGGCCGCGCCGCTTCTAGACCTGGTCTGGAGGGAGTTGAGGATCAATGTTCCGAAGGAGAGGCCGTCTCCTGATCCGATGGAGAACCGCAGAAGCTTCTGGTGTTGGAGCCACGCCGTCACCGGCGGCGCGCCGCTGTACAAATGGCGCATGGACGACCTCGAGGTCGTCTGGACGCTGCTGCCCGGCGGCGAGGACGACGCCCCGGTCATGACGGTCCTGGTTCTTCATGTCGGGCTGGATGAAGACGCCGTCTCCGGCGTCGACCTGCTTTGCGACGTTATCGAACCGCGACTTGCGGCGCTTGAGGCGTCTCTGGACGGCTAAGCGCGCAAGGCGCGTTCCTTTGGTTACTGAGGAGCACCCCATGAGTTCGAAGCCTGAAGGCTGGATGACCAAGCGCTGGAATTTCGGCGCGGACCACAAGCTGTCGACGTCTTTCGAGACCGTCCTGCAACGGCTCGAAGCAGAGCAGCCTGAGATCGCCGCCGCCGCGCCGACGACCTCATACGCCATGCGAGTCGGCCGGCGCGTCCAGGAGCAGCGCAAAGCGCTCGGCCTCACGCAGGCGCAACTTGCGGAGAGGGCGGGCCTCAAGCAATCCGCCGTCAGCGGTATAGAGCGCGGAAGCGGTCGCCACGGGCCTACCGCGGCGGTGTTGTGCCGCATCGCCGACGCCTTGGGCGTGCCGCTTGTGATCGAGCCGGCGTCCGCGACGCCGTCGGAGGAAGAGGCGGCGGTCTCTCCCCCGGCGGCCTCGGCGGACGCGGCCAGGGTCCACGAGATGGCGGCTGCCGAGGAGGCGGTGCCGTTGGAGGTGGAGACCACGCTCCCGAACTTCTGGAAAGAGGCGATGGCGCTTAGAAGGGCGCAGCTCGCCCGCCGCAAGGTCAGTGAGAAGCAGACCGCACGGATGAGCGTTTGTCTGAACGTCGACCCGGACACCTTCCTCATTGCGGGGAACCATCTGATCGTCGAGGATAATCCGGCCTCCATGCGGATGTTCACGCCGTTGGTCGGATCGAATTATTTCTCGGGGCACCCCCCGGACGAGAAACTGGCCGAGATCATCAGGGATCGGCTGGAGCACGGCGAGACGGTTGTTGAGATCCTGCAGTCCGCCCTGGCGGGCCTCGCCGCGCGATACAGCGCAGAAGATATGAAGTTTGGCGAAGGGGTCGTGCTGGGCATCACCCAACCCGTCGTCGCAAATCGCGCCCTGGCGCACGATGATTGACCATGACGGAGAGCGCCCCCCATGGCGAAGCCGCCGGGGCTCAAGGCGAAGCCGCCGGCCCTGCCCCGTCGGATTCCGCCTTCTTTCCGGAGCTGGAGGTCACGACGCCGGATCTCCTTCTCTTGGTAGGGCTCGCCATGGCCGCAGTGCCGACAATTCGAGAGACCTATCTCTTGATCGACTACCGCTTGAGACGTCGACGAATTAGTCGAGGGGACGCCGTCGGCGGGGAGGAGATGCGGCGGGTGGAGCTCAACGCCGCCCACGGCGCTTACCAGAAGGCGTTGGAGAACTACAGCGGGTGGATGACCGTGCTCCGGGTGGGCGGCCTGCTGATTGTAGCGCTTCAGATCCTCCACAACGTGACCCACTAACGCGCCCGCGGCTTTTCCCTTTTCTTTTGTGTAGAATTATCGTACCACCCTGCCGACCTTATGATCGGGAGGTGAGCGACATGGCGGATTATGCGGGCGATCTGGCCCCGGGCGAGGCGTGGGCGCTGCTTGAGAAAGAGCCGAATGCGGTTCTGATCGACGTGCGCACGATGGCGGAGTGGCAGTATGTCGGCGTGCCGGACCTCTCCCCGCTCGGCCGGCGGGCGCAGTTCATCGAGTGGCAACGCTTCCCCGACGGCTCCCCCAACCCCGACTTCGCGGCCCAGGCCGAGCAGGCGGCCCCCGATCCGGAGGCGCCGGTCTTGTTCCTGTGCCGGTCGGGCGTGCGCTCGCGCGCGGCGGCGGTCGCGCTGACGGAGGCCGGCTACGCACGCTGCTACAACATCGCCGAGGGCTTCGAGGGCGACAAGGACGCGCGCCATCACCGCGGCGTCGTCGGCGGCTGGAAGGTCGCAGGCCTGCCCTGGATTCAGGGGTGAGGCCGCAGCGGAGATGACCGACAGCGTCGAGTTGGAACCGGGCGACGGTCCGGAGGGACGGGGCGCCGAGGGCCGGGATCCTGAGAGCTGGAGCCGCGACACCCTGCTGGTGCGCGGCGGCTACGCGCGCGGGCCGCACCGCGAGACGGCGGAGCCGCTCGCCCTCACCTCCGGCTACGTCTATGAGACGGCCGAGCAGGCGGAGGCCGCCTTCAAGGGCGAGAACGACGCCTATATCTATTCGCGCTACGGCAATCCGACCGTCTCGATCCTGCAGGAGCGCCTCGCCCAGCTGGAGGGGGCGCAAGCCTGCCGCGCGACGGCCAGCGGAATGGCGGCCGTCTTCGCCGCGCTCGCCTGCCAGCTCTCCGCCGGCGACCGGCTGGTCGCCACGCGGGCGCTGTTCGGCAGCTGCCGGGTCGTCGTCTCGGAAATCCTGCCGCGCTTCGGCGTGACCTGCGAGCTGGTCGACGGCGCGGATCTGGAGGCCTGGCGCGCGGCGCTGGCGAAGGGCGCGAAGGCGGTCTTCCTGGAGACGCCGTCGAACCCGATGCTGGAGCTGGTCGACCTGCCGGCCGTAGCCGAGATGGCGCATGCGGTGGGGGCCTGCGTCGTCGTCGACAACGTCTTCGCGACCCCGCTGCTGCAGCGCCCGCTGACGCTGGGCGCGGACGTCGTCGTCTATTCCGCGACCAAGCATATCGACGGCCAGGGCCGCTGCCTGGGCGGCGCGGTGCTCGGCTCGAAGAGTTTCATCGAGGAGACCTTCACCCCCTTCTATCGGCACACCGGCCCGGCCTTGTCGCCCTTCAACGCCTGGGTGCTGCTGAAGGGGCTGGAGACGCTGCCGCTCAGGGTCGAGCGGCAATGCGAAAGCGCCATGCGCATCGCCCGTTTCCTGGAGACGCGGGGGCGCGGGGTGACGCGGGTCTGGCATCCGGGGCTGAAAAGCTTCCCGCAGCACGATCTGGCGCGCCATCAGATGTCGGGTTTCGGGACGCTCGTCACGTTCGAGGTCGCAGGGGGAAAAGAGGCCGCCTTCCGCGCGCTCAACCGGCTGCGCCTGATCGACATCTCGAACAATCTGGGCGACGCCAAGTGCCTCGTCACCCATCCCGCCACCACGACGCACCAGCGCCTCGCCCCTGAAGAACGCGCGCGCCTCGGCATCACCGACGGGGTGATCCGCCTCTCGGTCGGGCTGGAGACGGCGGAGGATCTGATCGCGGATCTGGATCGGGCGTTGGGGTGACGGGGCTGGCCTGCGCGGGCGCGTTTGCGCGGCTTGCGCTCCCGCGAAGGCGGGGCCTCAAGAGGCCCGCTGAGGCGGAGGAGCGGATCGAGAAAGGTCCCCGCCTTCGCGGGGACGCCCGCTGGGGCGAAAGCGCCCCCTACTCCGCCTCCTCCGCGACGTCGCCATAGACGTCGGCCTCGCCGGCGGCGCGGACTTCCGGGCTGACGCCGGGGCCGCGGCGCTCGGCGCGCGGGGTGCGGCCGAACATGTCGCGATAGCATTTCGAGAAGTGCGAGGCCGACGTGAAGCCGCTGGCGAAGGCGACCTCGGTCACCGGCATCGTCGTCTGGGTCAAGAGCGTGCGCGCCCGATTGAGGCGGAGCTTGAGGTAATAGCGCGCCGGGCTGGTGTTCAGGTAGCGGCGGAACAGCCGCTCCAACTGCCGGCGCGACAGGCCCACGCGCTCGGCGATGTCGTCGCGCGAGAGGGCTTCCTCCGTATTCTTCTCCATCTCGGCGATGGCGCGGATCAGCTTGGGATGGCTGATGCGCAGGCGCGCCTGCAGCGGCAGGCGTTGATCGTCGGAGCCCTCGCGCATGCGCTCATGCATGAACTGTTCGGAGACGGCGGAGGCGAGCTCGGGCCCGTGCGCCGCGCCGATCTCGCTCAACATCATGTCGAGCGCGGCGACGCCGCCCGCGCAGGTGAACCGGTCGCGGTCGATCTCGTAGAGTTCGGCGCGCACGTCGAGATCGGGGAACTCCTCCAGGAAGCTGTCGAGATTCTCCCAATGCAAGGTGCAGCGATAGCCGGTCAGCAGGCCGGCGTGCGCCAGCACATGCGCCCCGGTGCAGATCGCGCCGATATGCGCGCCCTCGCGCGCCCAGCGACGCAGCCAGCCGAACACGGCGTTGTCCTTGTAGACGTGCGCGTCGACGCCGGAGCACAGGATGACGTTGGGCGGCGTCCGATCGTAGTCTGCCACCGATTTGGTCGCCGCGATCGAGATGCCGTTGGAGGCGACCACCGACTGGCCGTCGCGGCTGGCGATCTCCCACTCATATAGCGTCTTGCCGCTCACATAGTTGGCGAGCCGCAAAGGCTCCACCACGCTGGTGAAGGCGATCATCGAGAAATTGGGAATGAGAACCAACGTCAGACGGTCCGGACCGCCGCCGACGCTCTTGAACATCCGTTCGACCATACCGACCAACCCCGCCGTCCACTAGACCTGACGGAACGCCGTCCGCCAGTCAGACCAAGCCGGTCGCTTTTTGTCAGGTCGCGACATGGCCGGGGCGTCGTTGATCGATCTATCCCCTTGACGAGGTTAGCCTAAACGCCTCCCCGCCGCCACGCCGCCTTTAGCCGTGAAGCGACACGGCTCTATGCGACGGGCGTGCGCCTTTGTCAAACGCTTCAAATGCGGCGGCCGGGCGCGTGCCTCTGCGGTCGCTTGCGCAGACGCGACAGGTCCTATCCCCAAGATTCCCGCGGATTTCTTTCTGATCTTCTCGCCGACGCGACATGGGCGAATGTCGCGCTGGATAGAGTATCTGTCGCCGCGCATAAAGGCGCAGCGGCCGGCCCGTCCTATAACGCGCGCTCCGATGGGAGGGGCGCGCCCGCGCGTCCCGCCCCGCTCCGGCGCCGCCGATCGACTGAATTGCGGAGACGCTTCCGCCGACCGGCGCGCCCGACCGACAGGTGGCGCTCTCGCGATGACGAAATACTCGATCTTCTCGCTGATCCGCAACGCGCTCAGCTATCACGAAAACTGGCAGAAGGCCTGGCGCAGCCCCGATCCTAAGCCGGAATACGACGTGATCATCGTCGGCGGCGGCGGTCACGGGCTGGCGACGGCCTACTATCTCGCCAAAGAGTGCGGGATCACCAACGTGGCCGTGATCGAGAAGGGCTGGCTCGGCGGCGGCAACACCGGCCGCAACACGACCATCGTGCGCTCCAACTATCTGTGGGACGAATCGGCCGCGCTCTACGATCACGCGGTCAAGCTCTGGGAGACCATGAGCCAGGATTTGAACTACAATGTGATGTTCTCCCAGCGCGGCCTGTTGCATCTGGCGCACAACGTCCACGACATGCAGGAGATCGGCCGGCGCGGCCACGCCATCAAGCTGAACGGCATCGACAGCGAGTTCATCTCCCCCGCGCAGGTGAAGGAGATGGTCCCCTTCATCAATCTGGAGTGCCGCTATCCGGTGATGGGCGCGCTCCTGCAGCGCCGCGGCGGCACGGCCCGCCATGACGCGGTCGCCTGGGGCTACGCCCGCGCGATCGACGCGATGGGCGTCGACGTCATCCAGAACTGCGAGGTGACCGGCTTCAAGGTCGAGGGCGGCGTCGTGAAGGGCGTCGAGACCAGCCGCGGCTATATCGGCGCCAAGAAGGTCGGCGTCGTGACCGCCGGCCACACCTCGGTGATGGCCGAGATGGCGGGCTTCCGCATGCCGCTGGAGAGCTTCCCGCTGCAGGCCTTCGTGTCCGAGCCGCTGAAGCCGGTGATCGACTGCGTCATCATGTCGAACGCGATCCACGCCTATATCAGCCAGTCCGACAAGGGGGAGTTGGTGATCGGCGGCTCCGGCGACCCGTATGTCAGTTACTCCCAGCGCGGCAGCTTCGATCAGATCGAGCATGTCGCCGGCCCGGTGGTGGAGCTCTACCCGATCTTCAGCCGCGTGCGGATGATGCGCCAATGGGGCGGCATCACCGACGTGACCGTCGACCGCTCGCCGATCATCACCAAGACGCCGGTGGAGAACCTCTATTTCAACTGCGGCTGGGGCACCGGCGGCTTCAAGGCGACGCCGGGCTCGGGCCACGTCTTCGCGCACTCCATCGCCAAGGGCGAGATGCATCCCATCGCCGCCCCCTTCTCGATGGACCGCTTCTACACCGGCGCGCTGATCGACGAAGCGGCCGCCGCCGCCGTCGCGCACTGACCGGGAGGAATTTTCGATGCTGATGATCACATGCCCCTGGTGCGGCGAGCGCGAGCAGATCGAATTCTCCGCCGGCGGCCAGGCCCACATCGCCCGGCCGGAAGACCCCGCCAAGCTCTCCGACGAGGAGTGGGGCGCCTACATCTACGTCCGCGACAACCCCAAGGGCGTGCATTTCGAGCGCTGGGTCCACAGCCACGGCTGCGGCAAGTGGTTCAACGCCGTGCGCCACACGGTGACCGACGTCTTCTGGGACGTCTACACAATGGGCGAAGAGAAGCCGTGGGTCCCGGAAGACTGGGACGGCCTCACGACGCGCGCGCAGTACGAGACGGCCAAGACCGCCGGTCAGACCGCTGAGGGCGGAGAGCAGAAATGAGTCAGAGCCACCGCATCGAGGGCAAAGGGCGGATCGACCGCTCCCGCACGCTCAGCTTCACCTGGAACGGCGCGCGCTATATGGGCCACCCGGGCGACACGCTCGCCTCCGCCTTGCTGGCGAACGGCGTGCGCCTCGTCGGGCGCAGTTTCAAGTACCATCGCCCGCGCGGGATCATGACCGCCGGCTCCGAAGAGCCGAACGCGGTCGTGCAACTCGAAGAAGGCGCGCGGACCGAGCCAAACACGCGCGCCACGGTCACCGAGCTCTATGAAGGCCTGACGGCCCGGCCGCAAAACTGCTGGCCGTCGGTGGAGTTCGACATCGGCGCGATCAACTCCAAGCTCTCGCGCTTCTTCCCGGCCGGCTTCTACTACAAGACCTTCATGTGGCCGCGGAAGCTGTGGGAGCCGGTCTACGAGAAGGTGATCCGCAAGGCCGCCGGCATGGGCGAAAGCCCGATGGAGTGGGACCCCGACAGCTACGCCCAGCATTTCGAGCATTGCGACGTGCTGATCGCGGGCGGCGGCCCGGCCGGCCTCGCCGCCGCGCTGGCCGCGGGCCGCGCCGGCGCGCGCGTGATCCTGGCCGACGAGGGCCCGGAATTCGGCGGCTCGCTGCTGTCCGATGTGCTCGAGGTCGACGGCGAGCCGGCCGACGCCTGGATCGAGAAGACGGTGGCGGAGCTTCAGGCGATGGAGGAGGTCACCCTCCTCCCGCGCACGACGGTCACCGCCTATTACGACCACAATTTCCTGACCGCCTGCGAGCGGGTGACGGACCATCTGGGCCCTCAGGTCGACGACGGCGTCCCGCGCCAGCGCTTCTGGAAGATCCGCGCCCGCCAGACGATCCTGGCGCAGGGTTCGATCGAGCGACCGCTGCTGTTCGCCGACAACGACCGGCCGGGCGTGATGCTGGCCTCCGCCGCGCGCACCTACATCAACCGCTACGGCGTGCTGCCGGGGCGCGAGATCGTGGTCTTCACAGGCCATGACAGCGCCTACAAGACCGCGCTGGACGCCAAGGCCGCCGGCGCGAAGGTCGAGATCGTCGATTTGCGCCCCGACCCGAAAGGCCCGCTGATCGACAAGGCGCGCGCGGCCGGCATCGAAATCCACGCCGGCTGCGGGATCACCGGCACGCGCGGAACCAAGGCGCTGCACGGCTGCGACGTGGCCGAGCTGTCGGAGGACGGCAAGAGCCTGAAGGGCGCGCCCTACTCGCTCGGCTGCGACTGCATCGCGGTCGGCGGCGGCTGGAACCCGACGGTGCATCTCTTCAGCCAGGCCAGAGGCAAACTGAAATGGGACGACGACAAGCAGTGCTTCGTCCCACATTTCTGCCAGCAGCCGACCCGCAGCGTCGGCGCCGGGAACGGGACCTTCGATCTGGCGGGCTGCCTCGCCGAAGGGTTGGCGGCAGGGGCCGCGGCGGCCAAGGACGCGGGCTTCGGCGACGGCGCCGCGCCGGAAGCGCCGGCCGTCGAGATCGAGGAGGAGGGCCCCGCCCGTCAGGTCTGGATCGTGCCCTCCGACAAGCCCCTCGGCCACGGCAAGAAGCACTTCCACGACCACCAGAACGACGTGACCGCGGCCGACATCCATCTTGCCGCACGAGAAGGCTACATCTCGGTCGAGCATCTGAAGCGCTACACCACGACCGGCATGGGCACCGACCAGGGCAAGACGTCCAACGTCAACGCTCTCGCCGTGATGGCGGAGATCCGCGGCGCGCAGATCCCGGAGGTCGGCACCACCACCTTCCGCCCGCCCTACGTTCCCACCCCCTTCGGCGCGGTGACGGGGCAAAACCGACGCGCGCTGTTCCTGCAGGAGCGCACGACGCCGATGCACCCCGCCCATGTCGCCAACGGCGCGGTGTTCGAGGACGTCGGGGACTGGAAGCGCCCCTGGTACTTTCCGAAGGACGGCGAGGACATGGAGGAGGCGGTCCAGCGCGAATGCCGTCAGGCGCGCGAGACCTGCGGGCTCCTCGACGCCTCTACGCTGGGGAAGATCGACATCCAGGGGCCGGACGCCGCCTGGTTCCTCAACATGATCTACACCAACAAGTGGGATCAGCTGAAGGTCGGCTCCGCGCGCTACGGGCTGATGCTGAACGAGCACGGCATGGTCTTCGACGACGGCGTCACCACGCGGCTCGCCGAAGATCACTTCCACATGACCACCACCACCGGCGGCGCCGCGCGCGTCATGGGCTGGCTGGAGGAGTGGCTGCAGACCGAATGGCCGGACCGCCGCGTCTACTGCACCTCGGTCACCGAGCAGTGGGCGGTCTGCACGATCACAGGGCCGAATGCGAAGGCGCTGATGGCGGAGCTCACCGACGACATCGACGTCGATCCGGCGACCTTCCCGTTCCTGACCTTCCGGGAAGGGACGGTCGCCGGCGCGCCGGCGCGCGTCTTCCGAATCAGCTTCACCGGCGATCTGGCCTATGAGATCAACGTGCCGGCGCGCTTCGGCCTGTCGGTCTGGACCACGATCCTGGAACGCGGCTATCGCCACGGCCTCGTCCAGTACGGCACCGAGACCATGCATGTGCTGCGCGCCGAGAAGGGCTTCATCATCGCCGGCCAGGACACGGACGGCACGGTGACGCCGATGGATCTGGGCATGGACTGGATCGTCTCGAAGAAGAAGGACGATTTCCTCGGCCGGCGCTCGCACTTCCGTTCCGACACCGCGCGCGAGGGCAGGAAGCAGCTGGTCGGGATCCTGACGGAGGACCCGAACGTGGTCCTGCCCGAAGGCGCCCATCTGGTGGAGAAGCCGGGCCGCCCGCCGATCCCCATGCTGGGCCATGTGACGTCGAGCTATAGGAGCCCGAATGTCGGGCGCTCGATCGCGATGGGCCTCATCAAGGACGGCCGCAACCGCATCGGCGAGACGCTCTACGCGCCCATGATGGACGGCGAGACGGTGCATCGGGTGACGCTGTGCGAGCCCGTGTTCTTCGACAAGGAAGGGAGCCGGACCAATGGCTGAACCCGGTGTGACCCAGCGCCTCGCGGCGGCCGGCGCCGCCTTCGCGAACCCGCCGCCGGAAGGCTCGACGCCTGCGACGCCGGCCTCGCTCGACGCCGCCGGCGCGCGCTCGCCGCTGGCGGGCCTCGTCGGCCCGACCGGCGGGCCGGTGACGTTTGAGGAGCGGCCGTTCATCGGCAAGATCAGCCTGCGCGGCGATCCTTCGAATTCGAGCTTCATGACCGCGGCGGCCAAGGTCCTCGGCGCCTCGCTGCCGACCGAGCCGCTCCGCTTCCTCGACCATGACGGCTACCGCATCCATTGGGTGGGCCCGGATCACTGGATGATCTATGCCCCGGAGGGGGCGGAGGGGCCGCTGAAGGCGAAGCTCGACGCCGCGCTGGACGGGATCCACCACGCCGCCGTCGACGTCTCGGACTACTACACCGTGATCCGGGTTTCGGGCCTCAAGGCTCGCGCCCTAATGCAGAAGGGCTGCCCCCTCGACCTGCACCCGCGGGCCTTCGGCCCCGGCAAATGCGCCGGCACGGTCTTCCACCACGCGGCGATCTTCGCAGCCCAGATCGACGCGCTCGACGACGGCTCGGCTGTCTACGACGTCCAGATCCGCTGGTCCTTCGCCCGCTACCTCTGGGACTACTTCGCCGACGGCGCGCGGGAGTGGGCGGGGGCGTAAAGGCCCTCTACGCCTCTCGATGACAAGCGGGACCCTGCCTGAGGCGGCGGGACGTGGCGCCCGCCGGCAACGATGTGACAGGCCTCAGGCAGGAGTCGCCGCTTTCGCAGGGACGGGTTTTTTGCTCAAAGAAAGCCGGAGTCCCCGTCGTCCCGGCCGCAGAGCCGGGACGACCGGAGCCTGAGCGCCCCTCCTACACCGGTTGGCCCGGCTCAAGGCCGGGACGACGATACGAACCCAATTTTTCCCGGACGGCGCCGCCCTCAACGCGGAAAGCTCATTCTCATCCTCCCCTCGAGTGGGGGGAGGCTCGAGGTGGGGGTGCGGGCCGCAAAGCGCGCTGATCAACCATCTCGGCGCTGCAGCGCCCAGGCGACCGTCTAACGAAGACCCCTCACCCCGACGGCGTCACCGGCGTGTAGTTGCGCGGCGACTCGTAGCAGCTCTTCAGCCGCGGCATGAAATCAGGCAGCGGGATCAGGTTGAAGAGGTAGGTATAGGAGGCGCCGTCCCGACCGCCGTCGGCGGCGCCGTCGGTCGCCTCCCACAGCTTGACCACGGCCGCGTCGCCGCCGAAGCCGAAATCCGCGACGACGCTGTTGTAGATGTTGTCGTACCAGTCGACGTAGGCTTGGTTGACCGAGCCGGCCTGCTTGTCGAACATTTCCGGCGTCTCGCCGAAGCGAGCCTCGTACATCTGATTGTAGCGCGGGAAGAAGGCCCCGGATTTCAGGTTCGGCAATACGAAGAACCAATGATCCTGCCGCGGCCCGCCGTCGATCGAATAGGCGAGGCGGAAGGGCTTGGTCGACTCGCCGATCGTCTCTGCGTGGCTGATCCAAAGGCGCGGGTTCTGCTCGCCCTCGTCGCACAGGAAATAGAGGAACGCCCCGCCGTCCTCGGACTGCAGGCGGAAGCCGGTGACGGCCGTGCCGTCGCGCGGATCCTTGCCGTCGACGGGAATCGGATTGGCCGCCGCCGGTCCGCCCGCGACGCCGAGGCCCAGCGCCAACAGCGCGGCCGCAAGACAAGGTCCCCACCTCATGCGGCGAAGTTTAGCGGGCGCTTGCGCTTTACGCACGCCGTTTGCGCCAGTAAAGCTGGGATCGACCCGCATTTCCACTACCGACCGGAGACGACTTCATGGCCTTTTCCCCCCGCTCCCCGCTGCGTCGTCTGGCGCTCGCCCTCGGCCTCGGCCTGACGCTGTCGGCCGGCGGCGCCGCGGCGCAAAATCTCGATCCCGAGAACACGCTGATCATGACGCTCGAAGGCGGCGAGGTGACGATCGCCATGCGCCCCGACCTCGCCCCCGACCATGTGGAGCGCATCAAGACCCTGACTCGCGAGAAGTTCTACGACGGGGTGGTCTTCCACCGCGTGATCGACGGCTTCATGGCGCAGACCGGGGACCCGACCGGCACCGGGACCGGCGGCAGCAGCTATCCCGACCTGAAGGCCGAGTTCTCCGACGCGCCGCATGTGCGCGGCACGGTCTCGATGGCCCGCACGCCGGACCCGAATTCCGCCAACAGCCAGTTCTTCATCGTCTTCGACCGCGCCCCGCACCTGAACGGCCAATACACCGTCTGGGGCGAGGTGGTCGACGGCATGGCGCTGATCGACGATCTGAAAAAGGGCGCGCCCGGCAGCGGCATGGTCCGCGATCCCGACCAGATCGTCACGCTGCGGGTTATGGCGGACGTGCAGTAAGCGGGCGGTTCTTGCCGATCGGGGCCTGACGCGATACTCTTTATCTGGATGCGGGAGAAACCCGCGTCAGGCCCCGCGGCGGCCGGTCGCCGCGCACGAGCGGTTTTCACGGGACGGCAGAAGGTCGCCCCCTTCGTGGAGGACGGACGCGACATGTCCAGCATCTCCGGCGCATCCGTGGCGTTGTCCGCCGCGGTCACCAAGCAGAACTTTGCGATCGCCGCGGTCAAGCAACAGCAGCGCATGGACGAAGCCGTCCTGCAGCTCGTCACCCAGGCGGTTCAACAGACCGGCTCCCAAGCGCTCAACAGCGGCGGACGCGGCCAACTGGTCAATCTGCTGACCTAAGGCCCGTGCGCCGGCCCCGCGCCCGCGCTTTTCCTTGCGTCCGGTGAACGCAGGCGCTATCCAGCCCGCTATTCCCAACCCCGCTGGATTCCAAGCCATTCCATGCCCGAACAGGTCCCTGAGTTCGACCCGAGCGCACTCTCGCCGCGCAAGCAGGCGATCCGCGAATTCGCGGACCGCATCGCCGACGAGCGCGCCGACTGGCGGGCGCGCAACGCCGGCTATTATCAGGATGATCGGGCGTATATGCGGTTTCTCGTTCCGCCGGGGAAGACGGTGCTGGATCTCGGCTGCGGCGACGGCGAACTGCTGGCCGCGCTTGAGCCGAAAATCGGCGTCGGCGTGGACTTCTCCGACAAGATGGTCGAGCAGGCGCGCGCCCAGCATCCGGACCTGCGCTTTCACCACGGCGATGTGGAGCGGCTCGCCCCTCTGGTCGAGCGCCTCTTGGCCGATAACGGGGGACGTCCCTACGACGTGATCGTGCTCAGCGACACGGTTGGTTATCTCGACGATTGTCAGGCGACGCTGGAAGGGCTGCACGGGCTGTGCGGGCCGGAGACGCGCGTTGTCGTCGCCTACTACTCCAGCCTGTGGGAGCCGATCCTGCGGCTCGGCGAAATCGCCAAGCTCAAGATGCGCCAGCCGGAGGTCAATTATCTCGGCGCGAAGGACGTCGAGACGATCCTCGCGCTCGCCGATTTCGAGCCGATCAAGACCGAATGGCGCCAGATCGTCCCACGACGGCTCCTCGGCCTGGGGACCGTGATCAACCGTTTCATCGGCACCTTGCCGGTGATCCGGCGCGTTGCGCTCAGGCATTACGTGGTCGCGCGCTCCAGCCGGGCGGTGCGGCCGGCGAATCTGTCGGCGACGGTGCTCGTCCCTTGCCGCAACGAGAAGGGCAACATCGAAAGCGCCATCACCCGCCTGCCCCGCTTCTGCGAGGATATCGAGGTGATCTATGTCGAGGGCAACAGTTCCGACGGCACCTTCGAGGAATGCGAGCGCGTGCGCGACCACTACGCCCGCGCCGAGAACGGCGGCTGGGACATCAAGGTCTTCAAGCAGCCGGGCAAGGGCAAGGCCGACGCGGTCTGGACCGGCTTCGATCAGGCGCGCGGCGACATTCTGATGATCCTGGACGCGGACCTGACCATGCCGCCGGAGGAACTGCCGAAATACTACCAGGCGATCGCCCGCGGAAAGGGCGAGTTCGTCAACGGCTCGCGCCTCGTCTACCCGATGGAGAAGGGCGCGATGCGCTTCCTGAACTATTGGGCGAACCGGACTTTCGCGCTGATCTTTTCGTTCCTTTTGAACCAGCGTTTCACCGACACCTTGTGCGGCACCAAGGTCATCACGCGCAAAGACTACGAGGCGTTGAAGGAAGGGCGCAGCTATTTCGGCGATTTCGACCCGTTCGGCGATTTCGACCTGATCTTCGGGGCTGCGAAGCTGAATCTCAGAATCGTCGAGGTGCCGATCCGCTACGCCGACCGCACCTACGGCGAACCGCAGATCAGCCGCTTCCGGGACGGTTGGCTCTTGCTGAAGATGGTGGTCTTCGCCTGGCGCAAGCTGAAGGCCTTTTGAGCGCCATGACTGGGGCGGAGGGCAGCGTCGACCCGCGGCTCGCCGCGCATCGGCGGATCTGGGAGAAGAAGGCGAGCCTCCGCGCGGTCTACGCCGACTATTACCGGCGCATGGCGGCCTCCCTGCCCAAGGAAGGCGTGTGGCTGGAGATCGGGGCGGGGTCCGGCCATTCCGAAGGCGTGCTGAACGCCGACGTCTGCATGGACATCCTGGAAAGCCCCTGGATCGACGTCGTCGGCGACGCCCACCGCCTGCCCTTCCCGGACGAGAGCCTCGACGGGATCGCCATGCTGGACGTGCTGCACCATCTGGGCGACCCGGCGCGATTCTTCGAAGAGAGCGCGCGCGTGCTCAAGCCCGGCGGTCGGATCGTGATGCTGGATCCCGGGATTACCCCGCTGTCCTGGCTGTTCTATCACTTCCTGCACGAAGAGCCGGTGGACATGACGGCCGATCCGCTTTCCCCGGCGGCGAACGCGACCGACAAGGACCCGTTCGACAGCAATCAGGCGATCCCCACCCTGCTGTTCAAACGCGAAGAGCGTCGCATCGCGCTGAGCGATCGGGTTCCCGAGCTGCGCACCGTCGAGCGCCGCTGGCTCAGCCTCTTCGCCTATCCGCTGACCGGCGGCTTCAAAGGGTGGAGCTTGTTGCCCGCCAAATGGGCCGACGGGCTGTTGCGCCTCGAGGAGCGGCTGTTGCCCTATCTCGGCATGTGGGCCGCGTTCCGCATCTTCATCGTGATGGAGAAGCGGCCGCTCGGCGAGCGCGCCGGTCGGTCGCGTCAGAAGCGGAAATAGATAAAGCTGTCCGACACGCTGACGAACATCAGCGTCGCAAAGGCGAGCGCCGCGCCGCAAGCGGCCAGCGCGGCGGCGCGCCCCTTGCTCAGCGGCGGCGCCTCAGCCAGTTTCTCTACGCTCGGCCCGAAGCAAACCGCCGCGGCGATAAGCAGAACCGCCCAGTCGGTCCAACTAGCGCTAAGCGCCCCGGGCGTCCCCAACGAGGCGGCGTAGCGTTGCATTCCGGAGAAGTCGAAGACGAAGAGCAACCAGCCCGCGGACACGAGGCTGAAGCTCCCCGCCCACTGAAGCGCGCGGGGAAGCGCGTCCCACGCCGGCCGGACCAGCCGGTAACCCGCGACGAGAACAGCGTGGTAAAGGCCCCAGATCACAAAAGTCCAGCCGGCCCCATGCCACAACCCGCAGACGGCGAAGACGATCAGAATGTTTCGGCTGTAGCGCTCGTTCCCGCCGAGCGGCCGGTATAGGTAGTCGCGAATCCAGTAGGATAGGGTCACGTGCCAGCGGCGCCAGAACTCCCGCGGGTTCAGCGCCTCGTAAGGACGCAGGAAGTTTAGCGGAAGACGGACGCCGAACAGAAGCCCGAGCCCGATCGCCGCCAGCGAATATCCGTAGAAATCGAAATAGATCTGAAAACTATAGCCGAAAATCAGAAACAGCGAGGCGTCGAGACCGAGGTTGTCCGGCGCCTCGACGAACGGGGCGAGGCTGCGGGCCAGGCTGTCCGCGAGGAGGACCTTAAGCGCCAACCCGCAGACGATGTACACGACCCCCGTATAAAGCTGCTCGGCGCTGGGTCGAAACCGGGTCAAGGACTTGAGGGCGTCCGCGACCTGTTCAAACCGAACGATCGGCCCCGCGACCAGCTGTGGAAAAAAGCTCACATACAGCGCAAACCGTCGAAACGGCGGGGGCTCCGCGACTTGCATGCGATAGCGGTCGATGGCGTACGAAACGACCTGAAAGGTGAAGAACGACACGCCGGCGGGCAGCGCGACGTCCCACAGAATGTCGAGACCTTGATAGGCCTCGGGTCCGACGGCGCCTGACGGAGGGCTGAGCCCCATCGAACCGAGAATGAAGCCGAGATACTTGTAGTACACCAAGGCGAGGATCGGCGGAATGATTGCGACCGCCAGCCTTACGCGATCCCCCGGAAAGCGCGGGGACCTGCACACGAGATAGATCCAAGCGATGTCGAAGGCCAGCACGAGGGCGTGCTCGAGGCCCGAGAAACCGTAGAAGACGAAAGACGCGAGGGTGAGCGTCGCCACTCGATACGGCCGCAGGAACGGCGCGTAGAACAGCATCAAAACGGCCGGCAGGAAAAGAAACAGAAAGGCGAAGTCGTTGAAAATCACCGCTGGGCGCTCCCACGCTCGCCTAGGGCGTCTGCCAGCGCTGCGCCGATATACCGGCCCAGCGCCGAACCCGGAGCGTGCGTCGCGTCCGGCCAGGCGACGCCTTGCACGAACGGGGCGGAGCTCTCCGCCGCCATGCAGTCGACCCCGGCGGACTCGCAGGCCTTGAGAAACTGCTGCAGGAGCGCCGGTCGTCGGCTCTCTATCGGCAGGACCGAATGGTGGACGGGCGATTCAACGACGACCACGCGGACGCCGTAGCGCCGCTGCAACTCCCCCAACCGTTGAATGTCGGCGGCCAGATAGAAGGGCAAGATCTGGCGTTGAGTCAACGTCAGGCGCGGGAAAGCCCGCGCACGCTCCTCCTCGGCGGGTGGGGCGAAGGAGCCGTCCAGGCGATAGGCGCCCGTAATATCGTCTGCGTCTTGGTCGAGGAGAACCTTGCGCCAGTAGTCGGCGTTGAAAGCGCTCGTGACGCCCTGCGCCTCGAGACGCACGGCGCGCACAGCGGCTCTCGCCACCTGGCGCGGCGGCGCCTGCTCCTTTAGTCCGAGCGTTACATCAGTTGCAAGCCGGCGCAAACGCACGATCTGATCAGGGACTTGGGGAGGGCCCGAATAGTCCAAGTGCAAGTTGTCGAGGCTGATGAGGCTCGTCGCGGGCGCCTTTCCCGCCGCTGCCAACCGCTCGAGCGTCAACACGCTTGCGCGGTACGAGAGCCCCGGAACCGAGAAATTGAAATATTGATCCGGGTCGAGGCCGAGGTCCTGCGCGCTCACGCGCACCGAGCGAGAGTTGCCGAAGAGTCCGAGCGTGTAAACCGGATTGTGGCGCGCGTGCGCCATTTTGGCGGCCTGCAGATCGACCGTGCGGCGCCCGTGAAGCTCGGCGGCCGCCAGCCGTTCGGTGGTCGCAAAGTGGTCGGTTTCACTTGGCCGCTGGGCGAAATAGACGACGAGAAAGCCGGCGAGCGTGAACAGGCCTGAAAGATACAGGAACGTTCGCGCGGCGTTGGACGCCGCCGCGCCGGCGGCCGGTTCGGCAGGGCGCGACCTTCTCCTGAACCGCCAGAAATCTCGCAGCACGCCGTCCCCCGCCGTTCCCGCCCGACCACTCGGGCTCTTAGCTTGTTTGCGCGAGGCGATCAACGCCGGCCGCCGCGCCGGGTGCAGGCCGACGACGGCGGGCGACGGCGGGAGTCTTGCGATGCAGAGGGCTAGGGTCAGACCGTCCGCCGAAGCCCGATCCGCTCCAGCAAGGTCCGCGCGGCGCTCCGCTAGGCGGCGGCTGAGCGGTCCGGGGACGATTATCTTAAATGGCCCTACTCATAGTCGCCTCTGCGCCCTATCTATAGGGCCAATCGTGAGCAAGAACGGCGTGACGGCACAGCGACGCGCGCGGCATGGAGCGATGATGAGCGCGTACGGGACCACTAAGCTTTCGGTCAATCTCAACAAAGTGGCGTTGCTGCGCAACCAGCGCGACGTCGGCTATCCCGACCCGGTCGCCGCGGGCCGGACGATCCTGAAAGCCGGCGCGCACGGCCTGACCGTTCACCCGCGCCCCGACGAGCGGCACATCCGCAAGGCCGACGTCCACGCGCTGGCCGAGATGCTGGAGGCGGAGGGCTGGCGCGACCGCGGCGTCGAGTACAACATCGAAGGCAATCCGTTCGACGACTACATGGCCCTCGTCGCCGCCGTGCGGCCGAACCAGGCGACGCTGGTGCCGGACAGCCCGGAGGCCGCCACCTCCGACAACGGCTGGGACGTGTTCGCGGAGGCCGATCGCCTCGCCGATCGCATCGCCGCGCTGCACGAGGCGGGCGCGCGCGTCTCCCTTTTCATGAACGCGGAGGCCGACGCGGGCCGCGCGGCCGAGGTGATGGCCAAGGCGGCCGAACTGGGCGCCGACCGGGTCGAGCTCTACACCGGCCCCTACGCCCACGCCTTCGAGACGACGGAGCGCGCGCGGATCCTGGCCGACTACGTCCAGACGGCGGAGGCGGCGACGGCCGCCGGCCTGCTGATCAACGCCGGCCATGATCTGACGACGGAGAACGTCGGCGCGCTGATGAACGCCCTGCCGCGCCTCGACGAGGTCTCGATCGGCCACGCCTTCATCGCAGACGCCCTGTGGATGGGCTTCGAGGGCGCGACCAAGGCTTATCTCGACGCGCTGGGCGCGAAGCCCGCTGCGGGCCGCCGGGCGGCCTGACGGTCGAGGACTGCGCCGCGGCCAAGCGCCTTGACCCTCCCGAATCCGGCGCGTACGACCTTTTGAAACGCAGCAAAGCGGAAAAAGGTCGCCCCCATGAAACGCGCGCTCATCACCGGCATCACCGGGCAGGACGGCTCCTATCTGGCGGAGCTTTTGTTGGGGAAAGGCTATGAGGTGCACGGCATCGTGCGCCGGGCGTCAACCTTCAACACCGAGCGGATCGACCACATCTATCAGGACCCGCACGAGACCGGCGCGCGCCTGAAACTGCATTACGGCGATCTGGCGGACGGAACCGGTCTGCGCCGTCTGCTGGAGCATGTGAAGCCGGACGAAGTCTACAATCTCGGCGCCCAAAGCCATGTGCGCGTCAGTTTCGACCAGCCGGAATACACCGCCGACGTGGTCGGCACCGGGACGCTGAGGCTTTTGGAGGCGGTGCGCGACTACATCAACAACACCGGCAATCAGGTGCGCGTCTATCAGGCCGGCTCGTCCGAGATGTACGGCGCAGCCCCCGCGCCGCAGTCCGAGGCGACGCCCTTTTATCCGCGAAGCCCCTATGCGGTCGGCAAGGTGGCGGCCTATTGGTTCGGGGTGAACTACCGCGAAGCCTACGGCATTTATCTCGCCAACGGGATTCTCTTCAATCACGAGAGCCCGCGTCGCGGCGAGACCTTCGTCACCCGGAAAATCACCCAGGCCGTCGGCCGCATCAAGATGGGCCTGCAGGAAAAGCTCTTTCTCGGCAATCTGGACGCCAAGCGCGACTGGGGCTTCGCCGGCGACTACGTCGAGGCGATGTGGCTGATGCTGCAGCAGGAGTCGCCCGACGACTACGTCGTCGCCACCGGCGAGACCCATTCGGTGCGCGAGTTCCTGGAAGCGGCGTTCGGCGAGGCGGGCCTGGACTACAAGGATTTCGTCGAATTCGATCCGCGCTATCTTCGTCCGACCGAGGTCGACCTGCTGCTCGGCGACCCAAGCAAGGCGCGCGCGGCCCTAGGCTGGGCGCCGAAGGTAGGCTTCGCAGAGTTGGTGACGATGATGGTCGCGCACGACCTGGAGCAGGCCGAACGGGAAAAGACCCTGGTCGAGGCCGGCTACACGGTCGCCCAGCGTCACTACGCCTGAGCGGACCGCGCGGAGCCGCATCGTCCACCGAGCGCCCCGAAGGCGGCCAGCAGCACGAAGGCGAACTCGACCGGCAATCGGAATCTGGAGAGCCCGTAGAACGGGAAGATCAACGCGAAGAAAAGGATCGCTCCGCTGAGCAGCAGCAGCAGATCCCAGCGCCCGGCGCGAACCATCCGATAGATTCCGACCAGCCCCAGAATCCGCGTCGCCGCCACGTAGCTGAGAGCCGCAACCCAGATTAGGATCAGGAAGGCGTCGGCCTCCTGCAAGGCGCCTGTCACGGCGTCCAGATAATCCGACTCCTCCGTGCGTTGCATGAAGGCGAAGGGCGCCGCCTGAGGCTCGCCGGCAAGGATGAACAGTCGACCCGCGCCGCCGCCGCCCAGGAACTGAAGCGTCGCCATCGTCACGTTGCGCAGAATGACGCCGACGGGATAGTCGAGGATCTTTTCAAGCGCCGCGTCGCGCAGGACGACCTGCCGCTCCGCCTCGCTCAACACAGCCCAATCTCCCTCATAGGCCTCAGCCGTCCGTCTCTGCGCCGCCTGCATGCGCGCCTCCGCCTCGGCGCCCCCGACCCCTTCGGCGATCATCTCCAGCTGAGTCGCCGCCCCCCACAGGTAATAGGTCGTATTGCCCTGCCCCGTCATCCGCCACCCTTCGCCCAACGCCGCGTTCCGAGCCATCCAAGGGGCGGTCGTCGCGCCGCCGACGGCGAGACAGACCAGCAGCCCGGCCCCCAGGCGGCGCCATGGCGTCCGCCCCCGCGCGGCCAACGCCAAGACGGGCGCGCCGAGGACGGCGGCCGCCAGCAGCACCTGCCCCTCCGGACGGATCAAAGCGGCCGCCCCAAGGGCGGCGCCGAGCCCCGCCCCAAGGCTCAGGCCGGGATGTCGAGCGAAGCGGATCAACAAATAGGCGGCAAGCGCGGTCGTCAGCGCGAACAATGTCTCGCTTTGGACGTAGAAAGCCGCCCCGAAACTGTTCGGGTTGAACGCCGCTAGGCCGAATGCGAGGGGTCCCAGCCCCGCGCCTTCCTCCTCCGCCCAACGTGCGATCAGGGCAGCCGTGGCCAAGAGAATCGCAAGCTGAACGGCCACGACAAGCGCCGGATAGCCGTCGTCGGCGAGCGTCATGGCCGCCGCTACAAACGCCGGGTAGCCCGGCGGCCGCTCCGTCAGAGGCGTCTCGGGCGCCGCCGGATCGACGAAGCCGAGCCCGGAAGCCAAGCCGTATGCCGGATTGATCCAACTGCCGGCGTCGGCCGCATGGCGCACGAACGTCTCGGAGGGGACGGCCGCAAGAAGGGCGGCGGCGATCAGACAGTAAAGCCCGCCGAGGGCCCAATAGACGCGCGCCCTATCGGCGGCCGCGGCGCTCAATTTTCGTCCTCCGGACGGCCTCGCTCGGCTGTGAGGAAGTCGACCAGGCGCTCGCCGGACCACGCGGAGACCTCGTGCCGGGCGTGGCTTTCATCGAGGAGAACCTGGAAGGCGCCTCCCTGCCCCAACGTCTCAAGCCGGGCCTTGATCGCCGGCTCGTAGAGCCGTCCGAGACGATTGCGGTAGCAACAGCGATCGTAGCGATTGAATATCTGCAGATAGGCGCGATCCTCCCCGACGGCCGCCAGAAGCGGAATCTCGAGATAGTTCGTCGCCTGAAGAAGCGGCGGGTAGAGGTGGGGCGGCGTCCACTCCCCGCTGTTCGTCCGGTCGCGCATGTAGAGCGGCAGGAAGGAAGCGACCGAGGCGCTGCGCGCGAAGCGCGGATCGACCGCAGCGGCGGTCGCACTCACCCAACCGCCGGCCGAAAAGCCGATCACGTCCACGCTGCGCGCCCCGTGCGCCCGGCGCAGGTGGTTGGCGACGACGATCGGCGGCTCGATGTAGAAGCGAAGCGGTCTGTCCGCGAAGAACAGCAGGAAGTCGTGATCGAAATTGATCGGGCCGAAGCGCGGATGGTCGTACCGTTGGTAGGCGTTCTCGGCGTAACCGGGAAAGTTCAACGCCGCGACCGTGAACCCCGCCCGCAGCAGGCGGTCGATTAAGGGCTGAGCCTGGCTGACGTCGCCGGCGTAGCCATGGTTGTAGATCACGGCGCGGCCCGTGCCGTCAGGCGGCGTCAGAATCCAGCCGACCGATTGGTAGTTCGCCTCGATGGGAATCTCGACCCGCTCCACCTGCAAGCCGCTCACCGCGCGGCCCAGGCCATAGGCGGCCTGATCGTGGGGCGTCACCTGCGCTGGGCCGCGCGCGGCCGGCAGTCCGGCCTCGCCCCAAATCGCCGCGATTACGTCCGCACGGATAGCGGCCAGCGCGGGCGCGTCCTCCGGCCGGATCAGGCTCGCCGGATCGACGGCCTCGATCTCAGGGCGGACGTCGTCATAGATGAATTCCGACTCCGCGAAGAGCCGCTTGTAGAGGATGTATCCTTCCTCGGTCTTCCGCGCATACCAGACCAGCGCCAGCAGCGCTGCGAGCGTCAGGGCAAGCGCGCACAGCGCGATCCGCCGCCAATCGGCCGCAGGAACCGCGTCGGCTTCGCGATCGACGATCGTCGGCCCCATCAGGCGCGCCGCAGGCAAGGCGGCGCAGGCGAGAAACACGATCTGCCACCAGGCGGACCAGATGGAGAAGTTGGCCAGCGAACTGACCCAGAAGGCCGCCAGGACAGCTAACGCGGCGTATCCCCCGGCACGGCCCGTCAAGGCCTGTCTCGCAAACGCCAAAGCCAAGGCAAGTTGGCTCGCAAGCAGCAGCAGAACGCCCGGCGCGCCGGTCTCGGCGAAAACTTCGAGCACCCAGTTATGCGGATGCGAGGGGATGTACTCCTGATTGAGATCGAGAACCTGCTCGTTGGCTCCCGGCGCCTCATTGATCGTGTTGACGCCGAAGCCCAGGATCGGGCGCTCCAGCGCCTTGTCGAGGGCGAATCCCCAAATCGCCTGCCGATGCAGATCAATCACCGGCAGGGGCGGATCGGCGGCCTGCTCCTCGGTTATCGGCGGAGCGGGGAGCTGCAGCATCACGATCCCGCCCAAGGCGACGGCCCCGGCCATAAGAGAGGCCGCGCTCGCCCGCCGGATCGCCGGACTCGCCCGCCGCATCAAACGCACCAGCAAGACCGACGCGGCCGCCGCCGCTAGCCCGCCCAGCGCCGCCCTGCCGGTCTGCAGACCGTTCCCCCAGATCAAGAAGCCGCCGGCGATGAGCGACGCCAGCGCGCACGCCAAAAGCCACCCGCCCCGCCGCCAACCGATCCAAAGCGCCGCCGGCGTCGCGAGGGCGACGACCGACATGTAGCTCTTGAAGAAGGTGAGCGGGTCGGTGAGATCGCGCGTGAAGGGCGCGAACGCCCGCAGCAGCCCCTCCGCCCCGTACATGGCGATCGCGGCGGCCACGGTGCAGGCGGCGAACGCGACAAGGAAGCAGGTCTCCCCCAATCGTCGCGCGTCGGCCCGTTCGGCGAGAACCATCACAATCAAGCAGGCCGCCGCGATGAACGCGGCGATGCGCAGCACCACCTCGGCCGACCCCCACGGGTCTTGCGAGAAAAGGCAGGTCGCCGCCCACCAAAGACCGGTCGCCAGGCCGAGCGCGCCGGCCGGCGTGAAGATCAGGCCCTGCAGCCGCCAGCGGAGAATCCGATCGCGCAGCGCCGGCGCGGCCGCGATGGTCGCCAACCCGAAAAGGACAGCTAGGACGGTGTTCCCGAAGATGACGAGCGGAGCCGACAAGCCGAGCAGCGCGCCGACGACGCGCGGGCGATCGGCCAGACGCCACCAGAGCGCCGCCTCCTCAGCGAGACGAAGGGCCCGCGCCGAAGCCTCCGCCGGGGTGGGCAGGCGCCGCCGCAGAGCCGAGCCGAAGCGCGCCGATCCGATCAATCGATCATCCCTCGCGCGCGCAGCGCAGTAATCACCTGCTCCGCCGCCTCCTCCACGGTCAGCGAGGACGCGTCGAGACGCAGTTCCGGCGCCTCAGGCGCTTCGTAGGGACTATCGACGCCGGTGAAGTTCTTGATCGCGCCCTCGCGCGCCTTGGCGTAGAGCCCCTTGGGATCGCGGCTCTCGCAGACGTCGAGCGGGGTGTCGATGAAGACCTCGAGGAACTCGTCCTCCTCGACCAACGAGCGGGCGAGCGCGCGTTCGCTGCGGAAAGGCGAGATAAAGGAGACGAGGACGATCAGACCCGCATCGACGAAGAGCTTCGCCACTTCGCCCACGCGGCGGATGTTCTCCACCCGGTCGGCGTCGGTGAAGCCGAGATCGCGGTTTAGCCCGTGGCGGACATTGTCGCCGTCCAGCGTGTAGGTGTGCCGGCCGAGCGCCGTCAGCTTCTTCTCTACCAGATTGGCGATGGTCGACTTGCCCGCCCCGGAGAGCCCGGTGAACCACAGCACCGCCGGCTTCTGGCCCTTGGCCGCGGCCCGCGCGCGCTTGTCCACGTCAAGCGCCTGCCAATGCAGGTTGGTCGCGCGGCGCAGACCGAAGGAGATCATGCCCGCGCCCACCGTCTGGTTGGTGTAGCGGTCGATGATGATGAAGGCGCCGGTCTCGCGATTGTCCTGGTAGCGGTCGTAGGCGACGGCCCGGTCGAGCGCGACGTTGCAGAACACCACCTCGTTCAGCGTCGCCGTCTTGCCGGACGCCTTCTCGAGCGTGTTGACGTTGATCTTGTGCTTCAGCTCGGTGACCGCGCCGTAGGCTTCGGCGGGGCCGAACTTGAAGAGATACTGCCGCTCGGGAAGCATCTCGGCGTCAGCCATCCAGATGATGTGGGCGGCGAACTGGTCGGTCACCTGCGCCGGGGCGTCGGCCGCCGCCAGCACGTCGCCGCGCGAGACGTCGATCTCATCCTCGAGCGTCAGGGTCACCGACTGGCCGGCCTGCGCTTCGTCCAGATCGCGCTTGTAGTCGACGATCCGGGCGACGCGGCTCTTGCGGCCCGAGGGCAAGGCGACGATCTCCTGCCCCGGCTTGACCCGTCCGGCCGAGATCACGCCGCAGAAGCCGCGGAAGTCAAGATGCGGCCGATTGACGTACTGCACCGCCAAACGTAAGGGCCGGGCCGCCCAGTCCTGCGCGGTCTCGATCGTCTCCAGCACTTCGATCAAGGTCGGGCCGTCGTACCAGGGCGTCTCCGCCGCGCCCCGGCGCAGCACGTTCGAGCCGTCGAGCGCGGACAGCGGAATCGGCGTCACGCTCTCAAAGCCGAGTTGGTCGGCGAACGCCTGATAGTCGCCCACGATGCGCTCGAACGTCGCCTTGTCGTAGCCGACCAGATCCATCTTGTTGACCGCCAGCACCACGTGCCGGATGCCGGTCAGGCTGGCGATAAAGCTGTGGCGCTTGGTCTGGGTGAGCACGCCCTTACGCGCGTCGATCAGGATGACGGCGGCCTCCGCCGTTGAGGCGCCGGTCGCCATGTTGCGGGTGTACTGCTCGTGCCCCGGGGTGTCGGCGACGATGAACTTGCGCTTGTCGGTCGCGAAGAAGCGATAAGCGACGTCGATGGTGATGCCCTGTTCGCGCTCGGCCTGCAGACCGTCGACCAGCAGCGCTAGGTCGATCCCGCCCTTCACGGTGCCGCTCGTCTTGCTGTCCCGCTCCAAGGCCGAGAGCTGATCTTCGAAGATCAGCTTGCTGTCGAACAGCAGCCGCCCGATCAGGGTCGACTTGCCATCGTCGACGCTGCCGCAAGTGATGAAGCGCAGCAGGTCCTTGCGCTCCTGCTCCTCCAGGAAGCGCTCGACCTCCTCGGGGCTCTGCGCATCGGCGATCGCGGAGAGCGTGGGATCGCTCATCAGAAGTAGCCCTCCTGCTTCTTCTTCTCCATCGATCCCGACTGGTCGTGGTCGATGATGCGGCCCTGGCGCTCGGAGGTGCGGCTGACGAGGGTTTCCTGGATGATCTCCGGCAAGGTCTCCGCCCCGCTCTCGATCGCCGCGGTCAGCGGATAGCAGCCGAGCGTGCGGAACCGGACCTTCTTCATCATCGGCTGTTCGCCGGGCGCCATCGGGATGCGGTCGTCGTCGACCATGATCAGCTGGCCGTCGCGCTCAACCACCGGGCGCTCCTTGGCGAAATAGAGATCCGGGATCTCGATCCCCTCCAGATGGATGTACTGCCAGATGTCGAGCTCGGTCCAATTGCTGATCGGGAAGGCGCGGATGCTCTCCCCCTTGGCGATGCGGGTGTTGTAGATGTTCCAAAGCTCGGGGCGCTGGCTCTTCGGATCCCAGCGGTGATCCTTGGTGCGGAAGGAGAAGACGCGCTCCTTCGCGCGGCTCTTCTCTTCGTCCCGCCGCGCGCCGCCGATGGCGGCGTCGAAGCCGTACTTGGTCAGCGCCTGCTTCAGCGCCTGGGTCTTCATCACGTCGGTGTGGACGGCCGAGCCGTGGCTGAAAGGATTGACCCCCCGCGCCAGGCCCTCCTCGTTCGTGTGGACGATCAGATCCATGCCGATCTCGGCCGCCCGCCGGTCGCGGAACTGGATCATCTCCTTGAACTTCCAGGTCGTGTCGATGTGCAGCATCGGAAACGGCGGCGGCGCCGGGTAGAACGCCTTCTCCGCCAGATGCAGCATGCAGGAGCTGTCCTTGCCGATGGAGTACATCATCACCGGCCGTTCGAAGGCGGCCGCGACTTCGCGGATGATGTGGATCGCCTCGGCCTCAATGCGGCGGAGGTGGGTGAAAACGGCGTTTTTCATGTCTCTTTTCTTTATCGCGGTCCCGCGAGAAGGCCTTTTGCACAGGCGTCGTGTTTAACCAAAGCAATCGGTTCCCACAATGGTTTCCGCCACCGCCGTCGGAGGCGGATTAGCCCGGAAAACGGCGCGCGGGAGGTCTCTCGGCGCGTGATTCGACAGCGTCCGCCGCCGGGGCCGCCGGACCGCAAACGATCCGATCCGTTGCGGCCTGTCGGCCGACCTCTCGAGAAGACTTTCGGCTTGTATAGAGGCGCGTGTGGATCACGATCGGTTCCCGGCGAAACGCCGCCGCCTTCAATCGCGCAACGACTCCGACCCAAAGACCGCCGCGAAGGGAAGCGGGTGGAAAGCGGCGTCGATGCCGATCAAGGAACAGAAGACCGTAATCCGAGTTGAGGGCAAACAGGACGGCTCCGCGGAGGAGGTCTCATGAGCCTCGCCCAGCAAGAGCCGAAGCAAACGGCGGCGCCGCCGCACGCACCCCGCCGCCAGTCTCCGGCTTCGTCTTTGCGATCCGTTTCAAAGTCGGTTACAGACGGTTTCCCGTCGCGGAGCGACTACGGCCTGGATCGCGAAACACAGGGCGAAGGCGGCGGCCTGAAACTAATCGCAGGACGAACTCTGATGATGGACTGGATTGAAATTGACGGTCGGCGGATCGGCCAGGAACATCCTCCGTATATTATCGCGGAGGTATCTTCCAATCACGGGGGCGATATCGAGCGGGCCAAGCGAATTATCCGCCTGGCGGCCGAATGCGGCGCGGACGCCGTCAAGTTTCAGGCCTATACGGCCGACGAAATGACCTTGAATATAGATCGTCGCGGCTTCGTCGTAACCGCGGACAGTCCGTGGAAGGGAGAGTCGCTCTACGCTCTCTATCAACGCGCCGCGACGCCCTACGCCTGGTTTCCAGAACTCTTTAAGACCGCTCGCGACGCCGGGGTTACACCGTTCGCTTCTCCGTTTGGGCCAGAGTCTGTCGCCATGTTGGAGGGACTTGCAGCGCCGGTCCACAAGATCGCTTCTTTCGAGGCGGTCGATCTTGATTTGATCGCGCTTTGCGCGGCCACGGGGAAGCCCTTGATCATTTCCACCGGGCTATGCACGCGGGAGGAAATCGCCGACGCCGTGGCGGCCGCCAGGTCGGGCGGCGCAAAGCAGATAGCGCTGCTTCGGTGCAACAGCAGCTATCCAAGCGACCCTGAGGAGGCGCATTTGGCGACCATACCCGACATGGCCGCCGAGTTCGCTCTGCCGATCGGCTATTCGGACCATACGCTCGATCAAACGCAGGCGGCGGTGGCGGTGGCGCTTGGCGCCTGCATCGTCGAGAAGCACGTCATCGACGCCCGCGAGCCGGAAACAGCCGACAGCGCCTTTTCCTGCCTTCCGGAACAACTCGAGGATCTCGTCCGGGTGACCAAGGCGGCGTGGCGCGCACGTGGGCGGGTCAGCTATGGCCCGCAAGAGAAGGAGCGGGGCTCGCTGGAGTTCAGACGCTCTCTCTACGCGGTCGCCGACATCGCGGCCGGAGAGCTTTTCAGCGCGGCGAACGTCCGCACCATTCGGCCAGGTCTGGGATTGCCTCCCAAGGTGTTGCCCGACTTATTGGGGCGACCCGCCGCACGCGCGTTGCGAGCCGGAGACCCCTTGAGTTGGGAAGACGTCGCTCAATGAAAGAGCCGCCCCAAAAAGTTGACGCGTTGTTGCTCGACTTCGATGGGACGTTGGCCGGCAGCCTACAACCGATGTGGGACGCCTATTGTCGCTTCGCAACCGCGTGTCGCTTCGCTCCGACGACGGCGGAGTTCGAGGAGCTAAACGGCCCGCCGCTGGATCAGATCGTCCAACACCTCCGAACAAAGCATAATCTGGAGCTTGATCAGAAGACGGCTTTGTCACGCTATCGAGAGGAAGTCGCCTGGGCTCAGGAGCGCGTTCACCCCACTCCCGGCGCCTTGTCGCTTCTGGAGGCCGCTCGCAGCAGAGGCTGGCGCACTGGGATCGTAACGTCGAACAGTCGCGAGACTGTCGTCGCTTTCCTTTCTCGCCACGGAGTTTCCGACCGGATCGATTGCATTGTCGATTGCGCCCTTTCGCCCGGCAAGCCCGATCCGGCGCCCTATCGCTCGGCTTTGGCGACGCTGGGCGTTGCGGCAAGTGCGGCGCTTGCCGTGGAGGATAGCCGGCAGGGCGTCGCCGCCGCCAGCGCCGCAGGCCTCTACACCTTCGCCTACGCCCCGTTTGACCGCACACCGCCGAGTGGAGCGGCGGACCGGGTGGAGAGCCTACCGCGAACGCTTGACCGCCTCGATCCTTCAGCGCCTCGATTGCGCTTGGCGAAAGAGGCCGATCGTCCCTTCTTGTTCGCCCTGCGAAATCGCGAAGAAGACGTTGCTTATTTCACAACCCCTCGACGCCTGGAGCCGTCGGAACTGGAGCAGCGGTTCACGCTCGACCCGACTTTGACCCGTCGACTTACTTTCATCCTGGAGAGCGCTTCACGCTCGACGGCCATGCTGCGCTTGGACCAGAGGGGGGAGGCAAGCTACGAGATCGGGGTCGCGGTCGCGCCGGCCGCTCGCGGCGAGGGGCTCGGCCGCCGCGGCGTTGAACAAGCGATGGACGCCGTGGCTGCGATGCATGGCCCCGTGCGCTTTACGGCCAGCGTTGCGATCGAGAACGCTGCGTCTCTGCGTCTTTTCGACTCATGCGGCTTCACTCGCGTAGGAACGTCAGACCGCTTCCAGCTGTTCGCGAAATTGGGCGCGTCACGATGAGCGAGGTGCATTTTCTATCCAGCCGCCCATCCATCATTACGCAGGGCCTGCTTCCGCTTTCCGATAGCCAGCACGCGCGGATCGGCATGATTTGGGAGACCGCGATTCGCGCGCGCCCGGACCTTACGGACGATCGGGTTCTCGTGGCGAGGAGTATTGAGCCGCCTGCCTTTCATTGCGCGGTGACGAGCTACCGAACATTTATCGCATGCCGAGAAGACGCCGAATTGGCTCAAGACTTGGCGCTGCGGCCTGTCGCGGTATCCGGCGTTCTTCAGTGCGCCGACGGATTGGTCTTCGGACGCCGCGGCAAGACGGTTTCCCAGGATCCCGGCATGTGGGAGTTGGCACCGTCGGGCACCCTAACTCCGGATGCGACACTCGAAAGTCAAATCCGCACCGAGCTTGATGAGGAAATCGGCCCGATTCCCGCCGAAATAGACGCCCCCGTGGGGTGGCTTGAAGATACGCAAAGCGGCGTCATTGATTTTCTCCTGCCAATCCGCACCCCTTTGGATGCTGCGGCATTGCATCGTTTGCCGCGCACGCCGGAGTATCCGGAGATCGCCGTCGCCGCCGACCCCATACATTTCCTCACCCGGCAGGGCGAACTCGCGGCCAATCACGCCCGCCTGATCGTGCACGCCCTCTACACCTGATAGCCGCTGTCCAATCGGAGGCGCCCGGCGGCGATTTCGTTCCGCCACCACTCGACGGTTCGCTCCAATCCGACCTCGAAGCCGATCTCAGACCGCCAGCCGGTCGCCGACCCGAAGGCGTTGGGATCCGCCAAAAGCTCGAACACCTCGGAGCGCGCCGGACGCCTCCGCGCGCTTTCCTCGACAATAGGTTTGTTGCAGCCCGTGATCTCGCGGACCCGTTCCGTCATTTCACCGATCGTGACCGCGCGTCCGCTGCCCGCATTGAACGGCCTGCCGAGCGGCAGATCAGGCGCAGAGCCGGCGGCCAAAAAGGCGGCCGCGATGTCCTCGACGTAGTTGAAGTCGCGAACGGGGGACGGATCTCCCAGCCGGATCTCGGCGCAGGCGGGGTCAAGCGCTTGCCGGACGACGGTCGGGATTACTGCGCGCTCGCTTTGACGGGGACCGAACGTATTGAAAGGACGCAATATGACGGCGGGAGTTTCGAAAGAACGGACGTAGGACTCCACCAGGTGGTCGGCTGCGATCTTGCTGGCGGAATAGGGCGATTGCCCCTGCAGCGGGTGCGATTCGCTTATCGGCGTGAACTGAGCCGTCCCGTAGACTTCGGATGTCGAGGTGTGGACGAGTCGGCCCGCCCCACCCCCTTTGACGGCCTCCAGGATGTTCAAAGTGCCCGAGACGTTCGTGTCCACGTAGGATTGCGGCGCCGCGTAAGAGTAGGGGATCGCTATTAGGGCGGCCAAATGGAAGACGATATCCTGATTGTGTATGAGCCGTCGCATCATGTGCGGATCGCGAACGTCTCCATGCACGATGTGCATAGCCTTCCTGACCTCAGAATCCAGCCTGTCTAGCCAACCCGAAGTTCCAAAAGAATTGTACAGCGCGAGGGCGGTGACCGAGGCGCCTTTGCGAACCAACGCGTCCGCGAGATGGGAACCGATAAACCCCTCGGCCCCGGTAACGAAAACGCGCTTACCGTCGTAAACAGTCATCTCGCCCCCTCCGTCATGTCTCTCCAGCCATCAGCGCGGCGTATTGCGCGACGACAACCGGTTTGGAAAAGCGCGCCGGCAACGCGGAGTCGCGCAAACCGGGCGGAATCGGCTCGGTGCGTATGGCAGAGCGCATGGCGGAAACGAACTCGGCGCCGTCCTCCGCCAAGAGCAGCCGATCGCCCGGCGCCTCTCCGCGAAGCTCCTTCAAGCCGCCAGCCTCCTCCGTCGCGATGACCGGCACGCCGAGGGCGAGGGCTTCCAATGCGGCGTTTGGCATACCTTCCCATCGCGACGGCATCAAGAATGCGTCCGCTCCCGCAAGCTGTCGCCAAATCTCCGGGACGTAACCCGGAAGATCGATACGCGCAGCCAGCCCGGCGGCGGCGATCCGGGCCTCGAGCGATGGGCGCTCCGGTCCTTCGCCGAATATGGTTAGCGTCGCGGCCTCAGGCATTGCGGCGAACCAATCCACCAACCGGTCGAACCCCTTCTGCCTCATCAAACGACCGGCGGCGACGAAACGACCTGGCGTCTGCTCGGCCCCGGTTGCGCGGCGCCTTAGGGCTGCTGTGTCGATCGGGTTGCCGATCAGCTTGATGGATTGGGGCGGCACGCCCACCTCCGCAAGTTCCCGCGCGACGCCCGAAGAATTGCAAAGAACGGCATCGGCCTTACGATACAAGCGACGATAGGCGAATCGACCCAACGCCTTCGATGGAAAGGCGTTCAGCGTTGCAGACACTTGGTTTGCTTCCCGAACCAGAATCCGGGCGTGCGGCGCGAGAGCGAGCCGGCCCGCGGCCAAAACCGCCAAATTGAGATAACCCATCGTAGACAGCACGACGTCCGGCTGCATTCGGCGCAGCGTCCGGTACAGGGCCGGCAGCGCATGGCGCAACCGGGGAGCGGCCAGGGTGGTGACTGGCACGTCGGCCGGCGCCGCCGACGCCAAAGGTCCCTCTGCGTCCAGAACCACGAGCGCAGGTGCAAAGCGCGACCGGTCCAATTCCGAAGCGACGCTGAGCATGACGCGTTCCGCCCCGCCGCCGGCAAAGCTTGGAATAATCAGCGCTGTGTGCAGCCTTCGAATAGCCGAAGCCTCTCGCTAACACCGGGCCCAAAAGCGCGCCGACGGCCATTCTCGGACGCGGACAAGAGCGTGATTATCGCCGCCGTCTAAAGCTCAGCGCTTACGAGCGCCGACTACGCCGATATCACCAACGACTTCAACGGTCTCAAAGCCCGCCGCTTTGAACCAGCCCTTCACCTCATCCACCCAATGATAGTTTTGATACTCGGGAACGAGACTATCGTGGATGCCCGTGGCGATATTCAGGTAGCCATGCTTCTTCAGTTTCGGCCTGACATCCTTGTTCAGGCTGCGCACCAAATAGTGCGCCCTGTAGACGAGCCAAACAGGCACGGCGAACAGATACGACAGGACGTAATTTACTTTCAGCGGAAACCGATAGGGGGCCACAAGCAACGACCTAATAAGAAAAGAGTATTTTGTATTGTGTTTGCTGTACACCCAAATATACAGCTGGCCGTCGCTCTTGATGATTTTCGCCAGACGCTGAAAAGCGTCTTCCGTGTCCGGCGTGTGATGCAGCACGCCGTAGGACCATCCGACATCGGCGAAGCCTTCCCTAAAAGGCGGATTACGGAGGTCGCACCGCACCAAGTGAAGGTTCTCAAGCCCCTCGCTGTCGACATGCATGACGCTTTCGCTCATGTCGACCCCGAAGGATTCCGCCCCCGGGAAATATTTGGCGAAGGTCTTGGCGTACGGCGCAAGCCCGCACCCCGCATCGAGAAAAACCTTCCCGTTCCCATCGCCTCGTTCAGCGGACAGACCGTAGTATTCTTCAATGTGACCCAGGCATTTCTGCTCGTCGCGACCGAAGATTTTTCCCTTTTCGAAGAACCCTTTGGAATGCAACTTCCATTGGTTGCCGAACGCCTTCTGCGTCCGGTCCATTTCTTTGAATTCTTCAAGAAACACCGGAACGCCGTTAAGAATAGGGAAACTGACTCCTTGTTCGGCGCAATGCAGACGCCCCTCGACAATGTCCTTGCCGTGGCCGTCGTAGACCGCTTCTTCTAGAGTCAATTCTTTCTTGCAGGATGGGCAAACGAGATACTCTAACGCCTTCGGCTTCATAAGTCGCTCTCTGCAAATTGCGCTGGTGGGAGGGTCGCAGGGAGGTAGCCCCTATCCAACACGCCGTCAAACGCTTTCTGCGGCGCGGTAAGCGGGGTCTCGATCTGATCCGAGCGGACAGGAAGATTCGCGTTGACCGTCTGTTATCCCAGAAGGCGGTCGATGTCCTCGACTGACTCGAGTTCAAGCAACTCTTCGCTTGTCAGATCGCGAGAGAGCCTTTCCTCCAACGCCGCCGCCAGCCTCATGTGAGCGAGAGAATCCCACCCCGAGACAGTCTCCATGCTCCCGTAGGGTGGAACCTCTTGCACGCTGCATTGAAGAACCGACGCCAAAAGCCTTTGACCATTCGTCGGCTGCATCATGACGCTTCGCTCGCCAAAGCTGCGGCCGCTACCGTATCCCTGTTTATTTTTCCGCGATCCGTCTTCGGAATCTCGGCCAAGACAAACCAACGCTGAGGGGTTTTCTCGCGCGCCAGTCGCTCCGCGCACCACCGCTTCAATTCTGCGAGATCGAAGGCCTCGGGATCGACGACGCTTACCGCAACACCAACCGTCTCGCCTGCGATCTCATCCGGCAAACCGAAGGCGCAGGCTTCGCGGACGCCCTCATGACGCTCCAGCAGCAGATCGATGTCCTCGGGGTGGACTTTCAGGCCGGCGCGATTGATCTCGTACTTCCGTCTGCCGGTGAGTCTCGCGACGCCGTCCTTTGTGACCTCGCCCACGTCGCCGGTGCGGTACCACCCCGCGAAGAGGGCGGCCTCATTGAGATCCGCGCGTTGGAAGTAGCCGTGCATCAAGGACGGGCTCTGTACGATCAACTCTCCGTGCCCGTGCGTCGCGCGCTCCCCCTCTTCCGTGAGCACGCCGATGCTGCCGCCCCACATCCGGCCAATAAGGCCGTCCTCAGGCTCAAACTCAGACGAGCGCGCGCCGCAAATCCAATTGGCGGTTTCAGTGATGCCGTACATGTTCGCCACATCTGCGTCTCCGGTCCAATCAATAACGGCCTGCCACAGATCCGCCGACAAGGGGGCGGAGCCTATGTTAATGCGCCGCAGCGACCCGCCGGAGGGGCGTTTCGAAAGCTTGAGAGCCATCTTCCAGAATGACGGCACGGAACTCATGAAGCGAATCCCGCGCTCGTCGACGATCTCGCCAAGCCGGCCGACAAGCTTAAGGTTCCCGGCCGGAAGCAACGACAAATCGCCGCCAGCGTAAATCGCAGATAAGCAGTTCCCAATTAAACCGTGCCCAAAGTGCGTCGGAAGCGTGCACAAGGTCCTCTGGAGCGCTTCCTCTCCAATGTATGTGACGTTGAGCGCAAGCCGGCTGAGCAGAGAGCGAAAAGTGTGGACCACGCCCTTAGGCTCGCCAGTAGTGCCCGACGTAAACAGAATGAGCGCGGCGTCGTCCAGCAAGTTGCCCAATGGAGCGCTTGGCGGCGACGCCGCAGCGGCTGAGGCTCCGTCGAAGACCGGAAGACCGAGGTCCGCAGGCGCTTCCCCGCCGCCGGCGACGCAAACCGCTTTCGCGCCGACGAACTCGGACACCCTGACGACCTCTTCCTTCGCGGAATTGGGGTTGAGGCAAGCCGCAACGCCGCCTATCGACCAGACGGCGAACAAGTCGGCGAAGAAGGCGGGCGTTCCACCGTGCAGGATCATGAAGCGGTCGCCTCTTCCAAGCCCCTGGACGGCGAACTCGGCGGCCCGTCGCGAGATCTCGGCGCGAAGCTTTTCCGCCCCCCACGCCTCGCCGCCGCCAATGTCGGAAATGGTCCCTTTAATGGGAAACATCATTGCACACGCTCTCCCTCGCGACTGAAACCTAAGTTCCGTAACTCTGCATTAAAACGCCCCTTAGGGCGTAGCGCCGACCGCACGCTCGGTATCATGCGCGCAAGCGCGCAAGCAAACGGAAACAGCTGCGCGGCGGTCGCTGAGATTTCAGATAACGGCTCCGCAATTCCGTTTGGCTTTTTAGGCCCGGTGCGCGATCCGCATCCAAAAGTCGGCCAGCTCCTGCGCTCGCTCAGGGCCGGAACAAAGCCGGCGGATTCGGTCCTTCGCCCGCGTCCCCATGTCATGCAAAAGGTCGCGGTTCGAGGCGATGTCCAAGATCTGGGCGGCCATGTCGTATGCGTCGAAGTCGGACTGCAAATAGCCGGTTTCGCCAGACTGGACGAAACGCTCGTAGGTTCCGATCGAGAAAACGGGTCGGCCGGCCGCCAAAGCTTCAATGACGTCGCGCCCCCAGGGGTTGCTTTCACGGGTCGGTTTGACCAGTAGGTCGATGCCCGCATACACCCGCTCGGGTTCCGCGACATGCCCCAGGAACACTATGCTGTCGCCAACCCCTTTTAACTTGGCGTAGTCTGACAGATCGCCGCCTTGGCGAGCGACCTCTCCAAGTTCGCCGGGAAGGCTTCTCGACAATGACATTTGCCCGGCGACGACGAAGACCACGTCCCGACGGCCGGTCGCCTTGACGGACGCGGCGAGATCAACAACGCGGTCTACCCCGCGCGTCCAAGAGTAGTTCGACACGCACCCGACAACCAGCCGCCCGTCTTGGGGAATGCCAGGGTGAGGGGACGTCTTCGGCAGCGGCTCAGCGATGTTGTGGACCACAGCATAAGGAGGAAGAGGCGCGCCGTCCGTATATCGCCGAAAGGTGGTTTCCTCGTTATCGGTGATAAAAACCAATCCGTCCACGGAGCGTGCGGCGAGAGAAAGTTGACGCCGAGCGAAGATCGTATCCACGAGATTAGTTCTTATGTGCATTGTTCGGGGCGTGGCGTGCAGCTTCTTCAGAAAATACGCGACGCCGAAAAGCGCCTCATGGTTCAAATGGATCAGGTCCACCTCCGATGCGCGCTTAAGCAGGGCGCGTCTGAAGTCGCCTGAGCGCATCCAGGCTCGGCCATAGAGGAGTAGCGTATAGAGATTCCGGCTTAGACGCGGCAGCGCGATGAAACGCGGCATATCCGGCATCACCCTCACCGGCACCCCGCAGTCGCGATAGCGCGCGACGATCGGCCCGTCCTTTGCGCACCACACTTCGGGGGACACGACGGAGCGATCGAGATTCTTCACGCTTTGGAACAGGCTTCGGGACGACCCGCCGAAGCCGCCTTCAATGTCTAGGCAAAGGACTCTAAGCAACAGAGCCGCCCTTTAATAAGCGGGAGGTTGCATCCCAGCCGACATTAAAAAGCGCGTCCAGGACCGACAGTCCGTAAAGAGCCGCATGCGGCTGCGCGTAACGACCTGCCGAAAACCGACTGTAAGTCAGGGTGAGCCCAGCGGCTTTGAACTTCGCCTCATCCTGATAGGATCCGCCGCCTTTTCCAGACAAGTACACGCCATTTGGCGCGATCCTCCGAACGATCTCCACCAGCCTGTCATCTGCGGCGCTCATGAGATCGAAGCGACTCGAGCGATCGAACTGAGCCGAAAGACCGAGGCGCTCAGAAATCTGCTGGACGAGAGTCATGTTTATCGCAGCAAGATCGCCGCTTTCCGACGCGCAGGCCTCCATAAGCTTCTCGATCGTCCGAAACACCTCTTTGAAATGCGGGCGGTTTTTATAGGTGTTCTTCAGGAGCGATAAATGGCGGGAATGCCAGTCGTCCACCGCGGGGCGGAGCTCGCAAATTTTCGAACCGTGCGCGGCCTGCAACGGGATCGTCATCCAACGCGGTCCGGCCTCTCCAGCGATCTGGACGCGGTTGGTATAGCTTCCTTTTGAGAACTGAACGTCATCCAAAAAAACAAAAAAGTCACATTGCCGAATTTTATCAAAGTACCCAAGCCACGGGAAATAATTCGGCTGATGAATCGCAACAACGGCCGTCACGGCAACACCTTTCGCATTTTTCAGCGGAGAAGTTAAATAAATTTATGCATTACACCAGATGACGTGGGATCGTTTTCAATGAATATTTCATGCCACAAACTAAAATTTGTGAATGCGAACTGAAGAGCCAACTTTTTTCCAGACCACTTCGTCGCGTCATCGGGAAGTTCTCGCGTCCTCTCCACAATCTCCGGGTTCAACAGATGTGCGACGGCGCTGGCAGCCGCTCCCCGAATATACTTACCCCAAATCCTGTCCTGGGCGCACCAATCCGCGACCTGTCCGCTCAACCACTGCTTTTTTCGGTAGACAAAGTCGTCCGGAAAATAACGACGCGCCACCTCTTTCAAGGCGACTTTCCCGATCCGACCGTCATGGACGGCCGCGTCCGGAAGACCGAAGCGAACGCGCAATAACGAGGCGGTGCAGTAGGGCGGGCGTCCCTCGATGCCATGTCCCATGAACATCCGATCATGCCGCGCGAGCAGCCCGTGGAGGACTGTCTCGACCGTCAGAACCGTGGCGCGCTGGCTGGCGCTGAGGCCTCTAAGTCGCTCGCCGGTGAGAAGCTCCATCCGGCGCGCCGTGGCCTGGCTCGCGCCGCCTTCGCCGAAAAGGCGTGTTAGCTCTTCCGAGCCGAGATAGCGCTTTAGAGCTTGATCGGCGCTCCCGTCCAAGGCCACGCCGTCGAAGTACCCGAGGAAAACATCGTCCGCCCCCTCGCCGCCGATCAGGACCTGAACTCGATCGCGCAGATGCTTGGCGTGCAACATCTGAAGAACGCTGTTGGCGCTATAGAGCGGCGCCTCATGGCGCCAAATCGCCTCCGGCAACGCGTCTGAGATATCGCTTTCAGGGAATTCGACGCAGTCAACCGGCGCACCGAAGGTTTCTGCTGCTCTTCGAATATAGGGCTCCTCAGAGCGGGCGTTCGCGAAATGGTTTCGCGACTCGTCAAAAACTACAGAAAAATTTTGCACGGAATCACGCCTTAAGCGCGCGTAGGACAGCGCCAAAAGCAAACTGGAATCGACGCCCCCCGACAGTTGAAGCCCGGCGTCCCGGTCGGACCGCCAAGCGATCCTGAGCGAGTGGGTGACGGCGTCCGCCAAATCGTCGACGTTCGCCGCGCCGAGGCCAGCTTCGTCTTCCGGTTTCCAATACCGCGAATGACCGACGACGCGACCCGCCTCGACATCAACCTCCATCAGCGCGCCGGGCGTCAGCGCAAAAATGTCTCTGAACATGGTGTACGGAGGCATTACCGTCTGGAATGCGAAGAACTCCGGGACCACCGAACTCTCAACTTGCCGCGGCACGCTTGGGTGCGCCAGAAGCGGCTTTATCTCCGACGAAAACCCGAAAAACCGATCGTTGTGATGATAGAATAATGGTTTGATGCCGAACTTATCGCGACACAGAAGAAGTCTTTTCTCAAACGCGTCGTACAGCGCTATAGCAAACATCCCCTCAAATTCCAGCAAAGCGCGCTTCACACCCCATTTGACGATCGCTGCGAGCGCCACCTCCGTGTCGGAATTCGTTCGAAAGGATATTCCCTCCCCCTCCAGAGCGCGCTTCAACTCCTTGAAGTTCAGGATCGCTCCGTTGAAGACCATGGTGTAACGCCCGTCTTCTGAGCGATAGGGTTGGTCCGCCTCTTCACTCACGTCGAAGATTCGCAGGCGCGTCGCGCCCAGAGCGAGCTGAGCCTCGAAGAATTGACCGTCCGATTCGGGACCGCGCGGCTTAAGCAGAGACACGGCCTTAGTCAGCCATGGTCTAAGTCCGGACGGGTCGCCAAGAAGGCACACTCCACCAACTATACCGCACATCTATTTAACCCCATATCCACCTGCGGCGGCGTTCAGCGCGCCGCAGGCTCTTTGCTCAACCAGTCATCTCTAAAAAGCGCGAATTGAGCGACGTCCCATCGCTCGGTCTCAGAAATTTTACGGTGCGCGCGCCAGACGCCTTCGAGTTTGAATCCCTGCTTCTTATAATTGAACACCGCGGCCGCGTTGTTGACGAACGGCGTCCCGAAGATTTTGTAAACCCCTTCATCTCTAAAGAGCCAATCAATCACGGCGCGTCGACATTCTAGGACGACGCCTCGACCCCACCATTTTTTGTCCCCGATCATTACGTTGATCTGAGCCACTTCGTGAACGCGGTCGATATAGACCGAGAAGTTTCCGATATGCTCAGCTCCCGCGGCAAAGATGCCCAAGTGGTAGCTGTCGCGGTTATCGTGCCCTGCAACGTACTGACGAATGGAGTCCCGCGTGTGGGAGCGAAACCGTGCATTGAGCCACTTGACGACGTCCGGGTCGCAAAGCCAGGACACGTATTTTTCGCCGACGTCCTCGACGGTGAGGGAACGCAAACGGAAATTCGGGGTCCGGAGTTCCAAGGGCGTCAACTCGCCGTCGAGAGAGGACATCGATTCAACAGGGCGCTGAAGCGCGAACGCAGCGCACCACCGCGCCCGCGATACGTTCGACTTGAGCCGTCGACAAGAAGGGGTGCATCGGAAGACTGAGCACCTCTTTCGAAAGTCGCTCCGAAACCGGCAGCGACCCTTCGCCGTCGCCGAGATGGCGGTATGCAGTCTGAAGATGCATGGGCATCGGGTAGTAGACGGCGTTTGGTACGCCTTCTTGCTTTAGCGCGTCGGCGACCGCATCGCGCCGGTTCCCGTCGATTCGCAGCGTATACTGAGCCCAAGCGCTGCGCCGGGCGGGTCGGCGCGCAGGCGTCACAGCCGCATCGCCGATCAATGCGTCGTAGTCGTCTGCAATCGCACTCCGCCGATCGATTTCGTCCGCGAAGCTCGGAAGCTTCGCTCTCAAAACAGCCGCCTGAACCGTATCAAGCCGCGCGTTCAAACCGACGCGGACGATATCGTACTTCGCGCCGCCCTTCCCGTGCGCACGGATAGAACGCAGCGACTGCGCGAGGTCGTCGTCATCCGTGAATACGGCCCCGCCGTCGCCATAGCAGCCAAGCGGCTTGGCCGGAAAAAAACTGGTCGCGGTGGCGCGGCAAAGCGAGCCTACTCGCTTATTCTGATACATCCCGCCGAAGCTCTGCGCCGCATCCGCCCAGACGGTAAGGTCATGTCGCCGCGCGAGGTCGTGGACGGCGTCGTAATCCATCGGCAGACCGAATAGGTCGGTGGCCAGGACGCCGCGCGGATTGAGGCGTCCAGCGGATTTAACGTCCCCAATCCGCCTTTCCAGGTCCTCGAGCGACAGGTTGAAGTCGTCTTCGTCGACATCGACGAAGACGGGCGTCGCCCCCAGCAGCAGCGGCACTTCCGCCGTCGCCGTAAAGGTGAAACTGGGGACGAAAATCGCATCTCCCGGACCGACCCCCTCGGCCATCATGATCATCAAGAGCGCATCCGTGCCGCTCGAACAGCCCACAACGTTGCGCGTTCCCGTGAAGGCGGCGAGGTCAGATTCAAGCTCCGCCACTTCGGGGCCCATTATAAACGCCCCGTGCTGCAAGACGGCATGGATCGCCTGATCTATGGCCGGCTTCAGGAACTCGTATTGAGCCTTGAGGTCGACAAAGGCGATAGTGTCTTTATCCGTCATGACGAGGCTTTCGGCTCAAGACCGCGGTCCGTTTCGTCATAGGCCTCTCCGGTGCGGGGGCAAACCAGGTCTTCCGCCAAGCGCTCGCCGACACGGCTCACCCAACCGATACGGCGCGCAGGGTTGCCTACGACCAGAGCGTGGTCTTCGACGTCCTTCGTGACGACCGCCCCGGCCCCGATCATTGCGTACCGCCCTATCGTCACGCCGCACAAGATGGTCGCGTTCGCGCCGATCGTCGCGCCGCGCCGAACGCGCGTGGGAAGGAATTCATCCTTCCGCTCAATGAAGGCCCGCGGCGTCATCACATTGGTGAACACGCAGGAGGGTCCGCAAAACACTTCATCCTCCAAGGTCACCGATTCATAGAGAGAAACATTGTTCTGTACCTTGCAGGCCGCTCCGATAGCGACCCTCGGCCCCGCCATCACATTCTGACCGAGAATGGTTCCCTCGCCGATCGTCGTGCCCGAGAGAACATGGACGAAATGCCAGATTTTTACGTCCGCGCCAATTTCGACCCCATCGTCGATCACCGCGCTTGGATGGATGAAGGCGTCCGCCATCGGGTCACCCGAGATCTACCGGCGCGCCGGACACCAGCGCGCTCTGACAAGCGCCCAAAACCTTCAAGACGCGCAACCCTTCGCTCCCGTCGGATCGAGGCGGTTCTCCCGAGGCGACACAGTCGAGGAAATGACGGCACTCACCGCGCAGCGGCTCCTCATCCTCAGCATAGGGAAGCGGCCTCATCTCGGCTTTGTTAGGCACCGGAAGATCGCCGTTCCAATTCACGGAATGGGGATAAAGAAGCAACTTTTCCGCTCCGGGGAGCGTATCGTTAAACACCAACATCCCGCTTTCTCCGATCACGACAAGCCGGTGATCCTTATAAGGGTGAAGCCAGGAAACAAAAATATGTCCCTGCACGCCTCCCCCAAAATCGAGATGGCTCAGCGTCGTATCGGCGACTTTAGGATTTAGCCAGGCGGCGCCGTTGCAGGTGACGCGCGCCGGCGTTCTCCCGACAAGCGCCAGCATCATCGAGATGTCGTGGGGAGCAAACGACCAAAGCGCGTTTTCTTCCTGCCGAAATTTGCCAAAGCTCGCACGGGTCGAGTGAACATAGAGCAGGTTGCCGATCTTGCCCTCGTCCACGGCCGCCTTAAGCGCTATGAACGCCGGGTGGTATAGGAGAAGATGTCCCACCATCAGCGTAAGGTGCCTTTCCGCAGCCAGCCGACATACCGCCGCGGCACCCTCTTCATCCAGCGCAAGCGGCTTTTCCACGAAGACGTGCTTACCACGTTCGAGAGCGCGACGCGCCAAGTCGGCGTGGGTCGCCGCCGGCGTCGCTATCGCCACAGCTTCGATCGCCGCATCTTGCAAAACCTCGTCGACATCATCGAAGCCCGCGATGCCGGGATAGCTCGCTTTGAACCGACCTACCACCTCAGGGTCGGCGTCGCAGACGGCGGCCAGGGCGCCGAGGTCGTGAAAATTTCGGAGGAGGTTCTTGCCCCAGTACCCCGCCCCAATCACGGCTACGCTGGCGTCCATTTCAGCGGTTTCCTTCTTTGAGAACGCGACCGACGCCGTCGTCATAACCGGTGATCGTTTGAGCGAGGTTCGCGCGCAGCGACTTTGAACGAGTTGCCTGGAGAGTCGCTAAAGCGGCGTTCGGATCGCCAGCGCTGTCGGTGGCCCACCAGATCGGATGCGTCAAGAGCTGAAATGCGCGCCCCTCGCCCAAGGCTTTGTGCGAAAGCGGATGGCCGTGCCCCCAAGCGCCGCGGGAGTCGCTGCAATAGCCGATGTCGTTAAAATAGCGCGGATGATATGTATGATCGCGCCCGCCGATGGGCTTCGCCAGACCGAGCAGCGCGGGTTTCGGACGATGGAAACTAACCATCTCCACTGGGGCCGAGGTCACGCTCTCGAGCAATTCGCACTCCCATCGCGCTTCTCGGTCCAAGACCTCCGGATCGTCCAGGAACAGCGAGGCGTCGAAGTGGAGTCCGATCTGATGGCCCATGTCGCGCAGTTCGTGAAGCACCTCCACAGTCTGCGGAGCGGTAATGTTGTAGAAGGGGCTGCGAACCAAGAAAAAATACCAGCCTGAGACGGAGTTTCTTTTTTCCAACTCTCCTAAGGGCAGCGCATAAGTCGGCTCAAAATCAATATCGTGACGGATGATCACCTGTCTTTCCGTAGGGCGCACATCTTCGTAGCCGACGCTCGAATAGCCCTCTTGCGTCAGAGCGCACAGCAAGGACGCATAGCCTTGCAACGTGAAATCATCAACCGTCACAGAACAGCCTCCAGAAGTCGCTCGTAGAACTCCTGGGCGTCGCGCATGAAGGAGCCCGTATGATGTAGGAGAACCAGCCGGCCGCGGTGCCGCTTGACGGTTTCAGCGACCGATAGCGCTTCATCCAGCGCCTGATCCAATGTCAGAACTCGATAACGCGCGTCGAAAAGACCGAAATCCATAACCGCCGTGGCTGTCTGCCGCATCGTCATCGGCCGTCGGTGCACGAGATCGTAGGCGCGATGACTGGCCGTCGTGCCGTTACGGAATCCGCTGGGCCCAGGAAAGGCGAGGGTGAAATCCTCCTCCATACCCGCTTCGTCCCATATTCTTGGCGTAACATCCGGACGGTACCGGAGGACGTGCTGACGCCCGGAGCGAAGCTCTACGCCGAGAACCTCCTCCAACCCTTTCTTCTGGCGGCGCCATTCGTCGGGATCGTCAAACGTGGCGTAGCCCGGATGGAAGCCGATCTCATGCCCCCGAGCCAAGATCTCGGCGCCAACGCGACGTAGCAGACCAGCCATTGTCAGAACGTAGGGGCTGTCCATGGTATGGCGGCTGGGCCCCATCATGAAGAATCGGCTTTTGAGGCCAAACCTCTCGGAAGCGTTCATGATAGCGCGCATTGAACCGAACGGTTCGCCCGGCTTCAGGAACGAAAGCCATCTCAGAGCCGAACGGGGCGCCCCGCGCTTCAGAACATCGCCCGCCGCATGGCGCAGCGGTTCTGTCCAGACGTGGTATCTCTTCAGCCGGTCCACGTCGTGCGTCGGAAGGATTTCGAAGCTGCGCTGCGGCGCCGTACGGCGCCCGAGCAACCACGCCGCGATATCCGCTGCGGCTTCGTCAGCCACAGCGCGGTCGTGCAAGCCTGCATTGACGGCCGCCGCTCCGGAAGGCTCGAACCGGCCGTGGCGATCCTTCATCTTCGCGTCTCGTTCTTCGATACGCGAGAGCATGAAGAAAATCACGCCGATCGCATCGTAGTCGAATGCCCCTCGCTCCGCCTTGGGCCAAAAATCGGTCAGTTTGCAAAACCCGGCCTGATCCAAATAAAGGCCCTCCCGCTCAATGCGAAGAGCGTCGGGAAAGAAGCGCGCCGGCATGTCTTTGCCGTAGAACAGACGGCGCTCGGCGTTGGCGTCGCGCTGGATAGGATAGGCTTCAGCAACAAAGTCGAGGGCAAACTCGATCTCGCGACGATAGGGTTCAGCGGCTTCCGGCAAAACGAGACGATAGCGTAACAGGTCAGTCACAGCCCGCGATTCCCATTTGCCGGACCCAGGAGTCGTGGGTCATCAAAAATCTCAGCAGTTTCGAGTGGCTTCGACGCCCTTCGAGATGCTCGTCGATGACGGTTCGCAGAGCCGTTGGGCAAAGAAGTCCGAACGTAAGCGCATCAAGCCGGTCTCGAATCGCGATGAAGTGTTCTCTGTGCGCCGGATCTTCCCGATACAACGCGTCCGCGTTCTGCCACGATCCGGCGGAATGCATCGCCGAGGGAGGTCTCGGTTGAGCGACAAAGCCAGCGCGACGCAAGGCGGCGCGCCCAAGAAGAAACGCAACCTCCTTCCACGGCCCCAGGTCGGACCGCGCGCCGGTGTTCGCATTTGGCAACCGCGCCAAATCCGGCGAGAGACGGGCCATCGCATCAAGCGCAACCCCCGCTCTGACGCGCCAGGCGGGAGGCATGCCCAGGTAGACGTTGAACACGTCGTGATCGTAGGTGGTAAGGCGCAAATTGCATGCCGCTCTTACAGCCATCATTCCCGTGAAAGCATAGTGCTTAGAAAGGCTGTGCAGAATGAAGGCGTCCCACGCATTCAAGGGCTCGGAGCTGTTGAGCCAAGGCGCCAATACGCTGTCCAGACGTTCCGCCTGGCCTTCCCACCAGAAGGCTGCTTTCTTCTCCAAAACTATCCGATCAATGGTTTCTTGCGGCGGTCCCTGGCGAAGGTTTTGCAAAACATCCGCCCCGGTCGGGTGGGGCGGAACCCCCCGCAAGGCGGGAAGACGGGTCTTCGATCCGGCGATCTCGAGGAACCGCGCCGGCATGTAGTAGCCCCTGAAAGTGTAGTCTAGGCCATGTCCGGTCAGAGCGACGTCGCAAGCCTCGCCTACCGCCGGCATGAAGGCGGAGATCTGGGTCGAGGCGGGATAGAGCCCGTTGCTGTCCAGAGTTGTCTGGTCCAGAAGGTCGAGCGTCGCCGAGGGCTCGACAACGAGCGGTTTAAAGTATTTTCCTCGCCCCTCCCCAAGCGTTCTGGCGATGCCGAGCTCAGGGTTTTCCGAGTAACTGGCGGTCGTGAAGCAGGCGAGGCGACCAGGCTCTGAGGCCGCAAGGATCAGTCGGCTGTCCAGACCGCCGGAAAGCAGCAGCCCGGGCGTGGACGCCCCGCAACTCGTCTCACGAGCGACTGCCCGGCGCAAAGCCGTCTCCAGCGCCTCAGCCGCCTCGCGCTCGCTCTGAAAGGCGCGCCCCCATTCGAGCGACCAATACCGCTCCTCGCGCGTTCCGTCTCGGTCCGCCGTAAATATGGTCGCCGCCGGCAACGCTCGTACGCCGGCGATGTTGGTGTCCTCGGCGACGGTGCGCTGCATCGTGAAGAGTTGCGCCAATCCGGCCGCGCTGGCTTTCCGCGGCGTTCGCCCCTCCGCCAAAAGCGCTGCTATCTGTCCGGCGAAAGCGAGCCGAGCCGGATCCTGGTGCACATGAATGGGGAAACTGCAGAATCTATCGGTGACCAAAACGAGACGGTGTTGAGCGGGGTCGCAAATCGCTGCGGCGAAAAGGCCGTTCGCATCCTTCAGCTTCGAAAGAGCGTCAGCACGATAAAGCTCCAGGATCAGCGACGCCGCGGCGGCGTCAGGGCGGCCGGAAAGCTCCGCGGCGTTGAGGATCTCACCGCAGACCACGACGTCCAGTCCATCCTGCTGCGCCGCCCCGCCGCTTGGGCCTCGGCGATGCAACACAGCGCCGACGGCCAAGCCGCGACCGGCGCGCCGCTCGATCCTGTACCGCCGGGGGTCGGCGGCCTCAGACATAGCGTCGATTTCCGCCGGGCGGTCGGGGTCTAGGCAGCGGACTCCGAAGATCCCGATCATTCGCCCGCCTCGGCCGGCAGCGCCAGCACGCCCAACCCAGGGCCGATATGGACGTCGTATCCGGCCGACTTAAGCCGATCGCTGCAATGCTCGGCGATCGCACGGCCGTCTCGCTGGTACCAACCAGCCAACCGAATGCGCGGTCGATGGCTTTTCAGAACCGTTGCGGCCCCTTTCAGCGCTTCGATTTCCGCCCCGTTGACGGTCAAGGAAAGCATTGTGACGCGCTCCAACCCGAACCTTTGCGCGAGTCCGTCCACCGTAACCGTTGACACTAAAGCGCGGCCGCCGGCGTCGTGAACCTCTTGCAACAACGAGTTGGCCTGCGCCTCGCCGGTGGCCAGATCTAGGGTCTCGTGGTCAGCGTTCCAGATCGCCGCATGGCACGGGGTTACATTAGCGATCCCATTGGTCGACAGGTTCCGCGTGAGAAGGTCGTAACATCGCGCGTCAGCCTCCAGCGCAACCACCCGTCCCTTCGTTAGCAGCGGGGCCACCGCCGCATCTCCAAGCCCGATGAACGCGCCGCAATTAACGATCGTATCGTCGCACTTCGGGCGAAACGCCTCAACGAAGCGGGCGCGTCGTTCCGGATCTGCAATATGGAGCGCGGTGTCCTTTTGCTGCCCATGGTACCCGCTCATCATGGCGGCGTCTCCGGACGGACGCCGACCCTTGTCTGGCGCCATATCCGGCCTCAGGTGCGGATAGAGGTAGCGGGTGACGAGGTCGCGCGCGAGACGGAAATGGCCTTCCCCTATCGTCTTCGGAACTTTCGGCCTCAGCAGCGCGTAGATTTCCGCGTCCCCCGGCGGCGTCGGAAAACCAGCGAAGAGCAGGCCGTCGCGAGAACGCGCCGTCGGCGTCTCACCATCCCAACCGAACTCGAACGCTTCAGCCACCCTTGCCAGGTCGCCCAGAAAAAACGACGCTCGCCGATACCACCGCGCCCGATAGCCAGGCAAAAGGCACTTGAGGGACAGCATGGCGTTTCCTGTAATCATGCCGCAAACTCGAGAAGCCGGGCGGGATCATAATCGTCCGGGATCGGCAGACGGCGAAGCTGATCCAACGTCAACCGGTCCCGGAACCGTTGGAATGCTTCGACATCCTCCGGACCAACGCGTGTTCCGCCGTACCCCGCCTGCAGATTGGTGTTCTGAGGCCCGCCCGCCGGCAGGACCTCATGGGGCAGGCCAAGCTGTCGCAGGAACGTCGCCATCGCCGCCGTGTCCGAAAGCTGATCAGTGGCGAGATCGATCGGTTCCGACAAGCCGTGCTCCGCCACATAACGCGCGCCGCGCAAATAGGTTTCCGCCCAAGCGTGCAGATAGAACTCACCTCTACTCCATCCGGTCGGGTCCCAGCACAACTCGTTGGACGGCGCGTCGGGCGGGCTGTAGTCCAACGCCAGCTTTTTTTCGCGATTCGTATAGCTGCGCATATTGAGGACCGGGTCCCGGACCAAGCGGATCGCCCTTAAGTCCATATCAACGAAGTCGAGGGCGTGAACATGCAGCCCATGGAGGAAGTGTTTGCTGATATCAACGTAGTGCGTCGCGCCACGGCGCCGCATCTGCTGTTCCCACCAGACGTGTCGCTCATAAGCGAAACGTCGCAAAACGGCGTCGTCGCCGCGTTCGAAGGCGCGCAACACGGCGCCGCGTCCCAGCAATTCATGGGTTTCGAGGAACCGACGCCTAAGTCTGCGTTCGATCTGCCCGGCGACGCCCGGCAGAACGGGGCGCACCTGCGGCTCCTCAAAGGCGACGAAGGTCTCTTTTAGGCATCTTGTCAGATAGGCGGCCAAAGACGCCTGTCCGCTGCGGCCGGGAGAGATCGTGAAGACGAAAACGGGCGTCATCGCACTTGAAAGATTGGAACGAGCTTCGGGGCCCGGAGTTCCTGTTCGAGTTGAGCCGACTCCAGCTTCTCCGCCATCAGCGCCAGCACATCCGCATAGGCCGAAACGACATGCCTCAAATCGCGGGCGTCGTGTGCGTAGGAAATGTTGTGGCTGCCCAACGTCAAAACGCCGCGCTGGGCCATCTCCGTAATGTAAAAGGTCTTGATTGCGTGCTCGTCGGCGGACTCATGCGGCTTCACCGAGAGAAGTCTCCACGGGTCAAAACCAGCGAGCGACAGAACCTCGGAAAGACCGTTCCGCTCAATCAATCCTTCGACAGCGACAGCCAACTCCGACCCTGTCCGCCAAAGCGTTTCGATCACCGGCTCGCGGCGCATCTTATCGATCGTGGCTATGGCGGCGGCCAAGGAGAGAGCTTCGCCCCCGAAGGTTCCGGAGACGAAGATATCTTCGAATTTCGCCATTACGTCGGCCCGTCCGGCCAGCGCAGAGATCGGCAAGCCGTTCGCCATGCCCTTCCCGAAGCTCGCCAAGTCCGGCGTCACGCCGAAAAGCGCCTGAGCGCCGCCAAGCGCGAAACGAAACCCGGTTATCACTTCATCAAAGACCAGAAGCGCTCCATGCCCATGAGCCAGCGCCTTCAGATCCTGAAGATAGTTGGGGTTCGGCGCGGCGGCGTTGGCCGGCTCCATTACGATGCAGGCGAACTCTCCGGGATAGGCGCTCAAGAGCGCGTCGACAGCGTCAAGGTCGTTATAGGGGACCTTATGAGACAGGCCCCGCACAGCGGCGGGAACTCCGCCGCTGCGGCTTGTGGTGGCGATATACCAGTCATGCCACCCATGATACCCGCAAATCGCTACGCGCTCGCGGCCTGTATGAGCGCGGGCCACGCGCACCGCTGCGGTCGTCGCGTCAGAGCCGTTCTTGCCAAACCGCACGCTTTCGGCGCACGGCACAATAGAGACGATCCGCTCGGCTAACTCCGCCTCAAGCTCCGTCGACAGAGAGAAACTTACGCCGCGGTCGAGCTGGGCTCTCACTGCGGCGTCGACCTGCGGATCGCAATATCCTAAAGAGACGCATAACAAACCGTTGATCAAATCGACGAATTCGTTGCCGTCCACGTCCCAGACCCGAGCGCCTTCTCCCGCGGTCAGAAAGAGGGGCGCTTCACCGACGGGAAACTGCGTCCGACTCTTAGAGAAGGTCTGGGCTCCAAGCGGTATCGTTCGCTCCGCCCTAGCCAAAGCTTCAGCGGACCGTACGAATCGTCTCGGTGGGTTGTTTGCGCCGCCGCCCAGTTCGGCCTCCGTGGCCGCGCTATAACCTTGGTTTCGGCTCTGCCGCGGAACGGCGTTCTCACTCGCCAAGCTTTCCTCTGCATAGAGCAAGTCACCCCAGCCGAAGGGGCCTTCCGCCGGCCTTCCCAAAGCCGTCAGCACGGCGACGAGGTTCTCCGCGTGCGCCATATCCTCTTCTGTATCCACGGTCCACCGCAGCCCGGCCAGGCCGGGCAAGGGGCAGTCGAGGGTGGCCGAGGGGAACCGCGCTCGATTGTTTCGGACGAACGGCGTCACATGCTCGCGGTCCGAGGGTTGCACAGCTTCGCGCGCCGCCGCACGGAGCGCCGCGATAGAGATGATTTCGCAATCAAGCCCGTCCGGCCATTGCGGCGGCGCCACGTTCGAGGCGTAGTCGACGCCGCTCCGCCGGAACAAGCTCGCCACCTGCGCAATAACCGCGGGATCAATCAGGGGGCAATCGGCGGTCAGCCGCAGGACCGCGTCCGCCTCGTACGCTTCCGCGGCCTTGGTCACTCGATCCAGCACATCCGGCTCGCTGCCGACGAAACAGGGCGTCCCCTGCTCTGCACACCAGTCGCGGATCGGCGCATTCGACTCATCGTCGCCAGTGGCCACAACCGTCTGGGAAATCTGGGGCGCCGCTCCCGCGGCCGCTATCACACGCGCTAGAATCGGCCGGCCGGCGAGCGGGCGCAGGACCTTGCCCGGCAAGCGAGAGGACGCCATTCGCGCTTGAATAACCGCGACGATACGCATGGAGCACCCGATTTTCTTGTGATCCGCGGCCAGCCTAGAAGCTGTGTTCGCCAACCGCGTGCCCCGTGGTTCGGTGGCGCAGGGTCGTCACGGCGCTTGTGTCGGGGCGAGACGAGCTGATCTGGTACCACAGATAACCGCCGGCTTCGCCGCCATTCTTGGCCATGGCTTCGGCTAGGGCGTCGTTCGACGACAACAGGGCCGCACCGGATCCGGGAATCTCAAGCTCCTTTTCGGCTGCAAATCCAGCCTCGGAATAGAGCTTCACCTTGAAGTTCGCCGCCGCAGGACGCGGCGTGACACCCAAAACGCCCAGCGCGCTGTCAAATGCATCGCCGAGCGGGACCTGACCCCAACTGAAACCGGTCTTCTTCTCGGGCGTGAACACGTTGGGATTGGCGAGCGAAATGTTTATGGAGCTTTCCAGCCCGCCGGCCGCATAGACGAGTTGATGATTGATCCGGGTTGGGGTGTTGCCAGAGAGCGGGCGCGCCGTAACGCAAAAAGAAGCGACGTCCGTCTCGGTGAGGTTCTTGGCGCGAACGATCTCGGTGACCGATCGATCCAGCCCTACGCCCTCGGGCGTTCTGACGGTTCCAAGCGCTTCATCCCCCAAAACATTGCCGTCAGCGTCGTAGAGCGTCAGCGCGAAACCCAGCTCTCCCGGCGACATAATGGGATAGAACCGCAATATGTTGTCATAGCCGGGCATATAGGGATACATCCGCGCGCTCGGCGCATCGTCCCCCCAATACTCCTCGACCGAGGCGCAATCGTAATAGCTGTGGTTGGCGCTGAAGCCGCCCTCCGGGGCGCGCTGTCCGACCAGCATGCGCCCATAGAAGAGGAACTGCTGAGGTTGCTGGATCTTCAAGGTCCCTCCATGCAGCGGTCGCGGAAGGCCGGGGAACAACTCGCTCAGCGTGATGAGCCGATGGCAGAGTTTCGGGACCCGCAGAGGGTGCTCCGTGCGCAGTACGGCGCCGTCCGCCAGGGATAGTTCGGCGCTCAGGACGTCATCGACAGGCTGAGGGCCCGCATGAAAAACCACGAACGTCTCGCCGACCTGATCGCAGCGGACGTCGATCGCCGCCTCGCGCTGATGCACTTGGTTGATTTCGTCGTCCTCGAAGACGTCGTTCAGGACGCGGTTATAGGCGTGAACGCTGTTCAGAAAGCCGTCCCCGCGGTGGTTGATCATGACCGCCGGGAAGGGGATGAAGAGATTGTCCGCCGCGAAGAACTCGACCTGATAGCTGTCGACCGCCTCGTCCACCATGCCTGACAGGGGAATGGTGTAGACTTTCGGCTCGTCCACCGGCAGCAGACGCGAGACGATCCGCTTGCCCTCCGGATCGATCGCTGTCACGCGGCAGGCGACCTTTTCGTACCCGCGTTTCAGAAGGAAATGGTTCAGGAAGCTTACGTCCGCCTGGGACCCCGGCAGTTCGGGCACCATCAAGGAGGCGCGATGAGTGCTGTTGCGCGCGCGATCGGCGTGATAGGCGCGTCGAGCATCCTCGACGTCTAGGAAACGCTTCATCAGTCAGTCTCTTTCCTCAGGATTGGCGGCACCTTACCAGCGGCGAGCGCTATCGTCACGACGCGCGCTCCGCCGATCCGATCAGATCGACGAAAGCCGGCCAGGCGGCCTCCGGATAAAAGCGGTGGGGGCCGTCCGGTCCGAGGGCGCGCAACCGGTCTGCGGCGCCGACGGAGTCCCAGGCCGACCGCGCCGAGGCCACGACCCGTTCTACGCCCGCGCACGGGTAGATGTGATCCGCGCGCCCCGACAACGCAAGCACGGGGCGTGGAGCGCAGAGCGCCAGCACGTCGTCCGTTTCCATCCATTGCAGCAGCCCGGGCGTGACGTTCTGGCCCGAACGGTCGCCCCTCGCCCCGAAGGTTTCACGAACGAAGCCGAGGGAGCCGGCGATCAGCGCCCCCGCTATCCGCTCGTCGAGCGCCGTCGTGTAGAGCGCGACCGAGCCCCCGGCCGACTGGCCCATTATGTAAATCCGGTCCGGATCGACGCCGAGGCCGTCCGCCTCGCTGCGCAGCCAATCGACAGCCGTCGCAACCTCCGTCGCGCGTTCGCCTAGGAGACTGCGTCCGGTCAACATGAGATGCAGCGCCTGATCGATGCAAGGATCGGGGGAACGTCCCGGCAGCGCGCGCTCGCGCCGCCGGCCGAAGCACCGCATCTCCAGCGCGACCGCAAGAAAGCCGAGATCGGCGGCCTGCAGCGCGTAGGCGCCGCCGTTGGCGATCCGCACTTCGTCAACAGGCTCGCGCTTTTCTCCCCAGGACAAGTGAAAGCCGCTGTTGGATCCCTGAAGCGTGAGGATAACCGGTCGCCGTCGCGCGTCCGCGCTCTCGCTCGTCTGTTCAGAGGAGACGAGCATCATCGGGAGAGCCTGAGCGGAGGCCGAGCGCAAAACGACCTCGCGGAGGCGATATCCCTCAGGCCCGACGTAGGGCGCGTCGTGGATCACAGGCGGCCTGTGGGGACGCCCGCTCTCGAAGCCTGTGAGCGCCGCCAGCTTTTCGCGCGCCTCGGCCTGCCAATCGGCGAGGCTCCTGTCGCCGCAAAGGGCGCGGGCGAGTTTCAACGGCGCCTCCGACATCAAGGCGCGCGTGCGCCCGCTTGGATCGTAGAGCGCCGGGTCGCCCGGACGGGTGGGCGGCGACGGTTCCGATCCGACGAGCCGTGCGATCCGCCGGGCGAGGGCCCGGGCGCGCATTCTGGCCGCCGCCGACAGCATGCCTCAGTAAGCCTCCTTCACCGCATAGGCCGTCGGCGTCGGCGTGTCCTCAAGCATCTTCAGGCGGGGCGGTCGTTCGAGGGTGGCGAAGAACTCGTCCGCAGCGTCGGATTCACCCCAGTTTCGGACCGCGTACTGGTCGAACAAGACGACGCCCCCTGGCGTCAAACGCGGCCAGGCGAGTTCGAGAATGCGCTTGGTCGCCGGATAGACGTCCAAGTCGCAGTGCAAGAGCGCAATCCGGAAGCCCGGTTTGTCGGCGATATAGGCGGGCAACGTCTCGGTAATGTCGCCTTTGACGATCTCGACCCGGCGGTCGAGACCGAGTCGGGCGACGGCGTCGGTCAGCTGATCGTAGGCGGAACTCTCGTAAAGATCGTCCATATGCGCCTTGGCGCTGGCCTCCTCGTCGGGGCGCACCTTTGGAAAGACGGCCTCGAAGGTGTCGAAACTGACCACGCGGCCGGCGCCGTGCGGGCGGTAGATCTCCAGGAAATGCGCGAACTGGAGCGTGCTGACGCCCTTGAAGGTGCCGCAGTCGACGATGTCGCCGGGCACGTCGCGCACGCGCCGAACGATTTCGGCGCGGCCGAGCAGTTTTTGATATCGGTGCGTGTCGCAGAGATAGTGGAAGCGGTTGAAGGTCTCCCACATCAGCGCGTCATCGTTGGTGGATTGCCGTGACACTGGCCCTACCCCTCTGTTTTCGCCGCGGGCAGCCCCGCCATCGCCCGGAGACTCAGCACGCCCTTAAGGATCTCAAGAGCCTCGTCGCCCGGGCACCGCGGGGCCCGACCGTGGGCGGCGGCCTCTAAGAAATCGAACAGTTCGGCCCGATAGTCGTCGGCGTGGACTCCGCCGAATGCGACCTCCTCGATGGGGCGTCGCTCGGCGTCCCAAGCCGTCAATCGGCGCGCAGGGATATCGATCTCCAGCCCGCCATCCGGGCCGAGCAGCGTGGTGCGGCGCATCTGCGGGCGAACGGAGTAGCTGAGCATCAGCGTCGACAGCGCGCCCGAGCGATGCCGCAGCGTCAAAGCCGCCTGTTCGTCAGCCCCGAGGACCAGCGGTCCGGAACAATCGGCCGCGGCGCCCGCGGCCTCGAACGGGCCAAGCAGATGCGCCAGCAGATCGATTTCATGCACCCAGTCGAAGATCACCCCGCCCGAGGCGGGGTCGGCCGCGTAGTTGCGCCGGTAATCCCTCCCGGGCCGCCAATCCGGCAGATAGGAGGCCCCGATCGAGACGGCCGCCCGAGCCGCGCCCACCGCGCCTTCGGCCAGCAGGGTGCGGGCGCGCTCCACCGCCGGATGATGTCGCAGATTCTGCGCGACGGCCACCACGTTCCCGGCGGCCGCGGCCTGCGCCAACAGTTCGGCCACACCCTCGCTCCGGTCTGCGAACGGCTTTTCGATCAGGCAGCACCGCCCCGCCGCGACGATCGCCGCCAGATCGTCGCGATGAGCCCAGGACGGCGACGCAACGACGACGGCGTCGCACCAATCGAGCGCCGCCGATCGGCTGGGCATGGCCTTCACCGAGTCCATTTCGGCGCCCGCCGGATCGAAAGCGGCCACGTCCAGCCCGGCGTCCAGGGCGTTCGCGGCGTGCTTTCGCCCCATCGAACCCAGGCCGAGGACGGCCAGGCGGCGGATCGGGCTCATAGGTTCGCGCCTCCTGACAGGTTCGGGAACGGCGTTGACCCCGGCATGCTGCGGACGGCGACCGTGTGAGTTCTCCGCCTCGCGAGGCTCTCCGAGGCCGGGCCCGTCGTCTTGAGGGCGCTAGGGTCGGACGCCGCATCATTCGTCGCATTTCGGCGCCACGTGGGTCGAAGCTTGCTGAGGCCGCCGCGCCGAACGCTTGTCACCGTCGAAGAACTCCGTCGCCTGCGGGCGCTTGGTGACTCGATTTGCATCCCGCGCCTTCCGTCGGCCTCAGATCGCCTGCAAGTAGGCGCTCCAAAGAGGCGGATCGCTGCGCAGCAAGCCGAGACGGACCGCGTCGTGGCATCCATCATCTGTCATCCAAACGCTTCGAGACAGGCCCTCGACCTGAAATCCGCACTTCTCAAAGATCCGGCGCGAGGCGATGTTTCTAGAAAAGCAACCGGCGTCCAAGCGCCGGAGTTGAAGTTCTTCAAAACAGAACCGTACGGCGATCGCAATCGTCTCCGTGCCGAGCCCCCGTCCCCAGTCCGACGTAACACCCAACACGATGGACAAGGACGCCGATTGATGCTGGCGGTCGATGTTTTGAATTTTCAGGTTCCCGACGTGAAGCCCCCCCGCATTGCGACACACGGCCAAGAAAGCCGTGTCCGGGCGCGTCGAGTTTTCGCGGATGTACTCCTTGAGTTGACAGACGCTCAACTGGTCATGACGCGAGGCGAGATTCGTCTTAACCGTCGGGTCGTTGATCCATTCGCTGTAGGGCCCCTCCGCATCGCTTTCGCGGATGGGCCGCAAATGCAAACGCGGACCTCGAGGCCACTCCTGCGACGATAAGGCCACTAGACCGACCGCTGGGGGGTGAGCGGCAAGTGAAAGAAATTCAAGGCTCGATACAACATGAGATCGAATTCTTGAGGAAAGCGGCGCCAACTTAAATGATGGCCGATCATTGAATTGTTCCAATGGCTCTTGAAATCCAGATGGGACTGGAGGTGACCGCTGTTAATGACGCATGTAAGCGCTTTTTCCTCGTCGCCTCGGCTTTCCATCACCCTCCGTTGAGCGAAGTCAAGGGTTACGCTTCGCTGATGATCGGAGATCTCGAGAACAAGGCTCCAATCCGTGTGCAGGTCGTAGTTGTCGCAACGGCTCCACATGTTTGCAGCGGCCCGTTCGATGTCGTGAAGCAGCCCCTCGAAGTCGAGGCGCGGGGCGAAGCGGTCCGCAGGCGCGGGGCGCGACTTCTTCAGTCGCGCGGCCACTTCCGCAATATCAGGGCGATCAACGCCGCCCCTCCTCAATTCAAGCTGGCCGTAAGCGATTTTCAGATCATCGCCTTCGTACAGAACAACCGCGTCACATCCCGTCGCTTCGCTGTAAAGCGCGGCCGCTTGCGCCTTGTCGACGAACTGCCGCGGGTGAACAGCGACGAACTCCTCTGAACGCGGTCCCTGCACGACGAAGTCAGAGGAATAGGGCATGATCGCGCGCGGCGCCAACGCCTTGATATTGGGAGCCTGCAAATCGACCCGTTTCCGATTGCGGGCCAGCGACGTCCTGCGTTTCTCTTCAAGGCTCATATCGTCGTAGCAGACTGGAAAGTCATCGGCGAGGCTGTTGAAGGGAAACGCTAGCAGGTCGGCGTTTCGCATGCGCTCCAGCGAGTCGCCCGCGTCTTCGAGAAAGTAGGGACTGTTATCAGAGAGCAGAACCAGTTTCGCCTCGTCGCTGGTCACAATTGCGCCCGCATCTACGGCCGCCACCATCTGCATCGAATGATCTGATCGGTACAGTTCTTCTTCCTGTGCGAAACCGTTCATCGGCGCGACCGCCTCCACAGAGACGCCCTCGAATGCCTGTTCCGGCTTTCCGGGGGTGAGCATGACGACATGGGTGAAGCCCGCGCTTAGCAGTTTCGAGCGAATTACGTGATTAGGATATATGTCAGGAACGAACATCACGGTGCTGCGCGGCAGCATCTCAAGCGCTCCAGCGTCCCAATGGTCCTCATGGATATGTGAGATAAAACAATGCGTTGCGTTGGCCAAAGCGGATCGGGGGTCTTGCACAGGAGGAAAAGGAGCCCATCCGCCGTCGAAAATCCCGGGAGTGACCCAGGGATCGCATACGAGAACCTTGTTTCCGTACTCGAGCCGAACGAAGGCGTTTGCGATGTTCTTGAGCAGCATATCAAGCGCGTTCCCTTAACGATGATCGAGTGCGGGCTTAAAGCGGCGCTTCACATAGTGTGCGCATTTCCGACCAGGAACCCCCTCCGGTCCGAAAACAAATCGCTGAAGCATCCGCGCGCGTCCCGGCGCCAGCGCGCGATACGCTTCCCTCAACGAATGTTGAGGCGTCGCCAAGAGCTCCGCCAGTTTTTGTCGGCCGCTACGGGTGCGCACGTCCACGTAAAACACGCCTTCGCGGAAAGCCTTCTCCGCTTCCTCACTCAACGTGTACATTCCGAACTCTAGATAAATCACCGGCACGCCTACGCCCATGGCCCAGGCCAAGACGCTGCCGGGGCCATCCACAAGGATTAAATCCCCACAGGCCCTGAGATAGCGGAAATCCCGGTCGGCCACCGCTCGGCAGTTCGCCGGTAAAGCCATGGTTCCGGCAAGAGGGTCGCCGTCCACATAGCGGATCGCCGGATGTAATTTTATGACGAATTGAGTGGGGCTTTCCTTCAGACACTCCTCGATCACCGTCTTGCGCAGAAGATGATAGGGACCGTCGATCCAGTAATGAGGCAGCAGCGTTATGTTGTTCGGATATATGCCCGTGCACCATATCGCGGTGCGAGATGCGCCGTCGCGCAATTGGGCAAGTTTGCGCTGTACTCTGCGCAGCCTTGTGCGGCGAAGGCAGAGCGGCGTTCCAACAACGGCAAATGGGCCGGCCTTCGGATGAAACTCTACGATGGCCTCCCGCTGAGCAGGCGTGAAGCTCAGCGTGTCGTTGTACAGTTTCGGATCGGAAATCCGCATAATCGGCGCGTGCAAAGGGCTTTGGCCCGGAGCGGAACCGTGCTCGGCTTTGAAGATCGGAACGTCCAGGGCCTCCAGCATCTGCATCAAAAGCTGGGGATACCCGGCGTAGAGATTTGTCGCCAGCAGGCCCACCGACCCTGAGGGGCCATGATTGCTCACCGTTGTTGCGACCTTAACAGCCCGATCGTGCGCCCGCGGCGCCCATGACAGGCAGTCGTCCAATCTTCGCGCCGCCAGGGCCGCACCGGCCTCAACAGCGGGACCGATGGGGACGCCGCGCTCAGCGGCCAGCGGCGGCAGAATGTTCTTCATGCGCTCCAGCGAGAGACCGACCACCGGGGATTGCGGGAGGCTGCTGTTGGCGGAGGGGAGTTTTTCGACCGTCAGTCCGGCCGCGACCAGCTTCACGATGGTCTCTTCCACCAGCTCATTCAGATTTTCGATATAGATATGGCCGGCTGATCGCAAAAAGGGGAGCCGGAGAGGCCGCCCTCGCAGGCCGCGAAACCAAAGCTTGCTTACGATGCTTGAAACGTCGGCGTTGATGGCTGTGATCACGCGGTCTACGGCCGAGGGCAGGTAAATGTCGCCCCGCTGCGTTAGGAGGTCAGGAACGGGCGTTTCGAACGCCAACACGGGCACGTCGATCTCGGCTGCAATTGTTGCGTAGGTCGTTTCGAAACGGCCAGGCAGGAGGGAGAAATCCTTAACGGGTTCGAGATCGGGTCGACCCACGACGACGAGCCGAGCCTTTCGGTCTTGAAGAAGTTGATCGAGCAGATAGCCCTTGAGCAGAAACCGCGTGACGACCCGTTGTAACGACGCCGCCAGGGCGCGTCCCGGTCGATATGACCCGCTCCAGGGCGTCCCGTCGACGCCGTCTACCGCGTGCGCCAACGAGTCCGCAAGATCGGCGCCGAGATAGCCGATAGCGTTGGCGGTTTCCTGTGTGATATCCAGGTCCAGAAAGCGAACGCTCCGAGAGCCGCCGCGCAGCTTCTCATAAACCATCGGCGAGGTCGTCAACCAGACGTCGGGCTCGCCCAGACGGTCGGTCGCGTAATCTACGGCCGCGACCGACTCTACGAGTACAGACTTGTTGCTCATGTTATCGTTGCGGTTCCACGCTTCAGGAAAGGACGAGCGGGTAGACGAACCGCCGCCTTCAAGTCCCTTGCCGCGCGCGCGTATAGACCACGTTGCCTCGCGACTGAGTTTTTTCGATTTCGATAGAGAAGCCCGCGGCGAATAGTATCTTCTCGACCTCGCCGCGCGTCTGCTCGTCGACCTCGATGCTCAAGGCCCGCAGAGCCGGGTTCGCAAGCGTCTTCTCCATGCCCTTAAGGCAAAGGACTTCGCCCCCGTCGATGTCGATCACCATGTGGGTCGGCCATTCCAGTTTGGCCTCAGAAATGATCCGGTCCAACGGCATGACGAGCACACGCTCGCGCCATTCGAACGCCGGCAAATCATCATCCGGGCTCAGGCTCGAGGGATCCTTGTTCGCCATTCCCTCGCCGCGGCGCAACGCCTCCATCGCCTCAGAGGACTCGGAAAACATCGACCTGTCGTAGTCGGCCATCGCTCCGCCGCCATAACCGGTCTGAAACGCCTGAACGTAGAAATCGTCGAACTTGCTCTCGTCTCCGACCGCCAACGGAAGAACAATGGTGTTCTGGAAATTGTTCAGATAGACGTTCCGAACCGTCTCCGCGAAATTCAAGGATTGTGGCTCGAAGGCGACGCATTGCTTCAGGCGGGCCATTTTGTTGCAGATCAGGGCGTACATGCCCCAGGCCGCCCCCACTTCGTAAAAGACGTCCCCGTCCCGAAGGTCCTTCGCCAAGAACCGAACGGTCGGCATTTCGTTATTCTTGCTCGGCCCGTTGATGAGCCAGCCGTTCATGTAGACGCCCGGAATGTGAGCGCGGATGGAAAAGCCGCCGAAATCGACTTCTTTGATCTTCGGAGGTTCGATCACGAACGCCGTGAACAGCCGACTGCTAAGCCTGTACTTAAGAAGAAAGCTATAAAAGGCGGCCAAACCCTTTTTGACACGCCAGAAGCGACCAAACCTATCTTGCACGACTTTGGTTCCTATTCTCGTCTTCGGACAACACCAATCGACGTCTTACTTGATCGCCAGCAGCCCCTCAAAACACATCCATCGCGCCACCGGCATGATGTCAGAGAACCCCGCCCGCTGCAGCAACCCGAGATTTCCCTCGGTGGAGAACGGCTCAAGGACCCCCTTCAAGCTGCGGGATTTTCCTATAATTTCGTCCGTCGAAAATCCGTTCTTCTGTTTGAAATCGACATAAAGCTGGCTCTGGATGTCCTGGAACCGGGCGTCCGCGCCGCGAACCTTCTCGAACAGAATCAGCGCGCCGCCCCAATGGAGCGACTCGTAAATCCTGTCGATAAGTTGTTGCCTGTAGTGCGGGTGAATGAACTGGACGGTGTAATATGACATCACCATCGAACAGGGTTCGAAATCAAACACGCGGAGGTCTTCGTGGATGAAAGTGACGCGCGGATCCGTGTTAAGCTCCTGCGCTTTCTTCACCATGCTTTCGACGCTGTCGATCCCAACGATGCGCATTCCGGTTCGGTGTTCGTTCCATTTCGCGAGCTTGCGCGACAACGCCCCCGTAGCGGCCCCGATATCGTAAACAAGGCAGTCCGGATTCAGAAAGAAATCCGATAGCTGACAGATGAGTTCCTGCCACTCTATGTAATGGGGAATTGATTTCTCGATGTGGCTCTCGAAATCATCCCCAATTGCATCAAAGGTCCAGGCGCTGTTCGCCGCCTCTATGTTCTTGTCGACCTTCATTGCGTCCCTCTCTATGGCTGTATTCTTCGCGCCTGGCTCAAGGTACTACAATCAGCCGGCTTTAAACATGTCCGTCCCCGCTGCGCAAAGACCGTTCATGGTGACCTTGGCTGCGCTGCACCGGCTGAGAGCTTTTCCAGACTCTGTACGACCCGGCCGACGTCTGCATACTCCATCGCTGCGAATAAGGGTAGCGACAACGCGGCCGCGTAATACGCTTCCGCCCCCGACAGATCCTGGCGGCCGTATCGCCGCTCCCAGAACGGCTGTCGGTGAAGGGGAATGTAGTGGACTTGCGTCCCCACGGCTTGCGCGCGCAACAGCCGCATTGCGGCGCCGCGCTCCACGCCCAAAGTCGCCCAATCGACGCGGGCGGCGAACAAATGCCAGGCGGGTCGCCCCCAGGGCACCTTGGCGGGACCCAAGATCGCCGGCGCAAGCCCTGCGATCGCGCGGTCGTAATGGGCGACGACTTCGGCCCGCCCCGCCACGAAACGATCGAGCTTCTTCAACTGACTGGATCCCAGCGCGCACAGCACATCCGGCACCCTGAAATTAAGACCGGGCGTCTCCAGTTCATAATACCAGGGATTCGGCTCGCCGCCCGCGTCGAACCCCATATCGCGATGGCGCCAGCGCTCAGGGTCCCGGACCATCCCGTGATTACGGTGCAGGCGCAGCGCCTCGGCCAGTGCGGCGTCCTGGGTCGTCACCGCCCCGCCCTCGCCCATCGCGATCGTCTTCACCGGATGGAAGGAGAAGCAGGCGAGATGCGACCAACGTGTGTCGCCGACCCGCGCCTCCCGGCCGGCGGCTTCAGGCTCGTCGGCGCGTCGGGTCGCGCCGCCGAGCGCGTGGCACGCATCTTCCACCAGGAAAAGGTCCCGGGCGTCGCAAAGCGCCTTCAGCGCCGGCATGTCCGCGCATTGACCGTTCAGGTGAACGACGAAAGCCGCCGCGAGGCGCCCCTCAGGAAAGCGCCGACGCGCCTCGGCGATCGCGCGCTCAAGGTCTTCCGGCCGCATCAGGCCCGTATCGGGATCCACATCGGCGAAGACGATCTCGGCGCCGGCCAGGAACGGCGCGGAAGCGGTCGCGAGAAAGGTCATGCTGGGGACGATCGCCACGTCGCCAGGACCCAGGCCAAGCGCGCGCGCCGCGATATAAAGCGCCGCCGTGCCGCTGTTGCAGACCACGGCGTGCGCGGCCCCGGTCGCTTGCGCCAAATCCGCCTCGAAGGCCTCGACCCTCGGACCCGTCGTCAGATAGTCCGAGCGAAGCGCCGCCGCGACCGCGGCGATATCGTCTTCGTCAATCGACTGGCGTCCGTAAGGGATCATGGCCGCAAGCGCTTTCAGGCAATACCGATCAGGTTGCGCAACTCATCCGGCGTCATCCAGACGTCGTTGCTGTCGCTGGAATAGCGGAAGTCCTCGGGCACCTTCGGCAGGCCGTTCAACGCATCTTCGATCGCCTGGGTGAAGGCGATCTCGGGTGCGACCAGGTAGCGATCCTCAAGATCATAGGCGAACCGGGATTCGTCTTCCGTCAGCATCAATTCATGCAGTTTCTCGCCCGGACGGATCCCGATGATTTTCGTCGGCAGGTCGGGAGCCATGGCCTTCGCCAGTTCGACGATCTTCATGCTGGGCAGCTTAGGCACGAAGATCTCGCCGCCGTGCATGCGTCCGACGCTCGAGAGGACGAAGGCGACGCCCTGGTCGATGGTGATCCAGAAGCGGGTCATCCGGTCGTCGGTGATGGGCAGGTAATCCGCGCCGCCCTCTATGCGGCGGCGAAAGAAGGGGACGACGCTGCCGCGCGAGCCAAGGACGTTGCCGTAGCGCACCACGCTGAAGCGCGTCCGACGACGGCCGCTCAGGTTGTTCGCGGCGATGAAGATCTTGTCGGCAGCCAGCTTGCTTGCGCCGTACAGATTGATCGGATTGACCGCCTTGTCGGTGGACAAGGCGACGACGCGATCGACCTCGCACGCCAGCGCGGCGCTGACCACGTTCTCCGCCCCATGCACGTTGGTGCGGATGCATTCCATCGGATTGTATTCGGCGGTCGGCACATGCTTCAACGCCGCCGCATGGACAACCACGTCGACGCCGCGCATCGCCATCTGCAGGCGGTCGCGGTCGCGCACGTCCCCGATGAAGAAGCGAAGACGCGTATTGTGGGTTCCGGTGTAGTCGAAGCCGAAATCGCCGGCCATCTCGTGCTGTTTGTCCTCGTCGCGCGAGAAGACGATCAGGCGCTCCGGCTTCTGCGTCTCCAAAACGTGGCGCACGAACGCGCGCCCGAACGAGCCGGTCCCGCCGGTGACCAGAACGCTCTTGCCGGTCAGATCGCACTCGCCCGAATTGAAGTTTGTCACTACTGCTGCTCCTCAGAAACGGAAGACCCGGGAAGGCGCGCGCGAACGGCCTCCTCGGAATGTTCGCGCCGCGCGGCGTCCAGATCGTGCCGCTGACCGACGTCTCGCCAGTATTCGTGAATCGGGAAGACGCCGACCCGAAGACCGATCGACTTCGCGCGGTTGATCAGTTCGGGCATATCCGATCGGCGGTCCGGCGGAACCAAAGCCGCGGCCGCCGGAGACAAAGCGTAAATGCCGGCCGCGACCATGTAGGTGAGATCGGGCTTCTCCTCCATGCCGGTGAAGGCGCCGTCAGGCGCGTGACGGATGACGCCGTACGGCACCGACACCTCGTAGCTGGCGGCGCTGATCGTGACGTCGTTGCCCTGACGCAGGTGGAAGAGTTCCAAGGCGTGGAAATCGGTCTGCGTCACCAGATCCCCGTTGGCGACGATCAGGCCTTCGGCGTCCTCGAGGGCGATCTTGGCGATGGCGCCGGCGGTGCCCAGGGGCTCGGTCTCCTCGACGATCGACAGGCGCGCCGCGCCGCGCCGCTCCTCAACGAAGCGCCGCACCTGATCGGATAGATGATGCACGGAGATGAAGATCTCACGCGACCCGCCCTTTTCCAATTGGCGTAACACATGCTCCAGGATCGGCGCGCCGGCGACGTCCAACAACGGCTTGGGCGTGTTGCGGGTCAGGTCCCCAAGCCGGGCGCCGCGCCCTCCCGCCATGATCAGGGCGGGCATCTTGGGGGTGGCCGGCTGCCGGACCCAGACCTCCAGGAGACGGCGCTCCGCATCGACGATGGGCAGGAACGGCACCAACCCGGGGATCGCATGCAGCCGCGCGATGTTCTCCGCGTTCTGTCCCTCCAGGCCGACGATCGGCTTGACGTGGGCGCAATCGCGCACCGGACCTTCGACTTTGATCCCGCGCAGGATGGCGCGGCGCACGTCGGCGTCCGTAACCGTCCCATAGAGCGTTCCGTCCGGATTGACGACGATCTGCGCCAACACGCCGGACTGAGTGATGCGTTCGAGCGCGTCGCGCACCGTCTGGTCCGGTCCGCAGACGAGCGGCGTTAGATCCGTCAGTTTCGAGATCATCGGAGGCGTCATCCTAAAGAACGGCTTGCAAGCGCATGAAGCGTTCCGCCGCGGGGCGGCCGACGGCGGCGCCGTGCAGCAAGGCCTGCGCGCGCACAGCTTCAGGCGACCGGGGGCCGCCCTCGGTCACTTCAGTACGGTAGAGGCCGAACAACTCCACCTTCCGATCCAAATGATCGGAAATGTCGACGAAGGTGTTGGCGATGAAAGGATGCGCCGGCGGCCCCATAACGGCGTCCGTCTCCGACAGGATCTCCATGGCGTAAAGCGCCCGAACCCCGAAGCTCGGCATGCGAAAGCCCTTGAAAGCCGCCTGCGCCGCGGCGGCCGTCGCACCATGGTCGTCGTGAGCGTCGCCGCGATGCGGCAGCAAAATCACGTCGGGTCGGACCGCCGCGGCGAGGGCGCGAAGCCGATCGACCAGCGCCCCCACCGGTTGCGCCGCGAGGGTCGAGGCGGGGTAGTCCAACCGATGCAGTCCGTCGAACGGGTAGGCCGCGGCGACCGCGTCCACCTGGGCTGCGTGGGCCGCGACATAATCCGCCGGGTAGCCAGCGCCTTCCGGGGTGGTCATCAGCGTCCAATGCAGCTCAGCGCCGCCCTGCTTCAGCCGGCACAAGGCTCCGCCCGCCCCCAGCGTTTCGTCATCCGCATGCGGGGCGACAACCATCACGGTCTTCGCGTTCAGCAAAACGAGCTCCCCAGCCTGATCTCCGGCCGCCCCCCGGCCGCGCAGGCGTAATCCGTCAGAACAACGGCGCCGTCCGACGTTGCGACGACCGGCGCGCCGTCTCGCGTCGCGACGACGCGGCCCGGCTCTACCGGCCCGACGGCCGTCCTGTCCGAACGCACGGCCACTTCGCGCACGACGATTGCGCCGATCTCCGAATGGACCGCCTCCGCGCCTGGATACGGCGGGTGGAGGGCGCGCACAAGCCGATCGATCGCCGATCCGGACATTCGAAAATCAATTCGACCGTCGGCTGGGCTTCGCTTCCGCCACACGACGGCGCGGCTCTCATCCTGCGGAACGGCGGCCGCCACCCCGCGACTGGTCAGCGCATGCAGCAGATCCGGAACCGCGGCGGTCGCCGCCGCGATCGCCTTGTCCATCAGGCTTCGCGCGGTCTCGTCATCCGCAATGGCGAAGGGACGTTGAACGAAGACCGCTCCGGCGTCCGCCTCTTCCGTCAGTCGCATGAAACAGGCGGCGCTCTCCTGCAAGCCCAGGACGATCGACCAAATCAACGGATGTCGCCCGCGCCCGATCGGCAGCGGCGCCGGATGGAATCCCACGCCCCCCATCGGAACGCCCGCCAGGAGGTCGTTAGGGATCAACCGCGACCAGCCGAAAACGAACAAGACGTCCGGCGCGCTCTGCGCGACCAACCGCTGCAAGCCGTCCGGCGTCGACAAATCGTAAAGCGGCGCGCCGGCCTCGGCGGCGATCGGCGCCAGGTCGACGTAATCGGCGTGGCGCGCCGCGCCGACCTCTGGCGGCAAGGCGCCGACGGCCGCGACGTCGCCGCCCGCCGCGAGGGTGGCCTTCAGCAGCGCGGCGCTCGATTCGACGGTTCCCACGAACCCGATCTTCACGGCGCGGTCTCCAGTCGTTCGGCCAACCGAAAGACGTCCTCGTACCAGACCCCTGTCTCCGGAAGATCGGCCAACGCATGCTCCATTTCGGGGGCCCGGCGCAAGGCGAGCGCTTGAAGTCCGGCGATCTCCGCCGTCGGGCGCCCCAGCAGCGCGGTTTGATGATCGGCGACCAAACTTAGACGGCGTTGAAGCGCCTCGAAACTCCTGGCGGGTCCGTAGCCGAGCGTCCCCGCAGGGTTCGATCGATAGCGCGTCACGGGCGTGCGGACACAGGCCGCCGTCAAGCCGCGGTACAGCAATGTCGCGAACAGCCACCAATCCACCGCGCTCACGGCGGCCGGCACGGACAGCGCGGCCCAGTCGACCGCCTCTCGGCGTACGGCGGTATTGGTCAGGCCCATCCAGTTCCGCCGGGCTAAAGCCCCTGCGTCCTCTGTGCGATCCGGCAAGTCCGCGCCGTCGAAAAAGCGGCGCCTCAGCGGCCGTCCGGCGGGATCCGTGATCTCCATGTCGGCGGCCGCGACCTCCGCAGTCTGCAGCGCCGACAGGAACGTTTCCGCTGCGCCCGGTAGCATGCGGTCATCGCAATCGGCGAAGAGCACGGCGTCGCTCGCCGGGGTCCCATCAATCGCGCGGAAAAGCGCCTCGCGCAGGCGCGCGCCCGTCACACCCGCCGGCGTCTGGAGGATCTCGGCGGCGCCGGCGTCGAACAGGCGCGGATCGGTTCCGTCTTCGCAGACCAAAAGTTGCCGGATCTCGCGCCCCTGCTCGGCGACGCCGGCCCGGTAATCAGCCGCCACCTCCGGGGGCGCCGGAAAGCAGGCCGTGCATATCAGGGCCGATCGCATCGCAGGGAACGGACTCTCAAGCGTCGTCCGGTTGAACGATGTCGTTCAGACCGATGAGCGCGTCTTCCGCGATCTCCCGCCGGGTCACCGCACCTACGACGAGGTCGGTCATGGTCGGGGCCAGGCCGGTTCCGGGCCGGCGATAGTCGATGTCCTCAGGCGACACGGTCGCGCCCTTGGCGATCGGACGCGCCGCGACGATGGAGCGTCGATACTCGTCGCGCCGCGTCCGCTCACGCTCCGGAACGATCCGGCGCTTGCCGCCCAACGCAGGATGAATCCGGTCGCGCGCCGTGCAGATCGCCTTCAACTCCTCCGGCGTGCAGGACATGTGATGGTCCCATCCGAACATGGCGCGGTCGAGGGTGTAGTGCTTCTCGATCACGACGGAGCGCTTGGCGATCGCGGCGATCGGGATCTCCGTGCCGGTCGTGTGGTCCGAGAAGCCGACGGGGTAACCGTAGACCTCGCGGAGCATGTCGATGTTGTCGAGGCGCACCTCGTCGTCTTCGGGCGGATAAAGCGACACGCAATGCAGCAGAACGATCTCCGCGCAGCCGCCCTCCTCCAGCCAGCGGACAGCGCGGTCGATTTCGTCCATCTCCGCGAAGCCGGTCGACAGGATGACCGGAAGCCCGGTCTGCGCCGCGTGGCGCAGCAGACGCGGATTGGTGACGTCCATCGACGCGATCTTGATGTATTTGGCGCCGAGCGCCACGAGGTCATCGAGCTGCTTCTCGTTGAACGGCGTCGATGAGAAGTCGATCCCGACCTCGTCGCAATAACTGCGTAACGCTTTCAGATCTTCGAACGAGACTGCGAACTCCTCGACGATCTGCCTCAAGGTGTAGTCCGTCCGATCGCGGTAGTCGTCGCCGAGAAAGTAGTTCTTCTCGTAGACCGCGTGCGAAAAGATCGTCGTATCCCAGGACTGGAATTTGACGGCGTCCGCGCCGCATTCCTTCGCCACGTCGATCATCTGACGGGCGAGCGCCATATCGCCGTTATGATTCGCCCCGATCTCCGCGATGATGTACGGCTTTCGGTCGTGCGGAAACATCATTGGGCTTCGCTCCCTTTCGGTTTGCTCGGTCTGAAGACGGTGTTTGCGGGAACCAGCGTCTGCGCCGGCGCGTCGGCGTATGGCAACACGACGGTGCCGGCCCCGATCATCGCCCCGGGTCCGACGCGCGCGCCGCCCAGAACCCTTGCGCCTGGCGCGATATGCGCGCCTTCACCGATTTGCGCGTCGTGCTCCACGAGACTGCCGGCGTTGATCAAAGCCGCGCGTCCGATTACGGCCCCCGGTTGCACGATCGCGCCGGCGAGGACGTGCGCCCCCTCGGCGATCGAGGCGCTCGGGCTGACCAGGGCGCCGGGGTGGACGACGCTCAGCAACAGGAACCCGCGGGCCGCATACTCCTCGACCAGGCGACGGCGGGCGGCGAGGAGGTCGATCGTCACGCCGCCAAGTCCGATCGCCAAAGGCCCGTCCGACGGGCTCGCGTCCGAATCGCGGGCGATATGGCGCACTTCCGGCAGCCAGGGGCAGACGTGGGGGTCGATATAGGCTGAAAGCCGATCGCCCGCAGCGCGCCGAATCTCCACGACGCTCTTCGCATGGCCGCCGGCGCCCAGCAGGAGAAAATCCGTCATGGTCTTCTCACAACGGCGGGACTTCGGGACCGCGCCACGCCTCAAGCGCCGCCGTCACGCGCGCCAACGACTCACGATCGAGATGGCTCGAACTCGGCAAGGTCACGACCACGTCCGTCAGCGCGTGCGCGACCGGCGTTGCGACCGAAGGATACCCCGAATAGGGCGCTTGGCTCGACAAGGCGCACCAGAAGGGACGCGCCGCTATTCCCGCGGCGTTCAGATGCGAGACCAAGTCGCGCATCGTCGGTTCGTCGGCGACGCGAACCGCCGAAAGCCATCCGCTGTCGACCGCCCCGTCGCCGTCGCCGTCGAACGGCATGAAGGCGATGTCTGCGCGCTCGGCGATCGACGCGCGATAAGCCTCCGCGATCGCACGCTTCGCCGCGACCATCTCCTCCAAACGCTCCAACTGCGCCACGCCGATCGCCGCGTTGACGTTGGTCATCCGATAATTGAACCCCACCGCGTCGTGGCGATAGTCGGCGCCGATCCTGGCCTGGGTGGTCAGGTGACGCAGACGCTTGGCGAGCGCCTCGTCGTCGGTGACCACCATGCCGCCGCCGCCGGCGGTGACGGTCTTGTTGCCGTTGAAGCTGAAACAGGCCGCCGCGCCGAGCGAGCCCGCCGACGCGCCGCCGCGCGACGCGCCGATTGCGCCGGCCGCGTCCTCCAGAACCAGGAGGCCGTGCCGCTCGCGCAGATAGGTCGCGGTCTCAGGCGACGCGGTCTTGCCGAGGGGGTCGACGAGCACGGCGGCCCGCAACCCCTCGCCGTAGCGCGCCGCGGCTTCGTCGACGCTCGCCGGGTCGAGACACCAGTCCTCGCGGGAGACGTCGGCGAAAACCGGCTCCGCGCCCGCGTGGATCACGGCGTTGACGGAGGCAGCGAAAGTCCAGTCGGGAACGATGACGCGATCGCCGGGTCCGATTCCTAGCCCCATGAGAGCGATCTGAAGGGCCGCCGTACCGTTGACGCAGGCGACGCCTTCGCGCCGTCCGGCGAGCGCGGCCATCCGGGTTTCAAAGGCGCCGACGAAGGGGCCGGCGGACGAAACCCAGTTGTCGGTGACGCACTCTTCCAGATAACGGGCTTCGGCGCCGCGCAGATCAGGTACGGCCAAGGGAATGACGTCAGACAAGGTGCTTTCTCACCGCATTAGCGAAACGCTCGACGCTGCCTTGCAAGTCCCAACGAAGGGCGGTCGGGTCGGGCGGCGGCAGGGACAGGGCCGCGATCAGATCCTGCAGGGTACCCGCCCGCGGCGCCAACCCGCGTCGACTGAGCGGGTATAGATCGGGTCCGACCGCGTCAGGTTGAAGACTGACAGAGCGGCGCCCTGAAAGGTAGGCGTCGATCAAGGGCGAGGAGAACATGCCGACCAGTTGGTCGACGTCTTCGCCCAGGCGTCGCGGATCATAGCGCGATATCCGAACCCCTTCCGGCAGATCGTCTTCGTTCTGCTCCGGATGCGGCGCATACTCGATGTGCGCGATCAGATCCGGACGCGCCTCTTGCGCGGCGCGCAGAAGATCGAAACAGCTGCCTTCCGTGTACCCCAGGCTCGCGCCGTAGTCCCGAACCACCGGCGCGCCGACGAACAGCGTCCGTCGCCGCTCCGTCGGCGGCAGGCGCGCCACCTTTCCCCAGTGCGGGTGCCCGACCAGTTCCGTCGCCAGCTCGCCCAGGCCTTCCTCTCTCGCCTCGCGCGCCGCGAAACCGTCGATCAGGAGCAGCCTGTCCGGCGCGTTCAAACCGGCGTCGTCGACCAGTCGCCGCCGGTAGCCGTACCAGGTGTCGACGAACTGCAGGACGGTGACGCCGAGTGAGCGGGCGGCGCGGACCGCCGCATGTTCAAGCGGCCAGCCGCCGGCGGAGATGAGAAGCGCCGACGGCCGTGCGCGCTCGATAAACGCCGCCCCCGCGGCCGCGTCCAGGCGATCCAAAACCGATCCGACGGCGCGCCCCCGCCTCAGCGCGCCGCTCAGGCTCGCCGCGGATCGGTCGGTCAAGCCGACTTCCCAATCGAAACCAGGCGACGCGGTCTCCCAAGCCGCCAGAACCGGCTTCAGAAACGCGGCCGCCCCCGCCTCGACGGGCAGAACCAGAAGCTTGCTCATTCCGTCGACGCGGATAGGCGTCAGGCGGCCTCGGCGGTCATCAACGCGTCGCGGGCGTTAAGCACCTTGCGGGCGCCCTCGGCCCATCTGTCCATGTCGGCGAGGGTCTGCGGCGGCTGCATCACCGCCGTGATCATCAACTCTTGCGACTGCAGCCGTTCGCAGACCGGACAGATGCCGGGCGAGTAATCCACCCGCGAGGCGCCGTCGGCGGCGGCGAAGGGAAACCCGTGACGCCCGAGCCCGATGCGCTTTTGATACATCGGCTCCAGATAGGTCGGCTTCAGATAGCCGCCGCGGACGAACAGGCCTTCGGCCAGCATCGCCTTCACAAACAGCTCGCGGGGCATTCCCGCCGCGGCCTCGTCATAGGTCATCGCATACATGTAGTAGACGTGCCGATCGCCTTGCCGCACGGTCGGAGCGCTCACCCCGTCGATGTCGGAGAGCGCCGAGGACAGCCGGTCGGCCAGCTCGATCCGCTGTCGATTGAGCTCCGGCAGCTTCCGGAACTGCTCGACCGCGACTGCGGCCTCCATCTCGGTCATCCGCAGGTTAAGCCCGGCGGTGTTCACGAGATCGTCGATCCCCATCGCCTCCACCACCGCCTCGCCGTGGTTGCGGAACAGGGCCGCCTTCTCGAACAACTGCGGGTCGTCGGTGACCAGGACGCCGCCTTCGCCGCTCTGCATCACCTTGTGCCGGTTGAAGCTGAAGACGCCGATGTGGCCGATAGTGCCGGTCGGACGGCCGGCGTGCAGGGCGTCGGGCGCCTGGGCGTTATCCTCGATCAGATAGAGGCCGTGCTTGTCCGCCAGCGCCCGCAATTCGGTCAGGCGCGAGGGGTGGCCGAAAATATTGACTGTCACGATCGCACGCGTGCGCGGCGTGATCTTCGCTTCGACGGCGGCGGGATCGAGCCCGAAGGTCTCGTCTTCGATGTCGGCGAAGACGGGCGTCGCGCCGGAAAGAACGGCCACGGTCGAGGTGGCGCTCATCGTATAGGGAGAGGCGATGATCTCGTCGCCGGGACCCGTTCCGATCGCCATCACGGCGGCGTGCAGTCCCGACGTCGCCGAATTGACCGCCACCGCATGCTTCACTCCGAAGCGGCTGCAGAACATATCCTGCAGTTCCCGCACCTTGCGCCCGCCCCAGAAGGGCTCGCCGGGTGACGCGATGAAGCCCGAGAGCTCCCCCTCGTCGAGCACCGCCATGACGGCGCGCTTTTCTTCCTCACCGATCGCGTTGTTGAAGCGGAAGGGTCGATCGTTGATCGGATGGCCGCCCAGCAGCGCGGGCGTGTCTGCAGCATTCATGATCTCATCCCACGTCTAATCGCCAAGTCGGATCGATGCGCCGTTCCGCGACGCCGACACCGATATCGCCTCGAACGCCTCGGCCAGATGAACCGCCTGGGCGGAATCGCATCCGACGAAGGCGAGGCCGCCGACAAGCCAGTCATGTAGAGCGCGATAAAGCCCGGAGAAGCCCGCCGCGGCGCCGCGCTCTGCCGGCCCCGTCGCCAGATGCCGGTAGCCTTTATAGTGAAGATCGTCCTGCGGCGCATCGACCGCGATTTCAGCGCCCCCGGTCAGCAGGCGCAGACGGCCGGCCCGCGTCGTCAGGACGAGATCGAGGAGATCGTAGTCCAAGCCCTCATGGCCCAAGGCCGCGACCGGAATCCCGCTCCGAAACGTCAAGGCGAAGCTTGGATTGGCGTCCGCCGCGGCGTCGGGGCAGGCGCCGGCGATCCATTGAACCGTCTCGATCGGGCCGCAGCGAGAGACCAGAAGGTCGAGCATGTGCGACGCGTAGTTCCAAAGCCCGCGCGCGTAGCGCAGTTCGGCGCTTCTCACGTCCTCACACCCCCGGCGCATCGCATCCGCGATCCGCGCGTCGAAGCGGCGATTGTAGTTCACCACGAGGGGCACGCCCGCGGCCTTGGCGGCGGCGTGCAGGGCGCGCGCCTCGTCGGCGGTCTGGGCCAGCGGCTTCTCCACGACGACCGCAAGGGCGCCGCCGCGGATCGCAGCCTCGACCGGATTTCGACGCACGGAAGACGGCGTGCAAATCACTGCGACCGCCCCTTTCAGATCAGGCAGATCGGCCATGTCCGGAGCGCACTCGGCGGCGGCGACCTCCGGCCAGTCGGCGCGGGCGCGCTCCCGCGCGTCCTCATTCGGCTCGACGAGGGCGCGCAGCACCGCAATCTGCGCCCCGACGTCGCGAATGGCCGCCAGATGGCTCAGCGGCGTCGCGCCGGCAAGGCCGTGGTTTCCGACCGCGATGCGCCCCGCCCCGACCAGGACGACTTCAAGGGCGTTCATGCGCCGGCCGCGCCTTCCTCGCCCAGGAAGCGAAGCACCGCCTCCATGCCGAAACAGGGATCCTGCGCATAGAGCGATGAAAAAACGCGCCGCGCGAAGGCGAGATCTTCCGGCGTGTCGACACACCAATTGTGATGCGAGAGATCGACGTCGTGGACGATGGGCACGACCTTGAAGCGCTCAGGATGGTCGCGGATCCACAGGGCGAACAGTTCGCGATCTTCAGGCGCCGTCAGGTTCGAATCGGCCCACTCGATAGCCCGGCGCGAGACGACGTCCGCGGACAAGCCCAGGGGATAGGACCATTCGACCCGATTAGAGATGAAGTCCGCCTCGGGATCGGCCTCGGCGGCGTCGACCATACGCTGCAGGACCGCAGGGTCGATGAACGGACAGTCTCCGCCGGTCTTCAAGATCGTGCGGCCGGGTCGCCCGCGGATCGCCAGCGCGATCCGCCCCGCCAGATCGTCCTCCTTCGGATGGCGCACCGCCTCAACCCCCAGGGAGGCGCAATAGTCGACCAACGGGTCGTTGCGCGGGTCGGTCGTGGTGGCGAGAACGATCTCCCCGACCCCTCGCACGGCGCGCATGCGCCGGATCATATGGCCGATCAGCGGCTCGCCGGCCAGATCGGTCATCGCCTTGCCCGGGACGCGGCTCGACCCCATGCGCGCTTGCAGGACGCCGAGGGCCTTCACGAGACGGCCCCTTGCGCGGCGGCGCGCAAACTGAGGCGCGCCGCCTCGACTTCCGCCAGACGATCCTCAGGAAAGCGGCCGAAATAGCGGGCTTCCCCCTCATCCTGCGGGGTGGGCGGATAGCGCCACGGGTCCGAAAGCACGGTCGCCAGAAGCTGCGCACCGCGCCTCATGCAGGCGACCCGCAAGGCGACAACACTGCTCAAGTCTTCAGGCGTCAGCATCTCCGGCGGCAGCGTCGCCGACGCGAAGATCGGCCCTGTATCCAACCCTTCGGCCATGCGATGCACCGTCGCCCCCAACGGCCCGTTTTCGGCGAGCGCCCAAAGAACCGGGTCAAGCCCTCGATAGCTCGGCAGCAACCCCGGGTGGGCGTTGACGGCGCCGACGGGGGTCGCGTCCAAGAGCGCCTTCGAGAAGATCCCGCCGCCGCCGTTGATCAAACAATCCGGCCGCTGGTCGGCGATCCAGGCGAGAGCGGCGTCGCCCTGAAAGTCGCTGGTTCGTAGCACGTCGATCCCGGCCTGCTCGACTGTCCGCTCAAAAGCGTCGGGCTCGAAAGAGGGATGGGCCAACCACTGTTCCAGGGATGCCGCGCGCGGCGTCTCGCATTCAAGAACGACCCCCGCGGGAGCCGCTCCCTTCTTCGCCAAAGTCTCAAGCAGAAGACGCCCGAACCGGTTCCGTCCCGCCATGACGAGGATTGACCGCATCATCTCCACACCGTCGCCTTAGAGCGTCCCGATCAGACGTGCGAGCCGCTAGATCGGCCGGACCGGAACACGGCCGGTCTGTAGGAACGACTTCACCTTGATCGGCTTGTTGTCCGTGAAAAGGAACAGGCTCGAGCAGGCCACCGCCGTCGCGTCCGTTTCCTTGATGAGATCGAGCAGATCGACCAGCAGGCCGGCGCCGCCGTTGGCGATGACCGGAATGGACACGGCGTCCTGGACCGACCGGATCAGGTCGAGATCGTAGCCTTCCATCGTTCCTTCGCGGTCGATGGCTGTGATCATGATTTCGCCCGCGCCCCGGCGCTCCACCTCCTTCGCCCACTCAACGACCTCGAGGCCGGTCCTTTCGTACCCGCCGTCGATCAGCACTTCGTAACCGGACCCGCTGTAGCGCTTCGCGTCGATCGAGACGACGATGCACTGGCTGCCGAAGCTGTTGGCAGCCTCGGTGATAAATTCGGGTCGCCGGACGGCCTCGCTGTTGATCACCACCTTGTCGGCGCCGATGTTCAGAAGCTCGCGGATGATGTCGCGCGACTTCACCCCGCCGCCGATCGTCAGCGGCATGGCGCACTCTTCGGCGAACATCTGGATCGACTCGTAGTCCGGCGCTCGATTCTCTTGCGTCGCCGTTATGTCCAGGAAGACCAATTCGTCTACATCCTGGCTGTCGTAGACCTTGCCCATGGTGCGAGGGTGGCCGACGTCGCGATATTGGTCGAACTGGATCGTCTTAATCATTCGCCCGTCCTTCAGCGTGAGGACGGGAATGAGCCGAACGAAACTCATGATCAGAGATCCTTTTCGATGAAATTGCGCAGCAGGAGGAAGCCGGCGGACTGGCTTTTCTCCGGGTGGAACTGCGTCCCGTATACGTTGCCCTGCTGGATCACAGCGGTGAAATCGTGGCCGTAGCGACTGGTCGCCGTGACCAGTTCCGGGCGATGCGAGACCATATGGAAGCTGTGCACGAAGTAGAAGAAGGACCCGTCCTCTACGCCCTCCAAAAGGGGGCAAGGATTGCGATTGGTGATCTGGTTCCAGCCGACGTGCGGAACCCGCATCGACGCGCGGTCGAAGGGTTTCATCTCGGCGTCGACCCACCCCATGCCGCGGGTGTCGCGCACCTCCGGGCTGAACTGCGCCAACAATTCCATCCCCAGACAGATTCCGAGCAGCGGTTTCTTCTCTCCCTCGACCATGTCGCGCAACGGATTGATCAGCTCGCGTCGCTCCAACTCAGCCATCGCATCGGGGAAGGCCCCGACGCCGGGAAGGATGATCCGTTCGGCCCATTCCAGGTCTGCGCGATCCGCCGAGATGCGCACCTCCCCACCCGCGCGCGACACGTACTTCGCGACCGAACGCAAGTTGCCCATACCATAGTCGACGACGGTCACGCGCCGCCGCACGATGTCACGCGGTAGGCTCAAGCCATTTCTCCCTGATCGAAGCGGACTGAAGACCCAGCGAAATCACTGGTCGATGTCGGAAGGCACGTCCCCGGAAAGCAACCGTTCCCAGAGCGGCTGATCATCGAGTTTGCGCTGGGCCGCGCGCACCTTGTCCGGGTCGTGGACATGCGGATAGACCTGATGGTCCTCGGCGATCGCGTTGAACTCGTCCTCATCGATGCCAAGATAGTCGAGCACGACGTCAAGGCTCGCCGGCCGTTGCGCGTCGTAGTGGATCATCTCCTCCGCCTCGTCGCGCGACATGACGCCGTTGCGGATGTCGAGATTCGCCCGCTGCACGGTTCGGCTGTATCCGCGCTTGATGTAGCGCAGGTAGTCGCGCGTGCCCTGAAGGAAGCATTCGACCTTCTCATAGTGATAACGGGGGTGGAGGTTCTCGACCTCGGCCATTTGCCAACCGAGCTCCTTATTGAGAATCTCGTACTGCAACGGCGCATTCCATTTGATGTAGTCGCCAAGGTGGATCGAGGTGACCCCCATGTTCATCAGATCTTCCCAAGGGGGAAGCTGGAAGGGCTCCAAGTCCCGCATCTCGACGCCGTCCACGAAGCCTTGCATGTCCTCGGCGTTGATCGACAAGTTGATCTGACGATTGAACCACCGTTCGTCCGGGGGCGTTTTGGTCTTGTAGTTGTAGTAGCCGCCCGACTGTTCCGTACCCGGCTCGCCCCAGATAATGAGCGGCACCTTGTACATAAGCGCGACTTTGAAGGGGGTCGCGACGACGCCGGTGTGGCAGAACCAGCAGAAGTCGCCGCGGCGCCGCAGCGATTCCAGCATCGTCTTTTTGATGACGTCGTCATTCGCCTTGAACGTGACGTGATCGCAGCCGAGCGCGCGGACGACGCGCTCGATGTTCTCAAGATGCAACGGCCGGCGGAAATGCGAATCGAACGTCGCCAGCAGGATCTTGAGCCCGTACTTCTTGACCAAGGTGTAGGCGACCCAGGCGCTGTCCTTGCCGCCGCTGAACGGCACGATCGCGTCGTAGCGATACTTGCCGCGATACTGCTCCACAATGTCCTGGAACTCCTGCTGGCGCGCGTCCCAATCGATATCCTCATCGCGCTCGCGGGCGACGGCGCACATGTTGCAGACGCCTTCGTCGTCGAAGGTGACGGTCTGCTCCGTCTCGGGGATGAGGCACTTCTTGCACCGGCGAACGCCGTCTTCGCCCTCAAGATGTTTCGCGCGCTCCGCCATCTCCCGCGAGCGGCGGGCGATAACGCCGAGCGGCTGAAACGGTATCGGCTGCGTTTGACGGGTCATGGTCGATGCACCTCTTCGTAAAGGGTTCTCACGCGCCGACGCGTAGGTCGGTCTGCGCCGTGGTGAGTTCATGAGTGAGCGGGGCGGCGAGCCTCGCCACGTCCTCGCGCGGAGCCGGTTCTTTGCGCGTGAAGAATTCCATCTCTTCCGCGTCGATGCAGAATTCACGCAACCGCCGCGCGAGCGCCGCGCCGTCATGCTCGCGTCGCCGTTTTGCGTCGCCGTCGCAATCGTCCAGGAGATCCAAGACGCGTTCAATCCCCTCTAACCGGGGAGCCTTGTGCACATGGGGCGTCGAGGCGATCGGACAATGGCTCCAAAAGAAAAGCGTCGGCTTGCCCAGGACGGCGGCCTCGTACCCGGCCGAACTGGTGATCGTGGCGACCAGATCGGCCCGCCGGCAGACGGCGAGCCCCGGCAGGTCCGGATGCACCAGACGGACGTTATGCATCCCCAACAGCCGGTCGTAGAAGTCGTTCGGGCGACGGCCGACCTGCCAGGTGTGCTCCTTGACCATCAGGATCGCATCGGCGGGGATCGTCAGCGAAAGTTCCATCACGGTCGCCAACTGATTAGTGTTCTCCGGCGCGAGCGCCAACGTCGACGCCTCCGGCTCCTGCTGAAGCGGGAAGTAGACGATCTTCACGCCGTCCGGCAAGTCCTTAAGGTCGCGCAACGCGATCTTGTCAAGCAAGCGATAGTGCCGGCGCTGGCGGACCAGCCACCGGATCGTATCCGAGAGCTTGTACCCGCGCCGGGCCTTCGCGTAGCCCTTGAAACGCCAGTAGAAGTAACGGGCGGTCAGCCAGGCGCTCTGCTTCACGATCTGCGACCAGCGCCGCGAGGCGGCGCGGCTCGACAGCGCCGCCGCATTTGTGGCTAGCGCCGACGAGCGCAACCCGCCGGTCTCGGCGGCGATCTCCTCCTCGCTCAGCTGCGGCCCTGGTTGCGCGAGATACCCTGAGAGCGCTTCCGAGCCCTCGAACTCGTCGTCCGCCCAATAGACCAAGCCGCCCAACCGGGCCGGGCACAGCGCGCGGAACGGCACGCCGCGGTGCCGTGCGCCGGTCGCCATCATCTTCTGCCGGACGCCGCCGCCACCGTAATAGCTGCAGATCATCGCGGGAGGGTAGCGCTCGAAAAGCTCCGCCGTCCATTCCGCCTGCTCGGCGAAGGCGTGGGCGATCCGCCTCTGGTCGCTGAGATCGGCGAGAACGGACGAAGGGTGACCGCTGCCCGCCAAAAGATAGCCACGGCCCATGTGCCGGTCCTGCAGAACGTAATCGCGATAGAGCCCAAGCCCCAACGCCTTCTCCGCACGCCGCGCTCGGGCCAGAATCTCGGCCGTGGAGACGTCCGGCGCCGGCTCCTCCAGCACGTCGTAAGGATCCTTGATGACGATGCTCTCGAAATCCAGCGGCCCGCCGTTCAGCTTTTCGTAATAGTCGAGCGCTTTGGCGTCGGTCAAAAGCAGCAGCGGCTCGAGCCCTGTCTCCTCGCGCATATGCCGGGCAAAATCGAGCCATAGCCAGCGCGTCAGGCCATTGTGCAGAACCCAGACGTACTTGCCCGTCCGAGCGGTCGACCGAGCAGGGTCGGAAGCGGAAACCATCACATTCCCTCGAGGAGTTTTTTGCTGCGCCGCGCGCTCTAAAGCTTGATCGACTGCCGTGCGCCGTCGGCGCCGATATAGTCGAGCTTCGCCTTCTCGACGGTCCGGCGCGCGTACTCCGCCTCGACATGGCGATTGATCGCGACGATGTCGGGTCGGTCGTTCAGGAAGGCCACCACCTCCGCCAGACCGAACGGGCCGTCGGCGCGATGCAAGGCGTCGAAAATCGAGCGAAAGACCGTCAGATCGTCCTCGTAGTCGAGCGTAAGACGCGCCGTCTCATGCCGATGCGTCGGGTTCTCGACCGACAGAGCCTCATGCCGGCAGAGACCCGTCTTGGTGAAGAAATAGATGAAACCGGTGTCGTTCTCGCGCGTGGCGTAGCCCGCCGTCACCTTGTCCATCGCCGTACGCGTAAAGGCCTTCGTCGCACAGCCGAGCGGCAGGCCGTCCACCGTTACGATGTCGAGCGACGGGTCCTCGAGAAGGCGCGCCATTGCGGCGTCCATGTATTCCGTCGCGCTAAGCGGGTCGTCCCCGTCCGCTTGGATGACGGCGTCGAACCCGAAATGGGCGACGGCCCCGGCGAAGCGCGCGATGATGTCGTCGGTCTCGCCGCGATACACGGAATAGCCCGCGTCTTCGACGACCGCGACCAGCGGGTCGTCCCCCGGCTCACCGGTCGTGCAGACCACGACGTCGCGCGGGTCCTCGATGAACCGACAGGCGGCCACCCTTTCGAGAAGGCGCACGATGGACGGCCTGCCGGCCAACTCCATCAACGCCTTTCCGGGCAACCGCTCGGAACTCAGCCGCACGGGGATAATCGCGCCGATCTTCATGGCAGTACTTTCGCCTCGCTTCGATCCAAGGGCTCAACGCCGGCGGCTTGCGTCCCCTCTCCGGATTGCTGAGCCAACGTCGAGCGGTACCAGCCGGGTTGCGCCGACAGGCTTCGATGGTCGCCCTCGGCCGCAATCGTCCCGGACTGCAGCACGACGATTTTGTCCGCATCTGAAAGCGCGCCGAGCTGATGGCCGACGATCAAGATGGTCGTTTCCGTCTCTGCGCGAATACGGCGAAGCGCCTGCGTTATTTGGGCCGCACTCTCCCCGTCGACGCTGCTCGTCGGCTCGTCCAAAATGAGGATCGGCGCCTTGCAGGCGAGGGCGCGGGCGAGTTCGACGCGCTGCCTTTGGCCCCCGCTCAATCCGACGCCGCCTTCGCCGAGGACCGTCTCGTAGCCGTTCGGCAAATCGACGATGAAGTCGTGCGCGTTGGCCAGATGCGCGGCGCGCTCTACGTCGGCTCGCGACAGCCCCTCGGAGCCGTAGGCGATATGCTCCGCGATAGACCCCGAGAGCAGCAACGGGGTCTGGCTCACGTAGGCCGTGGCGGCGCGCAACGCGTCGATCCGGATCTCGTTGACGGGCGTATCGTTTATCCGGACTTGTCCGCCGGTCGGCACGCGCAGCCGCGGAATGAGGTCGATCAACGTCGATTTCCCGCTGCCCGAGGGCCCTACGATCGCCGTCATCACGCCGCCCGGAACGATGAGGTCGATCCCCTTTAGGGCCGCCGTCTCCGCGTTAGGGTAGGAGAAGGTGACGCCCTCGAAGCGGATCTCGCGTACCGGCGCAGGGAACGCCTCGAGGCCCGCATTCTCTTCCGCCGCGGCGTCCAACTCGTTAAAGGTCGAAAGCACGTTCTCTGCAGAGGCCCGGATTTTTAGATAGGCCTGCCATCCGCGGATGACCTGCTTCACCATAGGGGCTAGGCGGGCCAACACGATCAGAAACATCCCGACGGTTGAAAGATCCTCGCCGTAAACGAGGACGCCCGCCACCAGCGCGGGAACGCCCAACATCAGCGCCAGCGGCTCGATGCCGCTCTCCGTGATGGCGATCGCACGAACGGCGGATAGGTTCTTCTTTTCTTGCCGGTTGAGAAGTCGGGACGCGTTATGGATTTCGATCGGTTCGCTACGCGCGAGCCGTATCAGGCGAGAGGCCCGACACCGCTCCAAAAAATGCTGGGAAAAGGCGGCGTTGGCCTTAACGATTTCACGGCTCAATTCGCGCACTTTGCGCAACAGCCCGCGCATGCCGATCGTAATGGCCACGAGAACGCCCAGCACGACCGCCGCCGCTTCCGGCGACAGCCAAAAGAGGAGCAACACGTAGCCGATCGTGAAGGCGCAGGCGATCAGGAAGTCGAGAAGGCCGCTGATCGTCTGAGACGCAAGCGTCGTTTCGGTGGTCATAGAATTTGCGAACGGACCGGACATCAGCCGTTCTTGATAATTCAGGCGGGCGGCGAGAAAACCGGTAAAGAGCCGATGACGAACGCGTCGCGCCATCATATGGCTGAGCGCCGCCTGATAGATGAGCCTCAGGTAGGTGGCGATCTGACGAACGAGCAGGAAAACCGCGGACATCGCGACGACCGTTACGATGCCCGGGTCATAGCCGACCCAGCCGAAGGCCGTGTGCAAACCGCTCCAGACCCGCGAGGTCTCAAGCAGCACGGTCATATCGCCGTTATTCAGCAGGTACTCGCCGATTGGGTAGAGCATCGTCAAACCGAGGGTGTCGAACAGCACGCCGACCAAGCCAAGCGCCGCCAGGCCGCCGACCTGCGAACCTCGAACCCCGCACTTTCGCACCAACCTTGCAGGCGTGGTCCGGGCGAAACGTTCGCGCACGCCGTCATTAACGCTCATGTCTTGTGTCTTTCTCACCCTCAGCCGCCGATTCGTACGCCGAACTTCTGTTTCATAACGCGAGCGAACCGTTCGCGCAGATAGCGCGTCCAGGGCACATGGCTCGGATCAGCTCGGAAAATGTCGAGATGTTCGTGGTCAGAGATGTAAGGAGGCCGCGCCGCGTCATGTCGCACATGGTAGGTGAGCACCCGGTTTGTCGCGCTCAATTGCAGACGGGTGACCAAGCGGTCCTCTCCCTCCCGCAACAGTTGGGTCAAATCTAGGCGGACAGCGCTTCGCGCGGGAACCTTTGTCCGTTTCGTCGTGCGCCCGTCCGGCGTCTGACAGGAGACCAAAAGAGCCTTCGTGTAGGGATTGACCAGCGTCAGCGATTCAAGATGTTGGCGCGAGCGGTCGATCGCAACGAGCGTATGCGATTCGAGAAAGCGTCCGTACTCGGCAATGGAAGAGATCACCTGCGGCGCGCCGAACTTATAGCTGCCGTCCGCCCGAAACGTCAGTCTGCCTGGGGCCGTGTACAGCGCGTAGACCGCCGGGGGCGCCTTCGTGGCGAAAGGGGCGCGGTCATCGGTACTCAGAAACTCAACCTCGACAAACGCCTGAGCGGCTCCCTCCGGTAGAGCGCCGGCCTCATCCAATGCGTTGACGGCGCACACCAGGGTGATCGGGTGGTTGTCGTCTTCGCCCTCCTCGAGATTGACGGTACGCGTCTCCCGCCAGCGCTCCTCCCCGTCGCAGGTCGCGATCGCCTTTATAAGAACCGCGCCGCGGCACCCGATCAAACGACGGCGCAAAAGCGACGGCGGAATGGCGAGCGTAAAAGCGTAGCCGGGCGGCAGCGAAAAGACGAGCGGGATGAGATAGTGGTAGCTCATCATCAAGTCTCGCAATCAGCTTTCCGCCGGGTGGTCGATCGCCATTCGATCGAAGTTTCGCGACGCGGATATGATATGGGTCTTGCTGAGGCCGTCGCATTCAACGGCGATCGCGCCGAGACCGCCTCCCCCCTGCGCCTCCGCGGCCGCGTTCACATCGACCTCGACCCCCCGCGCGCCGAAGGGCGGGATTGCAAGGCGTCGTTCGTCGGGATTCAAAGCGTGCGGGACCGTGGAGCCCAGTATCCGGTTTCCGGCGTTGGTGACGGCGACGAACACGCGCTCATCCATCGGCCTCGCGATCGCCGTATACCAATGAGTCTTGACGCCCGAGGGCCCTTGGGTGTGGACGCCGCCGTTGCCGCCTGGAGCTTCTATGAGAAGCTGCGGACGCGTCGTCCCCCGCAGCGCAGGGCTCACCCAGCGTCGCCGCACTTCGACCGCTCCCCAAGTCAGACCGTCTGAGGAGAGGGGCGCGCCAGTCCTCGCCGCGTGCTCCATCAGCAGGGGACTGAGCGCCACTTGGAACGCTTCCCCGGCCGGCACGCGTGTCCGCCACGCCTGAACCTCGCGCCCCTCCGAATCGCGCAACAGCACGTTCACATCCACTGGGCTGCAAGGCTTTTCCGGCCCGAAAAGAAATCGATCGTTCGCGACCATCACGGACTGCACGATCTCTTCGCCGGCGACGACCGGCGAATAATCGCGAAGCAGCATGGGATAGGGCGGCGCGACCCGGTCGAGGCCGGAAAGGAAACCGCCTATCGCCCGTCGCACGAGGCTCTTGGTCCGCTTCGGGCGCGAAGCCGCGTCCTCGCGAGCGGTCGGGGCGGCCGGAAGGCGATCCGCCTCTTCCGTGTAGATGGTTTCAAGGTCAAGGCAGCAGGCGGTGCACTTGGTGCCGGCCCCCGTCTTGGCCAACAATTGGTCGAAATCCAGCGCCTGGTTCATCGTCATTGCATGCACGAAGTCGGCGCGCGTCATGTCCATGCACGTGCAGACGATCTGACGCGCCTCCGATCTAGACTGTGCTGCCGGCTTTTTCATGGTCGATCGTCTTATCAATCTTCAACCGGGCAAGACGAATCGGAACATCGACTGATCCGGTTGGATTTCCAACCGATACTGTTCCCAATCCTTCTCTTCGCTCACGGAGAGGCCGGCCGCCTCCCCGATGCGGTGCACCTCTTTCGGGGTCACCCAATAGTCCTTGGCGTTCGTCGCATGGGGCGCGTCCGCTATGCTGAAGGTGACGAAAAGTTGACCGTCCGGCTTGAGGTGGCGCGACAGCGTCTTCAGGCACACTAAACATTCATCGGTAGGCATGTGCGGGAACACGTCATGCGCCATGATGAAATCGAACTTCTGATCGCCCAATTCCTTAGCCTGCGCGTCCGTTAGAACGACAGTGCGGTATCGTGAGGGGTCAATACCGTTCTCCTCGAGAATCCCGACGCCTTTACGAATTCGATTTTCGGAGATGTCCGCAGCGACGTAGCGACCGTCTTCCATGTACTTCATGAGATGCAGGCCGACCCGCAGGATGCCGCAGCCATATTCAAGAAAATCGTGGTGAGGCTTGAGACCGCGATGTTTCAGGTAGTTAACCTGCCGCTCTGCGTTGTCGAGATAGGCGGGATTGACCGGACGGTTCGCCGCCTTGCTCTTGGCCGCCATGCGATTCATTCGCCGACGATACCATTCGGTGTAGCTCTCCCCTCGGACTTTGGTGCTCCAGAACAGGTCGAGCCACTCCATCGGCTGGCGATAGAAGCGAGCGCGGATCGACTTGGCGTCGCCGCGCAGCCAGTCCATGAACCGGGCGCCGGCGGGTCGGGTGTCAGTCTGGGCCATCTCGATTGTCTCCAATGGTGCGTGGGCGGGAAGCGTCAGGCGAAATGCCGAATGGTCTTGAGCAAGGCCTCGACCTTCGGCTCCGCCTCCTCCAAGCCGCCATAATTGTTGACGAACTGCATGATCTTCGGCTGCACGGCTTCCGCGTTGGGACACGTCCCTTCCGCCGGGAAGTCGAGGCCGTCATAAAGCGGCGGGCACCGCTTTTTCCAGGCGCCCGAACTCATCAGCGTCTCGTGGTAGAGAAGCGCCCAGGCGGCGTAGACGCCGTCGCCGCCGAACTCCACGTACTTGTGCCGGAAATCCTGCCAGGACACGTCGTCGCGCTCATAGCGGAAGGCGACGGTCCAGTAGCTGTTGTGACAGCCCTCGGGCGTCCTCTGTGGAACGAGATAGTCCGCGTCGCGCGCGACCTCAAGATACATCTCGGAGATGCGCCGGCGGATGTCGAGGAACCAGTCCATCCGCTCCGTCTGCGCCAAGCCCATCGCGGCGGCCACTTCCGGCATCCGATAATTGTGCCCGTAGGCGTCGTGACGCTTGTAGGTCGGGTCCTGAAAGATGTCCTTGTTGTTCCGGATGCGACCGTCTTTCGCCTTCAAGGCCGCGTAGCCGAGGCTGCCGAACTTGCGCATCCAGCTCGCATAACCTTCGTCGTTCGTCACGACGATGCCGCCGTCGCCGGTCGTGATGTGCTTCGAATTCTCGGTCGAATAGGAGGTGATGTCCGCGATTTCCGCGATCGGCCGCCCCTTGTAGAGGGCGCCGAAGGCCTCAGCCGCATCGTTGATCACCGCGATCCCGTGGCGCCGGCCAAGCTCCATCAACGGATCGAGATCGCAACTGAGGCCGTAGAGCGAGATCGGCATGATCGCCTTGGTCTTCGGCGTAATCTTCCTGGCGACGTCTTCGGGGTCGATGTTGAATGTGTCCGGGTCGATATCCGCAAAAACGGGAACCGCGTTTTGCGCCAGGATCACGTCGAGATTCGAGATGACGGTCAGCGGAGCGGTGATCACCTCGTCGCCGTAGCCGACGCCCACCGCGTCAAGCGCAGCATGCAGGGTCGAGGTGCCGGAATTGAAGGTGACGGCGTACTGCGCCCCGACCTTCTCGGCGAAAGCCGCCTCGAACCGGTTGTTCATGTTGCCGGACGTGCTGGACCCAAAGCCGGAATCCAGCACCTCGCGGATATAGGTGAACTCCCGTTCGCCGAAGCGCCAAGTATTCTTCATTCGCCTCTCCGAGGTTACGCGTCAGCACCGTTCGGCGTCCGCAGCTCGTCGGCGAGACACCCAAGGTGAATATGGTCGATGTACACGTCGCCCTGTCGATCGTGCTGGCGGAAGACGCCCTCGCGTTGAAAGCCCAACTTCTCGAACACGCGGATCATCGACGGATTGGTGGCCATCGCGCCGGCCGTGAGACGGCGCAGCCCCTCCCCCTCGATCAGACGGCGCGCGAGCGCCCCGAGCGCGTCAGAGGCGAGCCCGCGCCCCCACAGATTCGTGCGGCCGATCATGACGCCGAGGTCCGCCCGCCCGGCGTACCGATCGATCGGCCCCGCCTTCACGGTGCCGACGAACTCGCGCTCGTCCCGCAGGAGGAGCGCGAAAAACCAAACCGCGTCATCCGCCATCAGGCGGCGCGCATAGGCCTCGATCTCCGCGTCGCTCACCTCCCCCGCCAGATACCGCGGCAGATTGAGCGGGGCGACCACGGCCGGATCGCGCAGCCAGCGGCGATAGGCTGGATCGGCCAAATGGCTTTCGTCGAAGGGCGTGAGCGCGACCCGCGCGCCCTCGATCCTCGGCTCGACGCGCGCGTCGCTCACAACGCCGTCCATCCGCCGTCCACCGGCAGCACGACGCCGGTCACATAGGCGGCGGCGTCCGAGACGAGAAAGACGCTCGGCCCGACGAGATCATGCGCTTCCGCCATGCGCTTCAAGGCGGTGCGCCGGTTGTAGGCCGCAACGAAACTGTCGGGCTGACCGGCCGCGACGCCGCCGGGCGCGATCGCGTTCACCCGCACGCCGGTCTCGCCGTAGCGGGCGGCGAGATAGCGGGTGTGGTTGATCATCCCGCCCTTGATCGCCGAATAGGCGGCCGGCGTCGTCATCGTCGTACCGTCGTAGACGTCGAAATCCGGGGCCACCAGTCCGTAGATCGAGGCGACGTTCAGGATCGCGCCGCCGCGGCCCCGGCGCGCCATCGCCTGCGCGGCCGCGTCTGCGGCGACGCAGGACGCCGTCATCTGCATCGTGACGTTCGCGGTCCAACTGGCGGGGCTTTCGCGGGGCGGACCCGCACCCCAGTCGTCGGTGCGCGGATAGGCGCAGTTAATCCAGATGTCGAAGCCGCCGAAGCGCTCGTCCAAGCCTCGGACCAACTGGGTGGCGGCCTCCGGATCGGAGAGATCGGCCGTCTCCACGGAGAAGGCCCGTGCGCCCGGCGCCTCGGCGATGTCGAGGCCGATCGTGTCCGCACCGGCGTCGACCAAGCCCTCGGCCACGGCGGCGCCGATCCGGCCGAGAGCGCCTGTCACCAGGGCCCGTTTGCCGTCGAGGCGGAAGATCGTCATGACGCTTTCTGTTGCGAGAGGCACGGCAAGGCGCGACGGCGGGGCGGCCCGGTTACGGCGGGTCGTCTGAAGGCGCTGCGACGCCCGCGCGAGCCGAGGACGCCCAAGTCGACGACCTTGAGCGCGTTGTATCGAACCAAATGGGGTGGGCGAACCACATTGACCGACGTCTTCGGTCAGCGGCGCGGCGCTTTCCAAGCTACCGCACTCGGCGGGAAAACGCCCCGTCGAGATCGGAGGGTTCTAGGGCCGCGCCGCTGCGCTGTCAAGCGGCTCTCGATTGAACCGACGGGGCGGATCGCGTACCGTCCGCCCCGCCAGCAGGTCCCTTCGGATGACGGTCAATGAACCCGCGCACCCTCCTATCGATCGTCGTCTGCGCGCTCGCCGCGCGGTTCGGCAACCAGCTCTGGATTGCGCTCGGCGACCTTCCGCTCCTGGTCGAGGACGCTAGCTATTATTGGGACCTCGGCCGCTGGATCCCGGAAAGCGGGTGGGCCTATCTGAACCGAGGTCAGCCAGGGGCGCCCTTCCCGGAGGTGGAGCGGATGCCGCTCTACCCCTACTTCCTGGCGATCGTCACCACCCTCTTCGGGCCCCACCTGCAGGCGGTGCTGGCCGTCCAAGCGGCGCTCGACGCCGCGGCGTGCGTGATGATCGGCCTGCTGGCGGCGCGTTGGTCCGCCGGCGCCGGCTTGATCGCCGGGCTGCTGGCGGCCTTCTCGCCGATCCTCGTCATCCACAGCGGGATGATCCTGACGGAGACGCTCTTTCTCACGTTGTTCACCGGGATGCTGCTGCTGGCGCTCCGGTTCTTGGAGCGGCCGACGGCGGGCGCGGCGGGCGGCGCCGGATTGCTGCTGGGCGCGGCGACGTTGGCGCGCTCGGTGACGGCGCCGATGATCGGGGCCATGACCGTCGCCGCCTTCGCCGTCGCCCAGGCGCGCGAGCGTCGCTGGCTCAAGTCGGCAGGGTGCGCCGCGCTGCTGTTCGCCGCCGCCTGCGTGGCGATCTCGCCCCTGCTGACGCGCAACTTCACGGAGCTGGGCGCCGCCTCTCTCAGCGCGCAAAGCGGGCCGCATTTGCTGCTGTGGGTCGTCCCGCTGGTCAAGCAAGCGGAGACGGGCCGGCCGTTCTCCGAGATATCGGCCGAGATGAACGACAAGATTCGCGCCCGGCTGGACGCGCGCGGCGTCTCGTCCGAGTCCACAAATCTGCTGAAACGCAATGCGGAGTTCCGCGCGCTCGCGCTGGAAGAGTTGAGGACCGTCTCGCCCGTCGCATTCGTCAAGGCTTGGGGCGCGGCCGCGGCCCTGAACCTCTTCGCACCGTCGGCCCTGTTGCACCCCGGCGTCCGAAGCCTTCGCGCCGAGGCGTTCTACGACATCGAGGCGGACGGCGCCATTCAGCGCGCGATCGCTTGGACGGTGCGCAGCGGCCCCGCCTTCAGCGCGGTCGTTGTCGTCGGCGGAACGGCGACGGCGATCGCCAATCTGTTGGCGCTCGTCGGGCTCGTCATGTTGGCGCGCCGACATCCGTGGACCGCGCTGTTCGCCGGTCTTTGCGTTCTCTACTTCATGCTGGCGAACGGGCCGGTCCTGTCGCCGAAGTACCGCTTGCCGATGGAGCCTGTGTTGCTGGCGCTGATGGCGCTGCCGATCGACGCGTGGATCAGGCGTCGCCGGGAGCCTTAGGGATCGCGTTGGCCGGAAACGCCAGCCGCACCGTCGTCCCGTCGCCCACCGCGCTCTCGATCTCCAGCCGCCCGCCGTGCAGTTCGATCAACCGGCGGGTGATGGCGAGGCCCAGGCCCGAACCCTCATAGCTTTTCGACATCGAACTTTCGGTGTGCCCGAAGGGTTGGGTGACAAGATCGAGCTTGTCGGCGGGAATGCCGGCCCCCTTGTCGACGACCCGCACCACGACCTCGCCGGTCGCGGCGGGTTCGATGTCGACGCGGATTTCCTGGCCCGCCTCGGAGAACTTGATGGCGTTGGAGAGCAGATTGAGAAGCATCTGGCGCAGGGCCCGTTCGTCCGCCAGCAAGTGCGTGACCTCAGGGTTCGCCTCGAAGCGGATGTCCGTGCTGCGCTCGCGCGCCATCGGCCGGATGAGCTCGATCGCCCCGCCGATGCAGGCGGGCAGATCGACTTCCTGCTCGTCCAGCTCGAACTTGCCCGCCTCGATCTTCGAGAGATCGAGGATCATGTTGATGATCGAGAGCAGATGCGCCGCGCTGGTGTGGATGTCGCTCAGATACTGCTTGTAGCGGGGAACCCCGATCGGCCCGAACAGCTCGTCGCGCATGATGTCGGTGAAGCCGAGGATGGCGTTCAGCGGCGTGCGCAGCTCGTGGCTGACATTGGCGATGAACTCGGACTTGGCGCGGTTCGCGAACTCCGCCTGCAGCTTCGCCTCGTAGAGCGAGCGCTGGGTCTCCGCCTCCTCGGTGACGTTGGAGCCCACCCCGCGGTAACCTTTGAAGGCGCCGGTCTCGTCGAAGATCGGAATGCCGCTCGAGCTGATGACCAGCGTGCGGCCGTCGGGACGGTCGTAGGGATACCGAAAATCGTAGAAGGCGCGCCGGTTCTCCAGATCGTCCAGATGGTCGCGCCAAAGCGGATCGTCCGGCCGGCCGGCCGCCATCTCGCGCCGGCTCTTACCCAGCAGGTCCCGCGCCTCGATCCCGGTCTCCAGGGTCAGCGTGTCGGAGAAGTAGGAGAAGCGCAGGCTCTCGTCCATCTCCCAGAACCAGTCGGACGCCACCTCGGCGTAGTCGCGAAAGCGCCGCTCGCTCTCGCGCAGGGCGCGCTGGACCGAGAGCAGGTCGGTTATGTCCTGCATTGCGCCTTCGTAGTAGAGGGGCGCGCCGGCGCTGTCGCGCACGAGACGCGCGGTCTCGCTGACCCAGAGCGCGCGCCCGTCGCGTCCGACCACCTCCGAGACCAGCCGGTCGATCTCGCCCCAGGCGTTCATCAGCCGGACGAACGCCTCGCGTCGGTTGGGATCGGCGTACCACGCCACCTCGCCGCGCTGCGAGGCCGCCTTCATTTCGGCGACGTCGTCATAGCCGTAAATCGCCGCCAAGGCCCGATTGGCCAGCAGCAGCTCCCCGTCGGGCTTGGTGCGATAGACGCCGAGCGGCAGCGCCTCGACGAGACCGTCGAAACCCCGCTCCGCCTCGCCGTCCGCGCCGCCTGACGCGCCGCCTTCCTGGTCGCGACCGGGTTCGCGACCGGGTTCGGCCCGCTTGGAATGATCGACCATTGAGTGTCGCGCGCCTGATTGGGGGACGCCGCCCCCGCCTGCGTGAAGACGCACTCTAGCCAGAGTGCGAGCCCTTCACAATTCTCACGTGGAGTACGCCGACCCAATCGCCTATTGAGGGCGCCGGCGCGGACCGACGCCCGGCGCGCCCGACGCGCGTCAACCCGGCCGGCGGAACAATCGGGCGTCCGGCGGAACGGGATCGTCCGACAGTTGCGACGCCCGCGAGACGGCCACCGCCTCCTCGATCAGATGGGTCAGCAGCTCGGTGAAGAGCAGCGGCCCCTCCGCCAGCGCCTCCCAAAGGAAATAGCCGAAAGAGCCGGGGCACGGATTGATCTCGTTTAGCCAGATCTCCCCCGTCTTCTCATCTGACAGGAAATCGATGCGCGGCGCGCCGGTCCCTCCGACGATCTCGTAGGCCTCCGCCGCCCAGCGGCGAATTTTCGCTTCCGCGCCGTCCGGCAAATCCGGGTTCAGGTCTCGGGTGAGCGACAGCATCCCCTGGCTGATCTGGCCGGGGGTCTTGCCGCCGCCCTTTTCACCCGACTTGCCGCCGCCGGACATGTACTTCTGCTTGAAATCCAGCAGGTCGTCGCTGCGCTTCGGCCGTTCGATCGCGCTGGTGCGGATTTCGCCGCCGATCCGCGCGACGGCGACGTTGTACTCGACCAGGTTGGGGACGTAGGGCTCCACCACCGCGCGGTCGTCGAGGCGGAATAGCTGCGGCAGCACCTCGAGAAGCGCCTCCACGCTCTCGACCTTGGAGACGCCGATGGAGGAGCCGAGATGCACCGGCTTCACGCAGGCCGGCAGACCGCTTCGCTCGACCGCCGCCTCGACTTGGGCGCGATCGGGAATCAAGCCCTGCGCCGGGCGATCGACATAGCCGCCGCCGAGCAGCGGGATGTCGCCGCCGTCCAGCGCGCGCTTGGTGATCGCCTTATCCATCAGCACGGCCGAGGCCAGCGTGCGCATGCCGGCATAGGGCAACCCCGCGGTCTCGAACAGTCCCTGGATCTTGCCGTCCTCGCCGATATTGCCGTGGAACGCGGGCAGCGCGACGTCGAACGGGATCGGCTTCGGCTTGGAGAACAGGCCGCCGCTCGCCAGCGGCGTCAGACGCCCTTCCCCGCGCGCCGAAACGTCGAGGGTGACGCGCGTCAGCCCGTCAAGCGCGTTGCGGTCGGGGATGTAGGTCGCGCGTTGGCGCAGCGCCTCGCCCACATACCAGTCGCCGCGGGTCGTGATATAGACGGGGAAGGCCTCGAACCGCGTCGAATCCACCGCGCCCAAGGCCTGCAGCCCGGTGACGATGCTGACGTCGTGCTCTGGCGCGCGCCCGCCGAAGAGAACCGCAACCCGCATCTTTCCCGCCATGACCGACCCTTTTCGCCCCGCCGTTCGACGGACCCGGGGGGGGGCCGTCCGCCGCCTCGCGTTTTCAGCGCCAATCAAGGCCGATTCGGGCGCCGATCCAAGGCGTTTCTCGGGCGCGCGCCGCCTGGAAACGCTGTATTCCGCATCCGAATCCCTGTACGAAGCCGCCGTCATGAGCGAAGCCGCCGCGCCTGAGATGGAAACCGTCGCCCTGCCCGGGGCCAAGATGGCCGTGCGCCGGCTCGGCCGGCCGGACGCCGAGGCGTCGCTGCAGCTCATTTGGGCGCATGGCTGGGGCGTCGACCATCGCTTGATGGCCCCGCTGGCGGAGAGTTTTTCCAGCCGCGCCGCCAATTGGCTGATCGACTTCCCCGGCTTCGGCGCGTCCCCCCGACCGGAGGGCGATTGGGGTACGGCCGACTACGCCGACGCGATCGCCGATTGGCTGAAAGGCCTGCCGCGGGCCGAAGGGGCGAAGCGCGTGTGGATCGGGCACAGCTTCGGCGGCCGGGTCGCGGTGCAATTGGCGGCCCGCCATCCGGAGGCGGTCGACGCGATCGTCCTGATCGCCGGGGCCGGCCTGCAGCGCAAGCGCGGCCTGCTGGAACGCTTGGTGCGAGGCGCCAAACGCCTGCGCTACAAGGTGCTGCGGGCGCTGGCGCGGGGCGAGGAGGCGAAGCGCGCGCTGGCGCAACGCTTCGGCAGCGCCGACTACCGCAACGCCGGCGCGATGCGCCCGATCTTCGTGAAAGTCGTGCAGGAGGATCTGAGCGCGCAGGCCGAGCGCGTGCATCATCCGGCCTTGCTGCTGTACGGAACGCTCGACCAGGAGACGCCGGCGGAGTACGGCGCGCGTTACGCCCGGCTGATGGCCGACGCGCGCTTCGTCGAACTGCCGGGCCTCGACCATTACAGCGTCCTCGGCGACGGGCGCCATCAGGTGCTGACCCGCCTCAAGGAGTTTCTCGACAAGCTATGAGCGATTTCCTCTCGATCACCTTGCCGGCGATCCTGATGCTCGCCGGGTTCGCGATCTTCGCGGCCAAGCGGCTTCTCACCTATCTGCACGTCTTCCAGCAGGAGGAATATGACGGGCTGCGCTTCATTCGCTGGCTGGCGCAGAACGTGGCCTTCGACAAGCGGGTGACGATCGCGCTGGCGTTGGCCGGGTTCGCGACGCCGCTGCTCCACGGGGCGGGCGGAATTTCCGGCCATTGGATCGCGACCGCCTTCGCGCTCGTCTTCTTCGTCGGTCAGGCGGCGGTCGAGGCCGATCCGCGAAAAGCCGCCAAGAAGAAGCTGGCCCTGACCCAGCGCGCGCGCCGCATCCTGTTGTTGGCCGGCGCGCTGACCGCGATCCCGGCCGCGGTCTGCGCGGCGATGCCGGCGCCGGTATGGCTGTGGCTCGTCCCGGTTCAGCTGATCCCTTTCGCCCTGCCGCTCGCCGTGCTGATCCTCGCCCCGCAGGAGGCGGCGGTGCAACGGCGGTTCTGGCGGGAGGCGCACGACAAGCTGACGCGCCTTTCCCCCACCGTGATCGGCATCACCGGCTCGTTCGGGAAGACATCGGTGAAGCACATTCTGGGGCATGTGCTGGAGACGGTGGCGCCGACGCTGATCACGCCGGGCAGCGTCAACACGCCGATGGGCGTCGCCCGCGTCGTACGGGAAAGCCTGGGCCCGCATCATAAGTTCTTCGTCGCAGAAATGGGCGCGTACGGCCCCGGTTCGATCGCGCGTCTGTGCCGGCTGGCGCCGCCTGACTTCGCGGCCATCACCGCGATCGGCCACGCGCACTACGAGCGCTTCAAGACGCTGGAGGCCGTCGCCGAGACCAAGTTCGAGCTGGCGGAGGCCGCAATCGCCCGCGGCGGTCGGGTGATCGCGCCGACCGCGCTGAAAGAGATCGGCCCCGCCAAGCAGAAGATGGAGGCGGAGCCCGAGCGCTACGTCACCATCGGCGAGGAGGCCGAATGCGCGCTCCAGATCCTGGAGAGCGAGCAGACGGCCGAGGGCGTACGCGTACGCCTGAAATGGGAGGACGCGGAGCATGAGCTGACCGCGCCGCTGTTCGGCAGCCACCACGCGGTCAATCTGGCGATCGCCTTCGCAGCCGCCTGCGTCATGGGCGTGCGCCCGGAGGACGCCAAGCTGGCGCTCAAGACCGCGCCGCAGATCGCCCACCGGTTGGAGGTGAAGCCGCAGGCCGACGGCTCGGTCCTGGTCGACGACGCCTACAACTCCAACCCGATCGGCTTCCAGGCGGCGGTGGAGACGGTCGCGCTCCTGAAGAAGAAACACGGCGGACGCGGGATTCTGGTGACGCCCGGCATGGTCGAGTTGGGCGCGGCGCACGAGGTGCTGCACCGCCGCGCCGGCGAGGGGGCGGCGCGCCACATCGACGTGCTGATCGCCGTCGCGCCGGAGCGGATCGAGCCGCTGATCGAGGGCTTCACGCGCGAGAAGAAAGAGGCGGGGGAGACCCCGGAAGTTCTGCGCGTCGCCAGTTTCGCGGAAGCGCAGGCTTGGCTCGCGCAAAACCGCCGGGCCGGCGACGTCGTGCTGCTGGAGAACGACCTACCGGATCTGTACGAGCGCAAGCTGTCGCTGTGAGCGGCGGGAGTCTGGGTTATCGCTGTCGAGGGAGAGGCGTTTGCGCCCCGCACTTGAGCTCTGGACGCTGCGCCGTCCTCGGCTCCACAACGTCAGGCCGGACGTGGTCCGGCCCGCCAGCGACCCGCGCCGCCGTCGCGATCCGCCGTTCCCCCGGCACGGGGCCGGGGTGACGGGATGCCCGTGAAAGCGTAGGGGCTCTAACCCCGCGCCGGCGTCCAGCTCTCAGGATCGGCCTCGGCCTGCGCGCCGGTCTCGAGCGCCTTCACCTCATGCCGGCCGTCCGCGCCGACGGCGGGGAACCAGATATAGGGGATGCCTTTGGCGGAGGCGTAAGAGATCTGCTGCTTCAGCTTGCGCGGCTCGTGGAACTGCTCCGTCTTGATCCCGCGGCGCCGCAGGGCGGCGGCGGTCTCGCAGATTTCCTCATAGGACGCGTCGGGCAGCCAGCAGACCATCACCTCGCTCGGCGTCTTGCGGGCGGAGGCGATCTTCCCGTCCTTCACCAGCTTGGAGAAGATGCGCGTCAGCCCGATCGAAATCCCGATGCCCGGCAAGTGCTTGTTCAGCATCGAGCCCACCAGGTTCTCGTACCGGCCGCCGCCGCAAATGGTCGGGAAAGCGGGATCGTCGGCGAATTTCACCTCATAGACCGTGCCGGTGTAGTAGGCGAGCCCGCGGGCGACGGAAAGGTCGGCGACGAACGCGCCTTCCGGATAGTCCTCCAGCGCCTTCATGACGAAGCGCAACTCGTCGAGCCCCTGCTCCAGCAGCTCGCCGGTGACGCCGAGCGCGCGCACCCGATCGACAACGTCGGCCTTGGTCCCCTGAATCTCGGCGAGCTTCAGGACCTGATCGATCGTTGCGGCGTCGAGACCGAGCTCGTCGCTCAGCATCCGCGAGACGCCGTCGGCCCCGATCTTGTCCTGCTTGTCGACGATCCGGATCACCTCATGCGCGTCGGCGACGCCCAGCGCCTTGTAGAAGCCCTCCAGCACTTTTCGGTTGTTGAGGCGCGTGACAGTCGGCCCAACGTCGAGCGCCTGCATCACCTCATAGACGATCGCCGGCATTTCGGCGTCGAAGTGCAGCGGGATCGGGCGGACGTCGACGACGTCGATGTCGCACTGGGTGAATTCGCGAAAGCGGCCTTCCTGCGGTCGCTCGCCGCGCCAGGCGCGCTGGATCTGATAGCGCTTGAAGGGGAAGGTGAGGTCGTTGAGGTTCGCCGCCACATAGCGCGCCATCGGCACCGTCAGGTCGTAATGCAGCGCATAGTCCGGCTCGCGGCCCGCGCCCTCCTCCTCCAACAGCCGGCGCAGGGCGTAGATCTCCTTGTCGGTGTCGCCCTGTTTCAGCAGCACCTCGACCGGCTCCACCGAACGGGTCTCGATCGGCGCGAAGCCGTAGCTTTCGAACACCCCGCGGATGCGCTCGATCCAGGCCTGCTCGACCATCCGGATCTCGGGCAGCCACTCGGGAAAGCCGCTGATCGGCTTCAGCTTCTGTTTCTCAATCATGGGAAGGCGCGGCCTCAGCAGGGAAACACCGGAAAATCCGCGCTCTGCATAGCCGTGCGCCGGCGCGCGATCAAGGCCGGCGGGTCGCCGCGATCCGAACCCCGCCCAGCGCGCCGTCGACGAAGAGCCCCACGAAGAAGCGATAGGCCGGCAGATAGCGGCCGTGATCGGCGACGCCGCCGTCGTCCCGCTCCGCCAAGCCTTCGTACATCTTCAAGCGCACGCGCAGCAACTCGGTCCACGCGGCTGAGAGATCCTCGACGAGGATCGGCTCGAAGCCCGCCTCCGCCAAGTAACGCTCGTAATCGGCGCGCGAGGCGAGCGCATTCAGGCACATCTCCTCCCGCAGGCGGGCTCGAACGTTCTCCCTGAGGTCGTCCCGGGTCACGATGTCGGTGAAAGCGATCCGACCGTCGGGCTCCAACATCCGGTGCGCCTCCCGCAGCAGGGCGGCCTTGTCCGGGATGTGGCACCAAGCCTCCTGACCGATCACCGCCGTAAACTGCGCGTCCGGCAGCGGCGAGTCGACCGCGTCCCCTTCGACGAAGGTCAGTCTGTCCTGCAGCCCCACCGCGGCGGTCAAGCGGCGTGCGGCGTCGATCCGGCTGGGCGTCAGGTCCAAGCCGACGCCGCGGCATCCGGTTCGATGCGCGACCCGGCGCAGCGGACCGCCGACGCCGCATCCGATGTCCAGCACGCGATCCTGCGGTCCGAGTCCGGCGGCCTCGATCAATGCGTCGACGGCGTGGACGCCGCCGTAATGGTCATTGTCGAAACGGCAGAGCTGGTCCGGCGTCCAGTCCTCATCGCCGCCCAAGGTCTCGCGCATGTCGCGCTGGATCTGAGCCAGATTGATCGGGTGCTTGTCGTAGAACCGTCGGACGTCCGACATGCGGGCGCTCTCTTGAAGTGATTTTGCAGCACTATTCGCGTTATAGGGGTATTTGTCAAAAGATGCGCGCCTCGGCAGAAGGCGCGCGGGGCGCCGCACAGAGCGCCGCTCAGAGCGTCGGTTCCGGCCGTCCGCTGGACAGGCGCCAAATGTCGACGTGCGGCGCCTCCGCGATCTCCGCCATCGACGACCACCGGCATTGCGTGTAGCCCAAAAAGCCGGAGACCGCCGTCCCGTCGTCGCTGAGCGGCAAGAGGATCCGCTCTCCGCGCGCCGCGCGACCGGCCGAGTAATAGACCCATCCGCGCATGTAGACGATCGCACCGCGCGTCGCCAGCGGCCCCCACCGGCGAGCGACCACGGCCGCCTGCTCCGCCGGCAGGATGTCAGAGAGCGCCGCCCCCTTCAGCGACGACGAGCCGCGATAGCGCTCGAACACCGCTTCGATCTCGCGTCCCGCGACGCGATAGCGGAATTGCCCGCTGTCGGCCTCGTAGTCGCCTATGAAGACGTGCGGCAGAGCCCACGGGATGGCCAGCGGATCCACCTCCTTGCGCGCCGGCGCCCAGCGGACGCCGCGCAGCCCGTCCCAGTAGGCCGCGAACCGGCGGATATTGGCGTCCTGCAAGAGCTGAAAACCTTGTCCGTCGTCCTCGTGATAGGAGGCGATATCCCCTAGCTCGCCGCCGGGCACGGGCGAGGACGGAGCGTCGAACTCCGTCATACGCCGATTCCTCCCCACCAGACCTGGTCCGGCCCGTCGATCTGCGCAGACGCGCCGTCGCGCACGGCGATCAGGGCGTCGACCATCCCGACGAAAAGGCCCGTCTCGACGACGCCCGGGATCTTGATCAGCCCGTCCTGCAGCGCCGAGGGATCGGCGATCTCGCCGAAGCGGCAGTCGTAAATGAAATGACCGCTGTCGGTGAGGAAGGGATCGTCAAGCCCGCCGCGCAACGCGATATCCGGGCAGAAGGTGCGCAGCCGCTCGGCCGTCGCCTGATGGCCGAAACGCACCACCTCGACCGGCAGCGCAAACGCGCCCAGCCGGCCGACCAGCTTGGAGGCGTCGGCGATGTAGAGCCGCCGGCTCGCCGCGCTCGCCACGATCTTCTCCCACAGCAACGCGCCGCCGCCGCCCTTGATCATGGCGAGATCCCCCGCCACCTCGTCCGCCCCGTCGACGCACAGATCGAGGCGGGTGGTCACGCTCCAATCGACCAGCGGAATGTCGAATGTCTGGGCCAGGTCGATCGAGGCTGCGGAAGTCGGAATCGCGCGAATCTTCAACCCCTCGGCGGCGATCCGCGCGGCCAGCGCCTCGGCGAAGAACTTGACCGTGCTGCCGGTGCCGAGGCCGAGCGTCATGCCGTCCTCAACCTGGGCGGCGGCGGCCGCGCCGACGGCCTGCTTTTCCCGGTCTTGCGGGCTGAGGTCCGCGCTCATCCTCTCCCCCTGCGATCGCGCGTCGCACTCAGGCGTCGCCCGGATAGATCGCGGTCTCCGTGATTTCGATGTCGAAGCCGCTGAGGCCGACATATTGCCGTTCGCGGCTGGCCAGCACACGGATTTTCCGAAGGCCCAAGTCGCGAAGGATCTGCGCGCCGAGCCCGACGTCTCGCCAGTGTTCGCGGCGCGCGGCGTCGCTTTCCGCGCCCTCGCCGTCGGCCGCCGCCTCAAGCGCCTGGACGCGGCGGCTTTCGCTGACGCCGGCCGCGCCGTGGCGCAGATAGACGAGCACGCCGGCGCCGTCCTCGCGGATCCGATCCAGGGCCGCCATCACCGGCCGGTCGGCGCCGCCGAAGGCGTCCTGCAGCACGTTTTCGACATGCAGGCGGACCAGCACGTCCTCGCGCCCCTCGATGTCGCCATAGACGAGCGCCACATGCTCGGCCTGATCGTACTGCGTCGAATAGGTGATGGCGCGCATCGGGCCGATCGCGGTGTCCGTCATGCGCTCGTCGAGACGCTCCACCAGCTTCTCGCGTTTCTGGCGATAGGCGATCAGGTCGTCGATCGAGACCAGCGCGAGATCGTGCTCGCGCGCGAAGCTCTCAAGATCCGCGCCTTTCTTCACCGAACCGTCGTCATTCACCAATTCGCAGATCAGCCCGGCGGGGGCGCAGCCGGCGAGCTTCGCCAGATCGACCGCGGCCTCCGTATGGCCGGTGCGGATCAGAACGCCGCCGTCCTTGGCGACCAGCGGAAAGATGTGGCCGGGGCGCACGAAATCGGCCGCGCCGACATTCGGGTTGGCGAGCGCGCGCACGGTGTTGCAGCGCTCCTCGGCCGAAATGCCGGTGGTGAGCCCGTGGCGATAGTCGATCGACACGGTGAAGGCGGTCGACAGCGGCGCGTCGTTCTCGGCCACCATCGGCTGCAGGTTGAGGGCCTTGGCCTGACGGCCCTCGATCGGCGTGCACAGGATGCCGCTGGTGTGGCGAACGATGAAAGCGACGGATTCGGGCGTCGCCTTTTCGGCCGCCATGATCAGATCGCCCTCGTTCTCGCGATCCTCGTCGTCCACCACCACGACCGGCCGGCCGGCCGCGATCTCCGCCACCGCCTTTTCGATCGGATCCAGGGTCATCTTCGCCATGAACTGCGCCTTGTTTTCTCATACCGTCCGCGGGCGGTGATATACGGGGACGACCCCGGTTTGACCAGCCCCGCCGGCCCTACAGAGGCCGCAGCCCCTCACGGCGGCGGCGGGATGGGTCGGCGGCGTTCGATCAGGATGAAGGCGACGCCGGCGACGACCACCGCGCCGCCCAGCAGCACCTCGAACGAGGCCTCCTCGCCGAGGATCACGATCCCGCCGATCAGCGTGGCGACCGGGATCAGCAGCAGGAAGGGGCCGACCTGGCTGACCGGATAGCGGCCGAGCAGGTGATACCAGAGCCCGTAGCCGAGCGCCGTCATCACCACGCCGAGATAGAGCACCGTCGCCCAGATCGTCCAATCGGCCTCTGCGATCAGGCGGATATGATCTTCCTCAAACAGCCAGCTGGCGGCGAACAGCTGCGGGGCGGCGAAGGCCGCGACCCAGGCGACCAGGGTGAAGCCGCCGACCTCGCCCAGTCGGCGCACCATGATCTGCCCCGCCGACCAGACCACCAGTCCGGCGATGAAGACGGCGAGCCAGAACCACTCCGCCTGCAGCTTGGGGTCGCCGGTCATAAGCACGACGCCGGCGAAGCTGACGGCGATGCCCATCAGTTTGCGCAGGCCCGGCTTGTCCCCCAGGATCGCCCAGCCCATCAGGACGAGAAGCGGGGTCTCCAACTGCACCACGATCCCGGCGGTCGACGCGTCGAGATACTGCAGCGCCGTGAAGGTCATGGAGTATTGGATGGTGGCCGAGACCAGCGCGATCAGGGCGATCTGCTTGAACAGCGCCTTGGGCGGCTTCACGAACCAGATCAGCACCAGCGCAGTGACCGTAAAGCGCAGCGCGATCAGCAGGATCGGCGGGAAATGCGCGATCGCCCCCTTGGCGAATACGAACCCCATCCCCCAGATGACCGGCACCGATAAGGCCAGAAAAAAATCGAGCGGGCTCAGCCGCATGATCGAGCGCTCCCCTCAGACCGGGGGCTACGCTAGGGGGCCGGACCGTGGGGATAAAGAGGATTTTACAAGCGTCGTTCGACGGAGAAGAACCGCGTCACAGCGCGGCCTTTCCCTGTCAGGCGACGGGCGCCCCCGCGCAGGCGGGCGCCTAGTGAAGGTCGCTCCGGCAGCAATGCAGGGCGCGAGAGGTCCCCGCCTTCGCGGGGACTCCCGCATGGCGGCGTGACTTGACGACGCCGCTTGCGGCTGGCGTCGCCCCTTAAAGCGCCGCCTCAGCCCGGTACTTCTGGCGCAGCATATCGAGCGGGACCGCCTTGGCGGCGTCGGTCTTCACCTGCCAGTAGGTCCAGCCGTTGCAGCTGGGCGCCCCCTGGACGGCGGCGCCGACCTGATGGATCGATCCCTTGTGGTCGGCCGAGATGATGGTGCCGTCGGCGCGGACCTTGGCCGTGTGCCGGCGACAGGGGCTGACCAGCAAGGCGCCCGGGGAGAGCATGCCGGTTTCCACCAGCGCGCCGAAGGGGATGCGGGGCTCCTTGCGCTTCGGCGTCGTGTGGGCGACGGCCTCCGCGTCATTCGCCTCCGGGATCGCGGCGAGACGCTTCTTGGAGACGGCGACGTAGGCTTCCTCCCGCTCGATCCCCAGATAGCGGCGGCCCAGCTTCTTGGCGACCGCGGCCGTCGTGCCCGTCCCCGAAAACGGGTCCAGCACCAGATCGCCCGGATCGGTCGAGGCGACGATCACGCGATGCAGCAGCGCCTCCGGCTTTTGCGTCGGGTGGGCCTTCTTACCGTCGGGGCCTTTCAGCCGCTCCTCGCCCGTGCAGATCGGCAGCACCCAGTCGGAGCGCATCTGCAGATCGTCGTTGAGCGCCTTCATGGCCTCGTAATTGAAGGTGTATCGCGCGTCCTGGCTTTTCGAGCACCAGACCAGCGTCTCGTGCGCATTGGTGAAGCGCCGGCCCTTGAAGTTGGGCATCGGATTGGTCTTCACCCACACCACGTCGTTCAGCACCCAAAAACCGATATTTTGCAGCGCCGCGCCGACCCGGAAGATGTTGTGATAGCTGCCGATCACCCAGAGCGTGCCCGTCGGCTTCAACACCCGGCGCGCGGCCGCCAGCCAGTCGCGCGTCAATCGGTCATAAGCGTCGAAATCGTCGAACTTGTCCCAATGATCGTCGACGGCCGCCACGCGGCTGTTGTTCGGCCGATAAAGATCGCCCCCCAACTGCAGATTATAGGGGGGATCCGCGAAGATCATATCAACGGATTCTTTCGGAAGACTACGCATATAGTCAACGGAATCCGCACAGACTATTTGATTCTCAGGGACTTTTTTCATGGTGCTCTCATGTCGACTTGCCAGGGCCGGTGTCGAATCATGAGTCTCCGGACGAGTCCGGTCAATAACTATCTGGATTCTCTTAGCTTTTTACTATATGTAGAGTCTCGACCGCCGATTGGGACTCAATATCTAGCGCCATCTGCAGCCGCGCGCGCACCGGCGCGAAGGACCGGCGGTGGTGGACGGTGACGCCCAGCGTCCGGATCGCCTCCAGATGCGCCTTCGCGCCGTAGCCCTGGTTGGTCTCCCAGCCGTACCCGGGATGGGCGCGCGCGAGCTCGCCCATGATCCGATCCCGCGCCACCTTGGCCAGGATCGAGGCCGCGGCGATCGAGAGCGACCGGCCGTCGCCCTTCACCACCAAGGCCGTCGGCAGGCCCAGCCGCGGGTCCGCATTGCCGTCGACCAGCGCGGCCGACGGCGGCTCGGCCAGCGCCTCTAGCGCCCGGCGCATGGCGAGCATGGAGGCCTGCAGGATGTTCAGACGGTCGATCTCCTCGACGCTGGCCTGCGCGACGGCGAAGCCGGCGAGCGCACCGGGCGCCGTCAGCGCAGCGAACAAATCCGCACGCGTCGTCGCAGAGAGCGCCTTGCTGTCGTCGACCGCCGCGGCGAGGTCCGGAGCCAGCCCGTCGGGTCTCAGGACAGCCGCGGCCGCCACGACCGGTCCGGCGCAGGGACCCCGCCCCGCCTCGTCCAAACCGACGATCGGCGCGTCCTCGGCGAGCGCGAAGCGCGCGCGCAGCGCCGCTTCTTCAGACAGGTCCGGCATGACGACAGGCCGCCTCCCTAACGCTTTCGGTCCCCTGGTTTAGACGCGTCCGCCCCCGCCGTCGAGGGATCGCGCTCGCCCTTCGCGGCGCCCTTTCGGGCTTGAGCGCTTTTTCCGGCGGCGGTTTTCCCGGCGGCCTTTTTCCCGGCGGCCTTTTTCCCGACCGCCTTCTTCGGGGTCGTCTTTTTTGGCGCCGTCTCCTTCCCGGAAGACGTCTTCCCCGCCTTTTTGGATTGAGCTTTCATCGGCGACGCGTCTGCGGACGGCGCCGAGTCGGCGGGCTTGGCCGCCGTCTTTTTCGCCGCCGCTTTCTTGGAGGCGGCTTTCTTGCGATCCGCCTTCTTGGGCGCCGCCTTTCCGCCCGGCGTCTCCAGGGGTGACGCATCCTGCGACGGCCCTGTGTTCGGGGCCGCCGCGCGCGGCGCGTCCCGTCCGCCCTCGGCGACGGCGGCGTCGGCGGCGCGAATGGCGTCGGCGACGCGCGCGCGGGCCTGTTTGCGCCGGGGTCCGGCCTGCGGGGCGGGCGCGATGCGCCGGGCCGCCGCCTCCAGGTCGAAGGGCGTCTTGCCGCCGGAGGCCGTCTCGGGCGAGAGGCTGCCGCGCGCCGCCCGGCGGGCGCGGCGCTCGGCCCGCCCGTCCTCCACCTTGTCCTGCATCGAGGCGGCGGAGCGGAAGGCGAGCGCAACGGCGGCGCGCGAGGCCCGTTTCGTCACCCGCCATTCGCGCACATAGGCGAATTTGAGCAGCCCGCCAAGCGAGCCGATATTCTTCGCCGCCCGGTGATGCAGGCGGTGGGAGAGGTCGGTGTAGATCGGGCTCATGACCAGCGAGATCACGGTCAGCGCCACGATCATCCGGTGCACCTCCTGATCGATCACCGCGGCCGACAAGCCTGCGGCGGCCAACAGGAAGGAGAACTCGCCCAACTGACCGATCACGAGGGAGACCTGGAAGCTCGTCTGCCAGCTCTGCCCCTGGACCCGCAGAAGCGCGGTGTTGAGCGCCGTCTTGAAGACCGTGGTCGCGGCCCACAGGGCCAGCAATAGCCCCAAATTGGCCCAGACGAAGGGCAGATCGATCAGGAGCCCGACCGACAGGAAGAAGACCATCATCAGGACGGCCTGAACGGGCACGGCGTTTTCGTGCACCTCCGCGCGCTGCGCGCTGTTGCCGACGATAAGGCCGGCCAGGAACGCGCCGAAGGCCGGCGACAGCCCGATGAGGCCCGCGAGCGTCGCGAAGGCGAAGCACCAGGTCAGCGCCACCAGCGGCGTCAGAGCCGGGTTCTGCATGGTCAGTTGGTGGAACGGCAGATTGACCTTGGTGCGCCGCGTCAGCACCAGGATGAACAGCAACAGCAGGCCGACCGACAGCGCCACCTCGAAAATCACGACCGGATTGATCAACCCCTCGCCCGACAGGTTGGAGATGATCACCAGCATCGGCGCGACCGCCAGATCCTGCGCGATCAGCACGCCGACGGCGACCTTGCCGACATTGTTGCGCAGGTCGCCGGAATCCTCGAGCACGTTGATGGCGACCGCGGTAGAGCTGAGCGCGAGGCAGAACCCGAACAAAAGCGCCCATTCGAACGGCCATCCCAGCCACACGCCCACGCCGTAAACCGCGGCCACGCTGGCCAGGATCTGCACCATCGAGGTGATCAGCGCGATCTTCCAGATATGGCGGAAGGCGCGCAGGCTGAGCTCCATGCCGACGAAATAGAGCAGCATGATGATGCCGAGCTCGGCCAGAAGGTTGATGGTCTCGCGGTTTTCGACGAGACCCAGCGCGCTCGGCCCCAGCACGACGCCCGCCAGAATGTAGCCGACGATCGGCGGCTGTTTCAGGCGGACCATCATCATGCCGCACAAGGTGGCGGCGACGGCGATGAGGGCGATGCCGGTGAGGTCGGGTCCGTGCATGTCGGAAAGCTTAACACATGCGACCGGATCGGCTAGGCGCGCCGCCGCCGTCGCGTCCGAACAAGCCTTGCCCTTTCATGGAAGAGGGAGCTTTTCGACGCTCCCTGATCTTGAGCGCGCCCGCCGAACCTGCGACGCTCCCACTCATGACGATCCCTACGACGATGAGCGCCATGCTGCTGACCGGGCATGGCGGGCCGGAAAAGCTGATCTATCGCGACGACGTCCCGGTTCCGCGACCGGCGGCGGGCGAGGTGCTGATCGAGGTTTCCGCCTGCGGCATGAACAACACCGACATCAAGGTGCGCGAAGCCGCCTATGCGGTGGATTTCGATCCGAATTCCGGCGAGGAGGAGACGACCGCCGCCGCCTCCATCGCATCGGCCGACGGCGAGACGACGCTCTCCTTCCCGCGCATCCAGGGCGCCGACACGGTCGGGCGCATCGTCGCCGTCGGCGAGGGCGTGCCGGAGAGCCGCGCGGGCGAGCGGGTGCTGGTCGATTTCAGCCTTTATCACGGCCGCGACGCGAACGGCCGGCCCTGCATGGATCTGTGGAACGTCGACTATATCGGCCACGGCCGTGACGGCGGCTATGCGGACTATGTGACGGTCCCGACCGAGAACGCCCACGCGGTCAAGACCGACATCCCGGATGCGGCCCTCGCCACCTTCGGATGCTCAACCCAGACGGCCGAGCATATGATCGCGCGGGTGCGCGTCGAGGCCGGGCGGCGCGTCCTGGTGACCGGCGCCGGCGGCGGCGTCGGCTCGGCTGCGGTGCAGCTGGTCCGAGCCCGCGGCGCGCATCCGATCGCGGTGACCAGCCGGTCAAAGGAAGCGACCCTGATCGAGTTCGGCGCCGAAGCCTGCATCGCGCGCGAGGATTTCACCGACGAGACGGGCCGATTCGACGGCGAGCGTTTCACCGCCGAGATCGCCAGGGCCGCCGGCGGGCGCTGCCGCATCGACGCGGTCATCGACCAGGTGGGCGGGGCGATGTTCCACCCGCTGCTGCGCAGCCTGAAGCCGGACGGGCACTACATCACCGCCGGGACGATCGCCGGCTACACCCCGCGGATCAATCTGCACACGGTCTATATGGCCTTCCTCAACATCCACGGCTCCAGCCAGGGCCAGCCGGAGGATTTCGCGCGCATCGTCCGCTATATCGAGGAGGGGGCGATCACGCCGGCGCTCGGCGGGGTCTGGCGGCTCTCGCAGCTGCACGCCGCGCAGGAGGCGTTCAAGACCAAGGCCCATATCGGCAATCTCGTCGTCGTCCCGGACCGCAAATGGGACGAGATCGGCGCACCCCGCCATGACTGATCGGCGGGCGGAAAGCGGCCCGCCCGGCCCGGCGCTCCGGCTGGCGGAGATCGAGGTCGGCGGCGACGTCCACCGCATCATCCTGGACGGCGTGACCGTGCCCGAGGGATTGAGCGCGCACGCCGCGCGCAAGCTGTTCATGGAGGAGTACGACGCGCTGCGCCGTCTCCTGCTGACGCCGCCCTACGGCAATGAGGACATGTGCGTCGACCTGCTGTTTCCCTCGATGCGGCCCGAGGCCGCCTCCGCCTACATCGTGATGGAGTGCATGGGCTATCCGCACTTCTCCGGCTCCAACACCATGGCGACGGCGGCGGCGCTGGTGGAGTACGGGCGGACGCCGGCTGAGGACGGCTGGACGACCGTGACGGTCGAGGCGCCGAGCGGCTTGGTCGAGACCCGAGTCCGCCGCGCGGCCGGCCGGATAGAGGAGATCGTAATCCGCGCCGACGACGCCTACGTCATCGAAGACGGGCTTACGGTAAACCTGCCCGGCGTCGGGCGCGTCGACTACGCCCTGGTGTGGAGCGGCGCCGGCTTCGTGATGGTCGACGCCGACAGCCTCGGCGTCACCGTCGACGAGACGGAGGCGGGCCGGCTGAAGGAGATCGGCCTCAAACTGATCGAGGCGGTGCGCCCCACCTTCGAGCATACGCACGCCGCCATCGGGCCGATCGAATCCATCGGCTTCGTGCATTTCATGGGGCCGCTGTCGCAGGGGGCCGACGGGCGCTTCGCCTCACGCGGGGCGACCTACGGCCATCCGGCGACCTTGTTCTATTGCCCGACCGGCACGGGCACGGCCGCACGCATGGCGCTGGAGACGACCCGCGGGCGCATGGGCTCGGACGCGGTCTACGACATCACCTCCGCCCACGGCCACGTCTTCACCGGCCGCACGGTGACGGACGAGACGCGCGACGGCCTGCGTCTGATCGGGGCCGAGATCGCGGCCAAACCCTACGTGCTGGCGACGACGACGCTCTATCTCGACCCGGCCAATCCGCGGATCGGCGCGCTGTATGGACTGGGGAGCGTGTTGGCGGGGTAGCGATGACGGAGCGCGCCTTCAGCGAGATCCCGGGTCGGCCTGTCGGCCGCCCGGGATGACAGCTATTGTATGATGTCGACGTAGAGATCGCGCCACCCTGGGTTCTCGCGCTCGATCATCGCGATCTTCCACGAACGCCGCCAACGCTTGATCGACTTTTCCCGTCGGATGGCGAGGGCGATTTCTTCATGCGCCTCGAACCAAACCAATGTGTCGACGCCGTAGCGCTGCGTGAACCCGCCAACGACCTTTTCCTTGTGCTCCCAGACGCGTTTCACGAGATCATGGGTGACGCCGACGTAGAGGACGCCATTGGGCCGCGAGGCGAGGATGTAGACGTAGGCGTACGCCATCCACCCTCTTTACACGAAGTTTCTGAACACGCCTACTACCTGTCATCCCGGTCGGAGCGCAGCGCAGAGCCGGGATCTCGAAGTCAGCGCGCCGGTCGCGAGATCCCGGGCCGGCCTGGCGGCCGCCCGGGATGACAGCGCTATCCGTCTCATAAGAGAATGTCATCCCGGTCGGAGCGCAGCGGAGAGCCGGGATCTCGACGTTCGCGCGCCGATCGCGAGATCCCGGGTCGGTCTATCGGCCGCCCGGGATGACATTTCTAGGCGCGTCGGCCTTCGACCCTACCCCTCCCGATGATAGGGATGGCCGGCCAGGATCTGTTGGCAGCGGTAGATCTGCTCCGCCAGCATGGCGCGTACGAGCAAATGCGGCCAGGTGAGCGAGCCGCAGGCCAACACCAGATCGGCCTGCGCGCGGATCGCTGGATCCAGCCCGTCCGCCCCGCCGATCAGAAAGCACAGGTCGCTCTTGCCGTCGAGGCGCTTGGCCTCGATCCACTCCGCGAGCTTCATGCTGGTGATGTTGCGCCCGCGCTCGTCGAGCGCGACGAGAAGCGCCCCCTTCGGCGCCGCCTCCAGCAGCAGCTTCGCCTCGGCGGCCTTGAGCGCGTCGCCCTCAAGGCTCTTCTTGGCCTCGACCTCCTTGAGGAAGAGCGGCCAGGAAAGACGCTTCACATACTCGTCGTAGAGCTGCTGTTCGGGCCCGCTGCGCCCGCGTCCGACGGCGGCGATGGTGATTCGCATGGGACGGCCTCAAATCTGTCGCCGGGCGGCCGGCGCCGCGCGCACCGGGTCGCGCGCCCCGCCGGCCCCAGGAAATGGGTGGGACCCCGCGAGGGGCTATACACCGTCCATGCGCTCGCCCTCAAGTCCGCCGGACGCCCGCCTGGGGCGCCCGGCAGGCTCTCAGACGGTCAGCGGCTCCTCGACGCCGACCGCTCGGCCCGGCGACAGCTCCGGCATGTCCGCGCCCCACATCTTCTCCAGATTGTAGAACTCGCGAACCTCGGGCCTGAACAGGTGGACGATGACGTCGCCGGCGTCGATCAGGACCCAGTCGCCCTGCTCCTCCCCGTCGATCACGGGGGAGACGGACCCGGTCGCCTTGATTCGCTCCATCAAATGGTCGGCCATGGCGGAAACCTGTCGGCGCGACGTGCCGGAGGCGATGACCATGTGATCGGCGATGCTGGATTTACCGTCGAGATCGATGACCGTGACCGCTTGGGCTTTGTCGTCGTCGAGACTTTTCTCGACCAGGGCCTTAAGCGCCGCTGGGTCGATCCGATCATGAACCGGCTCTGCGGCGAGGCCCGCGCCCGCATCGGCGGCGGTCTCTAGGGGGGCGTCATACGCGGCGGACTTCTTTGGGGCAGGCTTGGTAGCTATGACCCGTGTCTCCTCAAGATCGTCCGACGACCTCCGCGAACGACGGCGGATCGGCGGACAGGGGTTCATGATGCGGGATCATCCCGGCGCGCCCTGATCGCCGTCGCCGAGGCCGGGTGTCGGCGGATCGCCAAGAACACCCAGGCCGGCGGCACACGGTTCGCCAGCGACGACGCCTTGCGCTCCGGCAGACGCGCCGCCTGGAACCGCGTGGCCGCCAACCCGGCCAACGCCCTCGAATCATAGGACGGACGCGCGAAAACGGCAATGGGGACGCGCATGAAGATTTGGCGCCAGTTCCGCCAGCGGTGGATGGTCGCCAGATTGTCAGCGCCCATCAACCAGACGAAACGGCAGCGCGGATGGCGCTGTTGCAGGCGCGCCAGCACCTCGGCCGTGTGCGCGACCCCCAGCCGGCTTTCGATGTCGCTCACCCGGATGCGCGGATGGCGCGCGACCGCGCGGGCGGAGGCCATGCGCTCCGCATGGCTCGCCATGCCCTCGCGCGCCTTCAAGGGATTCTGCGGCGAGACCAGCCACCAGACCTGATCGAGCCGCAGGCGCTTCAGCGCCTGTTCGGAGATGTAGCGATGGCCGTCATGGGCCGGATTGAACGACCCGCCCAACAGGCCGATCTTCAAGCGCCCGCCCGTGGGGCCGGCGGTTGCCCGGAACCAATCGTCGGAGGGGTCGAACAAGGCGGAATCGGCCCTCAGGGTCGCGTCTGACCGGCGCCGCGGACGCGGTATTTGAAGCTGCAGAGCTGCTCCGCCCCCACCGGTCCGCGGGCGTGCATCCGGCCCGTGGAGATGCCGATCTCCGCGCCCATGCCGAACTCGCCGCCGTCGGCGAACTGGGTGGAGGCGTTGTGGATCACGATCGCGCTGTCGACCTGCTTCAGGAAGGCCTCCGCCGCGGTCGCGTCCTCCGTCACGATGGAATCGGTGTGGTGGGATCCGTAGTGATTGACGTGCTCGATCGCCTGGCTCAGCCCGTCGACGACGCGCACCGACAGGATGGGCGCCAGATATTCGGTGAACCAATCCTGCTCGCTCGCCGCCTGCATGTCGGGAACGAGCGCGCGGGCGGCCGCATCGCCGCGCAATTCGCAGCCCGCCGCGATCAAGTCGGCGGCGACCGCGGGCAGCAGATCGCCGGCGATCGCGCGGTCGACCAGCAGCGTCTCGGCCGCGCCGCACACGCCGGTGCGCCGCATCTTGGCGTTGAGCGCGATCTCCCGCGCCTTCCTCGGATCGGCGCCCTCATGCAGATAGACGTGGCACAGCCCCTCCAGATGCGCGAAGACGGGCATGCGCGCCTCCCGCTGCACCCGTTCGATCAGCGACTTGCCGCCGCGGGGCACGATGACGTCGACCCAATCGCTCATCCTGAGAAGGGCGCCGACCGCAGCCCGGTCGCGGGTGGGGATCATCTGCACGGCGTCGGCCGGCAGGCCCGCCTCCTGCAGCGCGTCGGACAAACAGGCGACCAGCGCGGCCGAGCTGTTGAGGCTCTCCGAACCGCCGCGCAGGATCGCCGCGTTGCCGGCCTTGAGGCACAGCGCGCCTGCGTCCGCGGTCACGTTCGGCCGGCTCTCATAGATCACGCCGACGACGCCGAGCGGCGTGCGCACGCGCTCGATCTTCAACCCGTTGGGGCGGTCCCAGGCGTCGGTCACGACGCCGACCGGGTCGGGCAGATCGGCCGTCGCCTCCACCGCGGCGGCGACGCTTTCGATTCGCTCCGCCGTCAGCAGCAGGCGATCCAGCATCGCCTCGCTCAAGCCCTTGGCCCGGGCGAACTCCATATCCCTCTCGTTCGCGGCGCGAATGTCGGCCGACCGCTCGCGCACCAAGGCGGCGGCGCGGTGCAGCGCCTGCGTCTTCGCAGCCGGATCGGCGAGGCTTAAGGCGTGCGCCGCCGCCTTCGCGCGGCGGCCGATGGCGCGCACCTCCGTCTCGATCGCCGCGGCGGCGGCGTCGGGCGTCGCATCCTCCATCGGGGCCAGGGCGGCGTCGCTCATCGCTCTTTCTCCTTCCAACCGGCGGTCACTCTAGGCTCTCGGCGCCGTCGGGGGCAACGGCGGCGCGTCCTGCACGCGCGCCGCGCCCGGGGGCGCCGTCGAGCACCAGATCGTCGGCGTGCACCAGCTCCGCCCGCCCGACATAGCCGAGGATCTCGCCGATCTCCGTCGTCTTCCGGCCGAGGATGCGCGCCGCGTCCTCGGCCGAATAGGCGGCGAGGCCCTTGGCCAGCGGCGCGCCGTCCGGGCCTAGAATGCGGACGGGATCGCCGCGCTCGAAGGCGCCCTCGAGGCCGAGCGCGCCGGCGGGCAGCAGGCTCTTGCCCCGCGCGAGCGCCGCAGCCGCGCCGGCGTCGACGGTAATCGCGCCGATCGGCTTCAGCGCGCCGGCGATCCAGCGCTTGCGCGCCGTCAGCGGCTCAGTCTGGGGGCGGAACCAGGTCGCGCGCGCCCCGCCGGCGGCGAAGGCGCTCAGCGCATGCGCGTCCCAGCCCTTGGCGATCGCCATGGCGCAGCCGCCGGCGACGGCGATGCGCGCGGCGTCCAGCTTCGTCTTCATGCCGCCGGTGGACAGCCCGCCCTGTTCGCTGGACAGCGCGACGTCGCCCGCCATCGCGAGAATCTCAGGCGTGATCGCCGGCACCTCCGGAATATGGCGGGCGGTCGGATCCCGGCGGGGATCGGCGCTGTAAAGCCCGTCTATGTCGGAAAGCAGCACCAGCAGATCGGCGCTCACCATCGTCGCGACCCGCGCGGCCAACCGGTCGTTGTCGCCGTAGCGGATTTCGGCGGTCGCGACCGTGTCGTTCTCGTTGATGACCGGGACGGCGCCCAACCGGCAGAGCTGCAAAATCGTGTTGCGGGCGTTCAGATGACGCCGACGCTCTTCCGTATCCGCCGGGCTCACCAGGATTTGCGCCACCGTGACCCCGCGCCGGGCGAGCGCCGTCTGATAGGCGTGGGCGAGGCGGATCTGGCCGGTGGCGGCGGCCGCCTGTTTCTCCTCCAGCTTCAAGGCGCCGCGCGACAGGCCCAAAAGCCGCCGTCCCGCGGCGATCGAGCCGGAGGAGACGATCAGCACCTCCCGGTCTTGCGCCTTCAGCGCGGCCACGTCGTCGGCCAACGCATCCAGCCAATCCTGGCGAATCGCGCCGGTCGCATCGTCGACAAGCAAGGCGGAGCCGATCTTGACGACGATCCGTTTCGCCGCGCCCGCCCCGGTTTCAACTGCGCCCATCACGGATCCTTCCGCCGGTCAGTCGAGAGGCGTCCAGGCGGGCGCCCCGCCCTCCGCGCGCGCGGCCTCGGCTTCCGCCTCGATCTCGTCCTCGGTCGCGAGCGTCGCCTCGCTTTCGTCGGCCGGGTCGGCCGCCTTGGCCGCGCGGACCGCGTCGGCAAGCGCGTGCAGCACCGGCTTCACGCCCTGGCCGGTCGCGCCGGACAGGGCGAAAATCGGCGCGTCGGTCACGGCGCGGAGTTCGGCGATCTGCTCGTCGACCAGTTCGGGAATCGAGGCGTCGGTCTTGTTGAGGCCAACTATTTCCGGCTTCTCGGCCAAGCCGCAGCCGTAGGCCTCGAGTTCGCGCCGAATGGTGCGGTACGACTCCGCCACCTTCTCGTCGGTCCCGTCGATCAGATGCAGCAGCACGCGACAGCGCTCGACATGGCCGAGGAACCGGTCGCCCAGCCCGTGGCCTTCATGCGCGCCTTCGATCAGGCCGGGAATGTCGGCCAGCACGAACTCCCGCCCGTCGACGCCGACGACGCCCAACTGGGGATGCAGCGTCGTAAAGGGATAATCCGCGATCTTCGGCTTGGCCCGGCTGGCGGCGGCGAGGAAGGTCGACTTGCCCGCATTGGGAAGCCCGACCAGGCCCGCGTCGGCGATCAGTTTCAGGCGCAGCCAGATCCACATCTCCTCGCCCGGCCAACCGGGGTCCGATCGGCGCGGCGCCTGGTTGGTGGAGGTCTTGAAGGCCGAATTGCCGCGGCCGCCGTCGCCGCCGCGCGCCAGCACGACGCGTTGGCCGAGCTCGGTCAAATCGACCAGCACGGTCTCCTTGTCCTCGTCGAGGATCTGCGTGCCGACCGGCAGCTTCAGGACGACGGGATCGGACGAGGCGCCGGTGCGGTTGCCGCCCATGCCGTGCTGGCCGCGCTTAGCCTTGAAATGCTGTTGATAGCGGTAGTCGATGAGCGTGTTCAGACCGCCGACGGCCTCGACGACCACGTCGCCGCCGCGCCCGCCGTCGCCCCCGTCGGGGCCGCCGAATTCGACGTATTTCTCCCGTCTGAAGGAGACGCAGCCCGCGCCGCCGTCGCCGCTTTTTACGAACACCTTGGCTTCGTCGAGAAACTTCATGGGAGTTGCGCCTTCACTGCTCGTCCCGGCGCCGGGCGCCTCGGGGGCGTCGGGGCCTCAAACGGAAAAAGGGGAACGGCCGGACCGCTCCCCTCTCCCCATAACTTGGTCGTCTCGGGGCCGGCCTTACTCCGCGGCGGCGGCCTCGAGCGGCGCGACCGAGACAAAGGTCCGCTCGCGCGTCTTCTTGAAGGTCACGCGGCCTTCGACCAGCGCGAAGAGGGTGTGGTCCTTGCCGATGCCGACATTCTCACCGCGGTGGAACTTGGTGCCGCGCTGACGAACCAGGATGTTGCCGGCCAGCACATGCTCGCCGCCAAACTTCTTCACGCCGAGACGCCGACCCTCTGAGTCGCGCCCGTTGCGGGAGCTGCCGCCTGCTTTTTTATGCGCCATGACCTTGTCTCCTTACTCGTCGCCGGCTTTTTTCGCCGCCGCTTTCTTGGCCGCCGCCTTCTTCGGCGCGGCCTTCTTCGACGTCTTCTTGGCCTCGGCCTTCTTGGCCTCCGCCTTCTTGGTCTCCGCCTTCTTCGCTTCGGCCTTCTTGGCTTCGGCCTTCTTCGGGGCCTCGACCTTGGCGTCAGCCTTCTTGGCCGTCTTGCCCGACTGCTTCGGGCCGTCCAGCGAGATCTCGACGATCTTCAGCACCGTCTGATGCTGGCGGTGACCCTTCTTGCGACGGTAGTTCTGACGGCGCTTCTTCTTGAAGACGATGATCTTCCGAGTGCGCTCCGCGCGCACGACCTCCGCTTCGACCACCGCGCCGGCGATGGTGGGCGAGCCGACCTTGGGCTCCCCCTCGCCGCCGACCATCAGAACCTCGTCGAGGGCCACGATCTCGCCTTCGTCGGCGTCGAGCTTCTCGACCTTGATCACATCATCCTTGGCGACGCGGTACTGCTTGCCGCCAGTCTTCACTACAGCGAACATGGGCTGCCTTCCCATCATTCTCCACGCGCCCTGCGGCGCCGCTTTGCAAGGCCCCCGGCGGTTTTCCGGGGGAAGCGGACTTTCCCGGCGATCGCCGCATCCTTCAGGATCGCGGATCGCATCGGTACTCAGGCCTCGGACTGCGCACCAGTCACAGATCGCGCCCAAGTCTCCCCGGCGCGAACCGGCGGCACTATAGGGATCGGCGCCCCCAAGTCAACGCCCGATCCGCGCTCGCCGCGCCGGCCGCGCGAGCGGTTTTTTAGGGGCTTGCCACGCGCCCGCCCCATGATTAGGTTCCGCGCCGATCCGGCGGGCCTACCCGCCGGCCGTTCGACGAGGGTGAAACCCCCTCCTCCAAGATGTCGGACTTCTGCGGAGAGGTGCCGGAGCGGTCGAACGGGGCGGTCTCGAAAACCGTTGTGCGCGCAAGCGTACCGTGGGTTCGAATCCCACCCTCTCCGCCATACATCCTTCAAGCTATTGAAACCAAAAAAGTGTTGATAGTCAGCCACCTACCGGAATTGCTGTTGGTGCAAAGAGGTGGTACGAAGTCGCTCAAATTGAGCTGCCCCCTTCTGAGTGGTTCATGGATTATGATAATTCGGACCATGCAGGAGGATTGGAATGGCGCGGGGTCACAAGCCTGAAGAGATCATTGGGAAGCTGCGCGAGGCGGAGATCGTCCTGGCGCAGGGCGGGGCGGTCGCCGACGCCTGTCGGCGGATCGGCGTCACGCAGCAAACTTATTATCGGTGGCGCAAAGAGTATGGCGGCCTGAAGATGGACCAGGCGCGCCGGATGAAGGATCTGGAGAAGGAGAACGCCCGGCTACGGCGAGCGGTCTCGGATCTGACGCTCGACAAGCTGATCCTTCAGGAGGCCGCCCGGGGAAACTTCTGAGCCCCGCCCAAGCGCAGGCGCTGCATCGAGCATATCAAAGCGGTGATAACTGTCTCCGAGCGGCGGGTCTGCCGTGTGCTCGGACAGCATCGCTCGACGCAGCGCAAGACGCCGTGCGGGGCCGGCGACGAGGCCGCGCTCACGGAAGACGTCATCGCTCTGGCGCGACGGTACGGTCGCTAAGGCTATCGCCGCGTGACGGCGTTGCTGCGGGAGGCTGGATGGCGTGTGAACCGGAAGCGGGTCGAGCGGATCTGGCGTCGCGAGGGATTGAAGGTTCCGCAGAAGCAGCCGAAGCGCTCCAGGCTCTGGCTGAATGACGGCTCCTGCATCCGGCTTCGTCCCGAGTATCCAGGGCACGTCTGGTCCTACGACTTCGTCGAAGGGAGAACGCATGACGGGCGGAAGTTCCGGATCCTGTCGATCCTGGACGAGGCGAGCCGGGAGTGCCTGGCCTTGCCGACGGCGAGGCGGTTGAAGAGCGAGGATGTGCTGACCGCGCTCGCCGGCCTGTTCATCACTTGAGGACCGCCCGCGCATATCCGATCAGACAACGGCCCTGAGTTCATCGCGAAGGCTGTGCAGAGCTGGCTGGCGTCGGTCGGCGGCCGGACGCTCTACATCACGCCGGGATCACCCTGGGAGAACGGCTACTGCGAGTCCTTCAACGGATCGCTGCGCGACGAGTTGCTGAACGGGGAGATATTCTACAGTCTCAAGGAAGCGAGGATCCTGATTGAAGCCTGGCGACGGCACTACAACACGACCAGGCGGCACAGCGCTCTTGGCTATCGCCCTCCGGCGCCGGAGGCCGCGCCCGCGCCATGGCCGCCCTCCGGCTCCGCTTCGCTCCACCTCCGGACGGCCGTGGCGCAGGAGGCGACAATGCACTAACAATCAAAGCGGACCACTCAGTGGGGCCGGTCAGGCGCGCGCCTAGGGCGTCGGGAACATATGCAAGGTGTGTCAGTGCGCCGGTGCAGCGGCGCCGGGCGAAGAGGACGGAGTCTGCTCGGCGCGAGGGGTTCGGGAAGTCTTCCGCATGTCGGTCCGGACATACTTCGTGCTGTAGCCGTTGAAGATGTGCCCCAGCAGCCCGCGATCGAGATCTGACGTCCCAAACAACCAATCGGCGATCGGAAAGGTCAGGTTCATGTTGCGCTCCATCATGATCGACTGATCGTGATGGGCCGTGTGATGGCGCCGGATGGTGTTCACAAAGGGCGTATTGCGCACGAACCAGTTCTCCTCCACATGACAGCAGAAGTGCATGAACTCGTAGATCAGGTACATGCCCGTCGTCGTGCACATCAGCAGCCAGCCGACGTTCGGCGAGATCAGCCATCCGACGACGACTGCGCCCGGAATGGACATCAGGATGAAGACGACCAGCGCGTAGGGCGGGAAGAAGGTGACGCGCCAATCCTTCTCGCCGGCGAAGCGCATCTCGGAGTCCGTAAAGAACTGGTGATGCGTCAGCGTGTGCCGGCTATAGATCGCGCGCATGCCCGGGAACTTCAGCGGGCGGTGCATGACGTGGCGGTGCAGAAACCACTCGAAGATGTTGCAGATCAGGAAGACGACCGGGATAGTGATCCACTCCCACCACATCACGTTCGAGATGTTCGCCACATAGATATAAAAGGCGGCGGCGCCGATCGTGTAGATCACGGCGACGTGCAGCCACCCATTGTACCAGCCCGCGATGCGGCGGCGGTATTCCTCCCGGAAGCCGCGCTGGCGGTCGGTCATCGGGCTCGTCTGAAGCTCCATCGAAACGCTCCTTCCAACAGATGGCGGCCCTGAATTCGGCCGCCCCATCTGATATATTACAGATAGATCAAGCGTGATGCAAGCCGACCACTGCCGTTCACCCTACTCGGCTGCGGGTTTATCGCTCTGCTGCGTGGCGAAGATCGAAGTGTAGCCGCCGCTCCAATCCGGCGGCAGCTCGCGTCGACCGCCCAGCAGATGGGCCTCTCTGGCCGGTCGACCGCGGATAATCTGCTGGGCGTATTGCGAGCGCAGCGGATTGAAGGTGAAGGGCATGGCGTCCGCCGCCGAGACCACATTGAGCAGCAGCGGCCGACCGCGCGGCGAGTTGTTCGGCTTCGAGCCGTGAACCGCGCGATAATTGTGCAGCGTGATCGACCCGGCGGGCCCGTGCAGATACTCGGCCGCCCCGGCGTGGACCTGCGGTAGATCGGTTGGCTGGATGTCGCCGCTCCAGCTTCCGTCCTCGCGGTAATGGCTGAAGACGGGCCCCTTGTGACTGCCGGGAATCACGGCGAGCGGCCCCTGATCCAGATCGCAGTCGTGCAGATAGAGCCCGCAGGTGAGCACCGCATCATTGGTGTGAGGGAAGAAGGGCGCGTCCTGATGCCACTTAACCTCCGCCCCGCCATGCGCCCATTTGAAGTTGAGCTTCGACTGGTAGAACTTGACGTCGGGTCCCAGCACGTCCTGCAGGATCTCGCCGACGCGCGAGCGGATGAGGAATTGCCAGAAGGCCGGATCTTCGTCGCACGGGCTCGAGACGCGGCGCAGCCGCGGCGTATCGGCGCTGTGGTCAGCCTCGAGATCAAACACCGAGTCCGAGCGCGTCACCGAACGGCTGCGCTCCACCAGGGCGTCCACCGAGCGGCGCAAGGCCTCCAGCCATTCCTGTTCGACCGCGCGCTCGACCAGCAGATAGCCTTTGTCGAAATAGGCCTCGCGCTCGGCCTGGGACAGAATCCTCGCGGGTGTGGACAGGATCTCTTCCGGCGTCATGGCCAACTCTCCTTTCGATGCCCCGTCAGTTGAACCCAAGCAGTTGGTCGGGCAGCCACAGCGCCGTTTCCGGGAACGCCATGACGACGCCCAAAGCGATCACCTGAATGACCAGGAACGGCACGACGCCGCGGTACATGTGCTTCAGCGTGATCTCCTTCGGCGCGATGCCGCGCAGATAGAAGATCGCCGGCGCCATCGGCGGCGTGAGATAGCTGGATTGGATCATGATCAGCAGCAGCATGCAGAACCAGACCGGATCGAAATAGGCGCCGTAGCCCGTCGCCGCCCAGGCGTCGTTGATGAAGGGCATGAAGAGCGGCACGAAGATCAGCAGGATCGAGATCCACTCCAGGAAGAAGCCCGCGATGAAAACCAGGGCGAGGAACAGGAAGAGGAGCGCCCATGGCCCGAGATCGACCGCGCCGATGAGGTCCCGCATCACGCCCATGCCGCCTGCGCCTGCGAAGACGCCGGTGAAGAGATTGCCGCCGAGCAGGATCATCATGATCATCGAGGTGATCAGCAGCGTCTTGACGATCGCCTCCCAGAAGGTTTTCAGCGAGAAACGACCATAGGCGACCGTCAGGATGAAAGCGCCGAGCGCGCCGAGCGCCGCGGCCTCCGTCGGGGCGGCCCAGCCCATCATGATCGAGCCGAGCACGGCGAAGATCATCAACAGCGGCGGGACCAACGCCTTAACGGTGATCGCGATCTTGGCCGCGAAGGGCGGGTCGTCCGCATCGTCCGTGATCCGCGGCGCGCTCTCGGGACGGATGATGCACAGGCCGAGAATGTAGGCGATGTAGAGGGCCGACAGGATCAGGCCAGGGAAGATCATGCCGACCATCAGGTCGCCGATCGACACGTCGGCGACGGGCCCCAAAATGACCACGACGACGGAGGGCGGAATGATCGTGCCGAGCGACCCGCCGGCGCAAATCGTCCCCGAGATGAGCGACTTCGAATAGTTGTACCGCATCATCGAGGGGATCGCGAGGAGGCCGACCACCGTTTCCGTCGCACCGATCACGCCGGTCGACGCCGCGAAGATGATGCACATGATGACGGTGCCGATCGCCAGACCGCCGGGAAGGCGCTTGGTCCACAGGTGCACCGCCTCAAACAACCGCTCGGCGATGCCGGAGCGCTCGAGCATCGAGCCCATGAAGACGAAGAGCGGCACGGCCGCCAGCACGAAGTTGCTCGCCAGATCCTCGATCTTCTGGGTGAACTGGAAGAAGGCGGCGTCGCCGAACGTCAGCAGGCCGAAGACAAAGGCGACCCCCATCAACGAAAAGGCGACCGGGTAGCCGAGGAAGATCAGCGCGAACAGCGCCGGGAACATCAACAACGCTTCCACGGCTTCAGCCCTCCGCCCGGTCGGTGGTGATCGGCCGCCCCCGAAGGATTGCGGCGCATTTCAGGATTTCGGCCGTGACCTGCAGGGCCAACATCGCGAACCCGAAGGTTATGACGGCGCGAAACGGCCAGATCGGCGGGTTCCAGGACGACTGCCCGGTTCGCTCGCCCGTCTCGAAGGAGCGCAGGGCGTAATCGCCCAGGGAGTCGCACAGCATCACGAGGAACGGCAGCAGCAGGAAGAGGTACAGCGTCATGTCGACGGCCGCCTTCGTCCGCGGGCTGAAATTGGCGTAGAGCAGGTCGATCCGGATGTGGGAGCCGCGCAGCAGCGTGATGGCGCCGCCCAGCAGGAAATGCGTCCCAGTCAGAATGTAGCCGAGCTCGAACGCCCAAGTCGTCGGCGCGTTGAAGAGATAGCGTGAGAAGACTTCATAGCAGGTCGCAAGGACCAGCGGGATGATGACGAGCGCCGTCAGGAAGCCGACGCTCTCGGTAATCCGCTCAATGGTCGTGACGATCGCCTTCATGGTCCGGCGCCTCGGCTGCTGAGATGGCGGGGGAAGAGGACGGCGAGGCGATACGCAACCGGCGGCCGCAGGCCGCCCCAATCCGTCGCATGCAGAAAATCCGGGCGGCGGAGCTCGGAGCCCCCGCCGCCCGGATCGAAGACCTTACTCCCGACCGCGCACCTTCACATTGCGGTAGCGGCCGGCGTCCGCCCAGAGATTGTCGAACTCCTGCTGGCTGACGAGCACCTTCGAGAACCACTCGTTGGCGGCCGCCTGCTCTTCGGCCCAGGCCATGCCGGCTTCACGCGCGGCGTACTGGACCTCGGGATCGAGCTCGATGATCTCGTTGCCCTGGGCGCGGAAGAATTCGAGCGCCTTGGCGTCCTCCTGCCCGATCGTCAGCCAGGAATTCATCGTCGTCAGGAAGGCCGCATCGCGGATCAGCTTCTGATCAGCCTCGGAGAGTTCGCCCCAGGCGTCCTTGTTGATCACCAATTCGAAAGGGGCCGTCGGCTGGTGAACGCCCGGGATGATCACGTACTTGGTGACCCGATGGAAGCCGGGGGACACGTTCTCCCAAAGCGTGCCCCACTCCGTCGCATCGATCGTGCCGCGTTCGAGGGCGGGATAGACGTCGCCGCCGGGCATCGTAACCGGCGCGGCCCCCATGCCTTCGGAGATCTGCAGCCAGGCGCCCGCCGTGCGCAGCTTCAGCCCCTGCAGATCCTCAAGCGACTTCACCGGCTTGCGCGAATGCAGGAAGACCTCGGAAGTGCGGATAAACAGCGGCATGGAGACCAGGTTGAACGTCTCGTCCCGCCATTCGGCCTGCATCTCGGCGCCGCCGGCGCGGTAGAGCCAGTGCAGCATGCGTTCGCTGTCGAAGCTGCCCGCAAAGCCGCCGAACAGAACCGCCGTCGTATCGACGCCCCAGTCATAGCCGATCCAGGTGTGCCCCATGTCAGCGACGCCCTGCTGGACGGTCTCGGAGACCTTCAGCGCCGGGCCCAGCGTGCCGCCGGGGAAGACTTCGATCTCGATGCGGCCGTCAGACATCTCCGCGACCTTGTCGGCGAAGGCCTGGGCGCCGATCTCCATCAGCGGACCGCCGCCCCAGCCTGTCGCCATCTTGAAGGAATGCTCCTGCGCGGCCGCCGAGCCGGCGCCCAGCGATAGAGCGAGCGCCAGCGCGCCGCCGACACCTGTCAACTTCTTCACCATGTTCATCGCGTTTCTCCCTATTCTTTTGATCGTTCGGCGGGGCGTCCGACGCGAGTCCGCGTCATAGACGCGCAATGTTGGCGAGGGCGACATCGACGTCCTCGCTGGTCATTTCCCACTCGTTATTGAAGTTGGCGACGACGTGGCGCATGAACGCATCGGTCTGCGCCAAGGCCGCCTGATCGTCGCCGAGATGGTCCGCGAGCAGGGCGAGCGCCAACTGCGCCGGCGCGTCGCCTTCATAGCTCCACTCGAAGCCCATGTCGGACAGGGTTTTCAGATCGAAGCGCGGGTCCAACTCGACGCCGTCAACGGTGACCTGGACGCCGTCCAGCGTGCGATCGCCACGATAGGTCTTCATCGGACCGTCACTCCCCCCTGTTCGAGACAGCGCCTCTTGCGGACGCGTGCCTGTCAGCCATGCGGCCGATGCGTCATGCGGGCCGCGTCATACTTTTTTTATGTATGACTGATATATTTACTGTATGCGGAACAGATTCCATGCGCAAGCGCGATCGAAGACCGGACGCGGCATAGGAGTTTTGCTGGAAAGAGGAAGACGCGCGATTGACCGGCGGCGCGGGCGACGGCGCCGGCGGCTCAGCCGAGCGTGTCGAGGGTCTTGCGGGTGAAGCTCTCGACGTAGTCGAGGAGCCGGTCGCTGGCGTCGGCGGCCTTCGCCTCGACGCCCCGGCCGACCGCCTCCGCGAGACCGGCGTGCAGGGTCGCGCACAGCGGCAGGTCGCCGACTTCTTTGTGGTGCTGGAACCAGAAGCGGCGCGACAGGCCGTGGGTCAGCGCCATCGCGTTCTCTAGAAACTCGTTCCGCGCGGCCCTACAGAGCAGCAGATTGAGATGGCGGTCATAGCGCATGAAGGCCAGCTCGTCGGCGCTCTTGGCCGCGGCGCGCATGCCCTCCGCGATCTCGATGAAGGCCGATTTCTCGTCGGGGCGGGCGCGCCGCGCGGCCTTGCGCGCCATCAAACGCTCCAACTCGCGGCGAACCTCCAGCAGCTTCAACTGCCGCTGGACGTCCAGCTCGCTCACCAGAATGCCGCGGCGTGGCAGGATCACCACGAGCCCTTCGCGCCCCAGCGCCTGAAGCGCTTCGCGGATAGGCGTTCGGCCGATCCCCAGCTGTTCGGCCAACGCGGCTTCTGAGAGCACCTCACCCGGCTTCAGCTGAAGGGTGACGATCATTTCCTCGATGCGCCGATACGCCTTCTGCGTCAGACTGGTCTTCGCATCCTGGGCGGGTTCAAGTTCGTCGAGGATGCTCGCGGTCGTCATGGGCGCTCTTCCGGTCGCAGATCTGCGTGCAGGTAGTGTACTCTTACCTACAACTGCTTGCGCCGCTCGACCAGCCCCTGAAACTTTTCCAGCTCCGCCTCATTGACCGCATAGCTGTGGTCCTCGTCGGGGAACTGGCCTTCCTTCACTTCGCGCACATATTCGGACAGTCCCTTGACCGCGACCTCGGTCAGGTTGGCGTATCGCTTGGTGAATTTCGGTTTGAAGTCGGTGAAGACGCCCAGCAGGTCGTAGGAGAGCAGAATCTGCCCGTCCGTGCCGGCCCCGGCGCCGATCCCGATGGTCGGGATCTCAAGCTGCTTGGAGATCACCTCGGCGATGGCCGCAGGAACCGCTTCGAACTCCAGCATGAAACAACCCGCATCCTCGATCGCCAACGCGTCCTCCAAGATCTTCATAGCCGCCTCTGCGGTGCGTCCCTGAATCTTGAAGCCGCCAAACATGGCGATGGTGTGCGGCGTCAAGCCGATGTGCGAGGCGGTGGGAATGCCGGCGTCGACCAGGGCCCGGAGAATGTGGGCCTGGCTCTTGCCGCCCTGCGGTTTGACGGCGTCGCAGCCGGCCTCCTGCATGAAGCGCGTGGCGTTGACGAGCGCGCGATCGACCGAGTTGTAGCTTTGATAGGGCATGCAGCCGAGGGTGAAGGTGTTCGGCGCGCCGCGCCGCACGGCCAGCGCGTGCATCACCATCATCTCCATGGTCGCCGGGATGGTGCTGGGATGGCCGTGCGCGACCATGGCGAGCGAATCGCCGACGACGCAGACGTCGACGCCGGCCATCTCGGCCCAACGCGCCGAGGTGTAATCGGGGACCGACGTATAGACCATTTTCTCGCCCGAGGTCTTCGAGTCCCGGATTTCCGTGATGGTTCGCTTCTTCCGCTCGCCGATTTCAGCCATGCGTCTGTCCTTCCCCCGTTGATGGCGGCCGCGCCGACGGTTGCGCCGGCTCGCTTCCAGTGTAATATATCATTGGAATGTTTATCGTCGGTCACAGCGCTGTCAAGCGAGAGGACGATCGCTGCGGTTATGGAAGACATCGCCATTCTCGGCGCCGCGTCGCCGTTCGATCTGATCGCGGCCGCCATCGGCGGGTTCAGCGCGTCGTTTGGGGGCGTCGCATTCGGCGCCACCCGGGCCGGGGGCCTTTGGGGCGCGCTCGTCCATGGGGCGGCGGCGACGGCTCTGCTGGTCGCCTTGGCGGTCCTGATCGCACAAGGGCCCTGGGCGCCCTTGCTGATCGCGGCGGGCCTTGGACTTCTAATCGCCCCGCCGATCCATGACCGGGTGATGGCGGCGCTGTCGACGGGGGCCGGCCGCCGCGCTGCGGCCATCACGCTGTCCTGCGCAGCCTGCGTTCTGGTGGTCGGCGGTTTGGTGTAAATGACGTACAGGAGAACAAAGCCATGCCTACGAAATACAAGCTCATCCTCTCCGTCATCGTGCTTGCGGTGGCCGCAGGCGCATTCCGTCTCCAGCAATCGGCCGGTTTCACCGATACGCCCTGGGTTATCGCCGGCCTCGGCGTCTTCATGGTCTTCGCGATCTGGCTCTTCCCAGAGACCCGCAAGCAGAAATGAGGCGGCTCGTCCGCTTCGGGTCAGCATGCGAAGTAGGCGCGTGGACCATTCATCGACCGCTACTCGTCGAGATTCGGACGTGTGAAGCCAAAGCCACCGAAGCGAAACCCGATGACGTTGGAGCGCCCGAACAAAGCGGCGCCTAAAACCTTGCGCGAAACGTTAAGGATCGGTATAAAATCTATCTAAATCAGTTGGTTGGAGCGCGGGGCATCCCACCCTCTCCGCCATTTGCCGGTTGTTGTTTCCCGAGGATTTGCGCTGATTAGACGCCGTCCGGCCTATGCCGGCTGCGCGCGTCGATGGTTTCGCGCACGGCCGGCCTCGACGTCCCCCGCGCCTAGGCCTCGAGTCCGGATCGCGCCGCAGGCGCCGGGCGGGGCGTCGGGATCAGCCGGCGCGCGATCGGTTTCCGCCGTCGGCCTTCGCCTGATAGAGCGCCGCGTCGGCGCGGCGCAGCATGTCCGAGAGCGTCTCCTCGCGGCCGATCCGCACGCTCGCGCCGACGCTGACGGTCACCGGGATCTGCGCGCCGTCCGGGCCGGCGACGGCGCTCGCCTCGATCTTGCGCCGGATGCGCTCGGCGCCGGCGAGCGCGCCGGACCCGTCGGTCTGCGGCAGCAGCGCGACGAACGCCTCTCCGCCCCAACGGGCGAAGAGGTCGTGCGCGCGCAGCACCGAGAGAACGACGCGATCACCCGCGGCCTCCAATCCATCCGGCCGCCGTCCGCGCGCAGCCTCTGCGCGCGGACGACCCGCCTCACCCCGCCTTCAGGAAGTCGTCGATCTCGCCGCGCAGCTGCTCTGCGCGCGGGGTGAGGGCGCCGACGCGCTGGGTGATGCGGTCGCCGACGAGGCCGGCCTCTTCCGCCGCCTCGAGGACCTTGGTCATGGA